>DAORTY010000179.1:0-7309 GCA_035432905.1 Ilumatobacteraceae bacterium | reverse complement strand
TCCTGTGGTTCGTCGGACTGGTGACGGCGCTGATCACGGCCTACTACATGACCCGACAGGTCATTCTGGTCTTCTACGGCAAGGCGAGATGGAACGATGCGCACGCGGAGAACGGTGCGCACGGCGACCTTCACGTCGACGATCACGCGCACGACGATCACGCGCACGACGATCACGGGCACACCGTGCCGCACGAGAGCCCATGGACGATGGTGACGCCGCTCGTCGTGCTCGCACTGCTGGCAATTGTCGGTGGGGCGATCAACCTGCCGTTCTCACACAAGACCGAGCGCTTGGTCACCTGGTTGGAACCGGTGGTCGTCGTCCACGAGAGCAGCACCGCCAAGCTGCCGCTGGCGATCATCGCGATCATCACAGGTCTCGTCGGGATCGGGTTGGCGGTCGCGGTGTACGCCAAGCATCGAATGAAGGCCGTCGAGCCCAAGATCCTCGCCGATGCCTGGGGTTACGACCGTGCGGTCAGCAACTTCATGGGTGGCCCGGGGCGACAGGCGTTCGACGGCGTCGCGTGGGCTGACGCCAACATCGTCGATGGCGCTGTCAATGGCACCGGCGAACTGGTCCGTGCGACGGCGGGCAAGGTTCGAAAACTGCAGACCGGCAATCTTCGTACCTACGCGGCCGCTATCGGCGCAGGTGTTGTGCTGTTGTTGATGTGGTTCGTCATCGTGCGAGGACTCCTGTGATCGCGTTCCCAATTCTCACTCTGCTGGTCCTGGTGCCGGCGATCGGCGCTGCCATCGTGGCGCTCATCTCCAAGCGGCAACCGGACCTCGTCAAGGTCGTGGCCATGATCTCCAGCGTGCTCACGGGCGCGATGGCGCTGTGGCTGCTGTTCGCGTTCAAGTCGCACGACGCCGACTTCCAGTTCGTGTCGCAACACGAGTGGATCACGCCGTGGGGTATCTCATGGCACCTCGGCGTGGACGGTATTTCGCTGTTCATGGTGGTGCTCACCGGGGTGCTGTTCCCGCTGGTCATCATCGGCCTCGATCCGCATCACGACCACAAGCGGTATCTGTCATGGATGTTGCTGCTCGAGGCCGGCGTGATGGGCTCGTTCATCAGCCTCGATCTGTTCTTGTTCTTCGTCTTCTTCGAGATCGTGCTCGTGCCCATGTACTTCCTCATCGGCGGCTGGGGTTACGACGACCGCATCTACGCCGCCACGAAGTTCTTCCTGTTCACCATGATCGGCTCGGCATTCATGCTGGTCGGCATCGTCGCCACGGCTGTATTGGCCAAGGCTGGGCCGGGTGGTTCGGTCACCTTCGATCTTGTCAAGATCGCGGAGAACGCAACTTTTGCCGCATCCACAGGTCGATGGTTGTTCCTTGCATTCGCCATCGCATTCGCCGTCAAGGTGCCGATGTTCCCGCTCCACACCTGGCTGCCCGATGCGCACACGCAAGCGCCCACCGGGGGCTCGGTCATCCTGGCTGCCCTGCTGCTGAAGATGGGAACGTACGGTCTGCTGCGTTTCGGCGTCTACCTGTTTCCGGAAGCGGCCGTGTGGGTTCGCCCGGTATTCCTGACCTTGGCGGTCATCGGCATTCTGTGGGGTGCGGTTGCAGCCACGATGCAGACCGACCTCAAACGGCTGGTTGCGTATTCGTCGGTGGCGCACCTCGGTTTCATCGTGCTCGGCACGTTTGCATTGACGACGGTTGCCCTCACCGGTTCGGTGATGCAGAGCGTCAACCACGGCGTGTCCACCGGCGCCTTGTTCATCATGGTCGGCATGATCTACGAGCGTCGTCACACGCGTACCATCTCCAAGCTGAGGGGCCTGCAGAAGGTTGCTCCGGTTTTCGCGGCGGCCTTCATGGTCATCATGCTCAGCAGCATCGGCGTGCCCGGTCTCAACGGTTTCGTCGGCGAGTTCATGATCCTGATCGGATCGTTCGGCACCGCTCGCTGGTGGGTGGCGGCTGCCGCCTCGGGTGTCATTCTCGCCGCGGTCTATCTGCTGTGGGCGTACCAGCGTGTCTTCCACGGCGAGCCCGACGAGGACAACAAGTCGTTTGCCGAGCTGAAGTGGAAGGAAGCAGCACTGTTGCTGCCGTTCATCGGGCTCATCATCTTCACCGGCGTCTTCCCCAAGCCGATGCTCAGCCGTATCGAGCCGGCGGTCAACAAGCTGATCACGCACGTCGAACAGAACAGCGACTGGCGTTCGCCGCAGCCGGCGACCCCGGTGATCTCCGAGGCGACTGAGGAAGGAGAAGGGTGATGGGCGCGCTCTTCGCTGCCGACACACTTGAAGGCCCGGCCATTGACTGGTTCGCGCTCAGCCCACTCTTGGTCCTGCTCGGCGGGGCCATGCTGCTGCTGGTCGGCGGAGCGCTGACGAGGTGGCCCAAGCGGGGCTACGCCCTGTTCACCGCAGCCGTCGCACTGGCCGGCGGTGTCCTGGGTGTGCTGCTGTGGAGCCGTATCGACGACAAGGGCCCCGTGACGCTGGTCGGCGACGCACTCAGCCTCGACAAGGTCGCGGTGTGGCTGACGATCACCATCTGTGTGGGCGTGTTCCTGGCCGCATTGACGACTGACGACTACCTGCGTCGCGAGGGTCTGGACGACCCCGAGCTGTACGCGCTCTACCTCGTGGCCGCGCTCGGCGGCATCGTGATGAGTTCGGCCAACGATCTGATCGTGCTGTTCCTCGGCCTCGAGATCCTGTCGATCGCGTTGTACGTGATGGCGGCCAGCCATCGCAAGCGCATCGAGAGCCAAGAGGCTGGTCTCAAGTACTTCATCCTGGGCGGCTTCTCGTCGGCGTTCTTCCTCTATGGCGTTGCATTGGTCTACGGCGGCGCCGGCAGCACCAACTTCGACAAGATCGTTGCCGCATTCGATGCGACCATTCAGCTCGATCGCCGCAACGATGCCCTGGTCCTCGCGGGTGTCGCGATGTTGCTCGTCGGCCTCGCATTCAAGACAGCCGCAGTGCCGTTCCACTTCTGGTCACCGGATGTGTACGAAGGCTCGCCCACGCCGGTGACTGCATTCATGGCATCGGTCGGCAAGGCGGCAGCGTTCGGTGCGATGTTGCGAGTCTTGTTCGTGGCGTTGCCGCACTGGCGCGAGGACTACCGCCCCGTCCTGTGGGCGATCGCAGTGCTGTCCCTGGTCGGTGGTGCAGTGATGGCCGTGGTGCAGACCAACGTCAAACGCATGCTCGCCTACTCGTCGATCAGTCATGCCGGCTTCATCCTCGTCGGCGTGGAAGCCGCTGCGCACGGTACTGGTGTGTCGCTCTCGGGTTCTGGCGTCTCGTCGGTGTTGCTCTACCTGCTGATCTATTCGGTTCTGGTGGTGGGCACGTTCGGCGTCGTCACGGCCGTGGGCCGCACCGGTGACGCCGCCACGGGTCTGGCCGGGTTCCGCGGTCTCGGCAGGAGCAAGCCGGCGCTCGCGCTCGGCATGACAGTGCTGCTGCTCGCCCAGGCCGGCGTGCCGTTGACCAGTGGCTTCATCGCCAAGTTCGGTGTCATCACTGCGGCTGTCGATGTGCACAGCTACGCCATCGCCATCATCGCCATGGTGTCGGCCGTGATTGCAGCGTTCCTGTACCTGCGAATCCTGATCAGCATGTGGATCAGCGACCCCGAAGCCGGCGACGACGGCCGCGAGCCTGTCCGGGTCCCCGCGCTGCTCGCTGTGGCAATCAGCCTGTCGGTCGCGTTCACGCTGGTGATCGGCATCCTCCCGGGCCGCCTCATCGACATCGCGCCCTAACGACCACAGCCGCAGTAGTTGCGACGGCGGTTCGCCGCCGCAGTTCGCAGTTGTTGGCACGCAGTTGTTGGCACCCTTTACCGCCCAAGGGCGGCCAAGGACGCCACTCGCAGCTACACCGCCGTGAACTGGCACCCTTTGCCGCCCAAGGGCGGGTAAACAGGCCAGGTTCGGCACTCTTACCCGCCCATGGGCGGTGGACTATGCCACTTTGCGGAGGTTGATGATGGTGTCGACGTCGCTCAACGCATCCTCCAAGGCACCATTGACGTCGATTTTCGTGACCCGCGCGACGAACCAGCCAACGGTTCCGGCCTTGCGGTCGCGGTTGGTGTCTCGATGGCGCTCCAATTCGCCGGCATGCCACGAAGGATCGTCGACTTCGAGCCCCACCTGCCATTGCGGCCATCCAAAGTCGAGATGAATCGTCCTACCGGATGGCAGTGTCACCGGGCACTGCGGAACAGGGGCAGGGAGCCCTTGCCGCCGCATTGCTTCGTCGACTCGCAGCTCCAAGTCGGACTGCAGCGCGGCGCGCCACTTCGGACGAGAGCTCAGCACCTCTCCGAGCACGGTCGACCCGGGTCGGCGTGGGTGGCTGAGCCGGAGATAGGTATCGATCACTGTCTCCAGCGTGCACGTGCGCTCGTGCAGCAGCTGCTCCAGAACGGAGCGAGTCGCACTGCGGCCGAGGAGATCGGCACTGTCGAAAAGCGTACGTGGCGGACTCGTGACCCGTATCCCGTCGGGTCGATGGACGATGTCGACGGGATCGATCTGTCGGCAGCGATGCACGACCACGCCATCTGGCGCCGACGCCGACCCATGCGGAATGAGGATGTGCGTTCGATCATCGTCCACACGCCGCCAACCCCAGAGCCTCGAGCCGGTGGTGAATGCGACCGTCGCGTCTGGAACGCGATCGCAGACGGCGACGAGTCTGGGCATGACTCCGTCGTGCCATTGGCGGCCGCGAAAGACGCCCGGGTACACCGCAATGAGCGCGCCGGACGCCACCATCCGTCGAATCGTGCGCTCTGAGCAGCCGAGCGCGATGAGCTTCGCCGCCGTGATGATTCCATGATGTCCGCCGAGCCAGTGGTCGACGGGTGATCGCCATGTGGGCATGGCTCTCCTCCTGATGTTCGAGGTCATCGGGGGAAGCCGAAGGCCGACCATATCGGGCCGCAGCGGCGATCGGGCGACCTGCTTGCACCCGACAAATGGCACGCTCCAACACCCATGGGCGGGTACCCCTGACGAATTCGGCACCCTTACTCGCCCTTGGGCGGCGGAGGGTGCCAACTGGTGTGTGGGCGGCGGAGGGCGGAGGGCGCTGGCGGAGGGCGGCCGAGGGGGACGGTGGGCGGCCGAGGGGGGCGGCGCTGGGCGGAGGGCGCCGGGCGGTGGGGTTAGCAGGCGTCGACGAGGGCGGTGAACAGCGCTTGCTGTTCGTCGTCGGTGGCGGAGGTGTCCTCGGGGTGCCACTGTGTGGCCACGACCCAGGCGTCTCCTGCGGACTCGCATGCGTGCACGATGCCATCGGACGTCCGACCAACGACTACCAACCCGTCAGCCACTCGGTCGAGGGCCTGGTGGTGCACGCAGTGACCGGCGGTCACCAACTCGCTGCCGATGGCCTTTGCCAATCGCGAGCCGGCCACCAGGGGCACCTCGTGGTGCGCGAACCAGTGCGACTCGGTGCCGATGTCTTGCTGGAGGGTGCCGCCCATCGCCACGTTCAGCACCTGCATGCCTCGGCAGATCGCGAGCATCGGCACGTCCAGTGAGAGCGCGGCTGCAACGACGGCCAACTCGACTTCATCGTGTTCGGGCACGATGCCGTAGAGCTGCTCGGCGGTGGGCTGCTGGCCGTACCGGCGTGGATCTACGTCGCCTCCGCCATGGAGGACCACGGCATCGACCTGGCGCAGCAGGTCGGGAATGTCACCGATGAGCGACGTGATCGGCGGCAGCATCAGCGGCATTCCGCCGGCGCGTGCAACAGACTCGAAATATCGACGGCCAGCGGCGAATGGTTCGCCGCGGACACCCTTTGTCGCGGTGGCGAGCCGACCAACTATCAACACCAACGGATTCACTCCGCCAGCATAAGTGAGCCGATCAGCAGTCGGCGTTGGTGTCGTAGGGGAAGTCGCCGGCAGCCAGGCTGGTCACGCTGACGTCCGCCGGGTTCTGGACCCCGCCCGACACGTAGTTGCCGAACTCGTCGAAGATGCCGAACGGGGCGCCTGCGGAGACGACCGAGAAAAGAACGCCATCGAACGTTCCAGAGCTCTCGGAGTAGCAGCCACCCTGTTCGGAGCCGATCAGGGTCGGGAACTCGCTCCACAGCGAGCCAACGGTGAGACCGGAGATGGTGCCCAGCACGCTGCCGCCATACGTCCAGCCCACGAAGCTCAGTGCGGCGACGTTGTCGCCGCCGAACGCTGCGCAGAGTTGACCGTCGGCACCATCGGACCAACACGCGACGCGACCGAAGGGTGCAACGAAGCCCCGGTTCTCGTCGGCGCTGCGATGGCCACCGTATTCGTCGACCACCGGGTACTCGAACGCCTCGTTGCTGGCGAGCGTGAGTTGCGCCGAGAGACCTGCCAGCACATCGGCGTACGGCATGCCCAGAGCGAAGGGGCCAACGCCGTCGCCGCGCAGGATCAGTGGTTCCGCGACGGGTGCGGTCGTCGTCGTGGGTGCCTCGGTGGTCGTCGCGGCGTGCGTTGTCTCGACGGCGACGGCGACGGTGGTCGTCGTGTCGGCGACAATGCTGGTGGTGGCCTCCGGCGCTGTGCTCGAGGTGTCCGCAGTACCGACCGAGGCACTGCTGGAACACCCGGCGGCGACCAGCGACACACAGAGGACCAACCCGCCGAGCGCGGTACGAGCGTGAAGCCAACGATGATCGAACAGTGTGGTGGACATTGGGATCCCCTTGCGGTTGTGCGCGCGCCAGCGGCAGTTCTGACAAATCTAGTGCAGTGACTCAGCGCTGTGCTGCCGCGTGAGCGGCGGCGCGTCGGACCAACTCGTCGTAGATGGCCTGTTGCTGTGGTTTGCGCGATGCGGTGTCCTCGGGGTGCCATTGCGCGCCCACGATCCACGTCGCAGTCGGCAACTCGACAGCCTCCAATTGACCGTCGGTCGCCCACCCGCAGGCGACCAGCGGCGGTGCCAGCTGGCCGATGCCTTGATGGTGGACGGAGTGGCAGTGCTCGAGATGCACGGTGCCGCACGCCCGCGCCATCAAGGAACCCTCGGTGAGATCGACGGTGTGCTCGCGCATCCAGTGGTCACTGTTGCCGATGTCCTGCTGCAGCGTGCCGCCCAACGCCACATTGAGCACCTGCATGCCGCGGCACAGGGCGAGCATCGGCAAGTCGAGTTCGATCGCGGCGAGACAGACGGCAAGGTCGAGTTCGTCGTGGATCTCCGTGATGCCGTACAGGTTCTCGTCGAGCGGCTGCTGGCCGTAGCGACGCGGGTCGACGTCGCCGCCGCCCGGCAGGAGCACGCCGTCGAAATGCTGCAG
>DAORTY010000178.1:0-7360 GCA_035432905.1 Ilumatobacteraceae bacterium | reverse complement strand
ACCGCACCGTCAGCTGCGTGCCACAGGCGACGATGTTCGCCCACGCGTGAGCGAAACGATCGATGTCGATGGTGGGTTCGGCGGGAACGATGTGATGACCGAGCGACTCACACAACGCTGCCGCGTGGTGCACGGCGTCCACGCAGTCAGGGTGAATGTCGGCGCCGGAGAACGAGCGGGTGCTGACCGCGATTCGCAGCGGGCGCGGCGGGCGTGCGATCGCATCGGTGAACGTGCCGGCCAATACCGGCGCATAGTACGGCGCACCCACATCTGGGCCGGCCGTTGCATCCAGCAACGCTGCAGTGTCGCGTACCGAGCGGGTGAGAAAGCCCTCGATCGCCATGCCCGCCCAGCCCTCGCCTGCGGCCGGGCCGTCGGGCAGCAACGCACGCGTCGGCTTCACACCGAACAGCCCGCACGATGAGGCGGGGATGCGCACCGAGCCGCCACCGTCGCTGCCGTGCGCCATCGGTACGACCCCAGCAGCGACCGCTGCAGCAGAACCGCCGCTGGACCCGCCAGCGACGTGGTCGCGGTTCCACGGGTTGCGAGTCGGGCGGCCGTAGACCTTTGCCTCCGTGGTCGCGCCGATGCCGAACTCGGGGCTGGTGGCACGCGCGAACGTGCCCAGGCCTGTCGCCCGCAGACGGACGAACAGTTCGCTGTCGTACTCGTAGCGGTAGCCGTCGTACAGCCGCGAGCCCATCGAGGTCGGGAAGTCGATCGCCTCGCCACCGAGGTCCTTCAGCAGGAACGGCACCCCCGTGAACGGCCCATCAGGCAACCCCGCCGCGATCGCCGCCCGGGCAACGGCTTCCTGCACGTGGACGACGGCCGCGATCGCCTCGTCGGTCGCCGCAACCTGTTGCAGTGTGAGGGACAGCAATTCGTCGGCCGTGACCTCCCCGGCACGCACCAACCCGGCCAAGCCCAGACCGTCGTAGGTGACGTATTCATCGATTCTCATCACAACGCACGACCTCGATTCGCACTGCCGATTTCGAAAGGTACTAGGTTGCGTCGGGTCGGGCCACAGGCCCCTCATTCATTCCTTGGGGGTATGAAGATGACGGATCAAAACAAGCTCTGGCTACCGGGCGCCATCGGTCGCCGTCAGCTGCTGGTGGGTGCTGGGGCGGCCACCGTGCTCGTCGCGTGTGGCGGCGACGACAAACCATCGGCAGCGACCACCGCCAACAGCACCGGCACGACGACAGGTGCCACCACGGCCACGGGCGACACCACGGCCACCACAGCAGCCACGGCCACCACGGTGGCGGCCGCTGCGGGAAAGAAGGGCGGAACGCTGCGCGTCGGCGTCGTGGGCAGTACCAACGACCTGATCGACGGGCAGTACATCGTCGCTCGTGCCGACCAGGCCCGTCTGATCACCGGTTGGGAATCCATCGCCAACTACGACGACGACTTCAACATCGCCTACAACAACAGCCTGGCCGAGGAGATCGAGGCCAAGGCCCCAGACCTGTACGTCGTGCGCTTGAAGGCCGGCGTCGAATTCCACAACGGCAAGACCGTCAGCGCCGAAGACCTCGTCTACTCCTTCAAGCGTCTCACCGACCCGGCACTCGGTATCGCCCCGGCACTGTCGGAGTTCGTCGACGCAAACAGCTTCAAGATCCTCGACGACCTCACCGTACAGATCACACTGCTCAAGCCCAGTGTGGCATTCCTCTACGGCCTGGCCGACTACGGCGCCACAATCGTGCCGGTCGACTACGCCCGCTTCGCCGGCGATCCGACCACCCAGATCGGCACCGGCGCGTTCAAGTTGAAGAGCTTCACCCCCGGCTCCGAAAGCGTGCACGTCCGTCACGAGAACTACTGGGGCGAGTCGTACCTGGACGAGGTCCAGATCATCGACTTCTCCGACCAGGCCGCCATCGTCAACGCCCTTACCTCGGGCGACATCGACGTCGCAATCGACCTGCCCTTTGCCCAGGCCGCCGCTGTCGAGTCCAACGGTGACCTGTCCCTGCTCGAATCGGAGGCCGGCAACTGGCAGACCATCACCATGCGCGTCGATGTGGCTCCGTTCGACGATGTCCGCGTCCGCCAGGCCATGCGGCTCATCGTCAACCGCGAGGAGATGGTGCAGCGAGTGCTGTCGGGTCACGGTCGCGTCGGCAACGACATGTACGGCGTGCTCGACGGTTCCTACCCGAAGGACTTTGCCCAGCGCGAGCAGGACATCGACGCTGCCAAGGCGCTGCTCAAAGACGCCGGCCAGGAGAACCTGTCGGTCGAACTGTTCGCCCCGGACGACACCGCCGGTCTGCCGGAGTACATCACGGCATTTGCCGAACAGGCGAAAGCGGCGGGGGTCAACGTCACCGCCACCGTGCTCGATGGCGGCACTTACTGGGGCGCCGAGTACACGCAACGGGCCTTCGCTACCAGCTACTGGAGCACGCGGCCGTATCTCAACCAGGTCGCCCAGGGATCGCTGCCGACGGCCACCTATCCCGAGACCCACTGGCCCCCGGCCGACTCGGACTTCGTCGACCTCTACAACGAGGCCGTCGGCGAGGTCGATGCGGACAAGCGAAACGGGATCATCCGCGAGATGCAGCAGGAGGAGTACGACGACGGCGGCAACATCATCGCCTACTTCCAGAACCTGCTCGACGGCTATTCGGTCAACGTCAAGGGTGCAGTCGCCCGGCCCAACCTGTTGAACTTCGATCATTTCGGTCGCGGTTGGAAGAACATCTGGCTCGAGTCGTGAACGACTGAGTGGTGCACCGGCCGGGTCGCTCCGGCCGGTGCACCACGACACCCACCCATGGGAATCCTCAAACTCATCCTCCGGCGGTTACTGCTCGGCATCGTGACACTGCTCGTCGTCTCGATTGCCGTCTTCCTGCTCACCAATGTCCTGGGCGATCCCGTCAAACGCATGCTCGGTCGCGGCGCTCTCCCCGACGTGGTCATCGCCCGCCGCGCGGAACTGGGCCTGGACCGACCGCTGATCAACCGCTACTTCGACTGGCTGTGGGGCATGGTCACGGGTGACTACGGCAAGTCGTTCTCCAACGGCGCGCCGGTCTGGGATCTGCTCTCGGATCGCGTCAATAATTCGCTGTTCCTGATGGCCATCTCGTCCGTCATCTCGGTACCCATCTCATTGTTCCTCGGCGCATACGCCGCGCTTCGCCGCGACGGCTGGTTCGACCGCATCATGTCGAACCAACTGCTCGTCTTGGCCTCGATGCCCGAATTCGTGGTCGGCGCACTTCTCACCGTCTTCTTCGCCACCAACATTTGGCATCTGGTACCGGCGGTCAGCCGCATCCGACCCGGCGAACCGCCGTGGTCTGACCTCGATGGAATAGTGCTACCCGTACTCACGCTCGCTCTGGCTGTCACTCCACACGTCGGGCGCACCATGCGCGCCGCGATGATCGAGGTACTGGAGAGCGATTACGTCGAGATGGCCCGCCTGAAGGGACTGCCCGAGCGTTCGGTGCTGTGGCGGCACGCGTTCCCCAACGCGCTCGGACCCACGCTGCAGGTCGTCGCACTCAACATCGCCTACCTGGCCGGCGGGGTGGTGATCGTTGAGTCGTTGTTCAACTTCCGCGGCATCGGCATCGCGCTGCGCGATGCCATTCCTGAGGCCAACGCTCCAGTGGTTCAGTTCATCGCGATGTTCATCGCGATGGTGTATGTCGTGAGCAACCTGCTCGCCGACCTCGCCACCATCCTGGTCACCCCCCGGTTGCGAACGAGGCTGAAATGACTGCAGTAACCGTCGCCGCAACCGACCGACAGACCGTCATCAAGCCGCGTGGGTTGGTGCGAAGCGCATTGCGTCTGTGGCGCACGCGCATCGGCGTCGCGCTGGTGTTGCTGCTCGTGGGTATCGCCATCATCGGCCCGTGGGTTGCGCCGTACGGACCCGCCGAGTTCGTGGGCACGGCCAACCTTCGCGAGGTGAAGGGAGCGTGGCTGGGTACCGACTACTTCGGGCAGGACGTCTGGTCGAGGTTCCTGCACGGCGGCCGATCCATCCTCTTCCTTGCGTCGGTCTCCACGCTCATCGGCTTCGTCTTCGGTGCTGCCGTCGGCCTGGTCGCCGCCTACAACCGTGGCCGTATCGATGACGCACTGATGCGTTTCATGGACATCGTCCTCGCGTTCCCGCAACTGCTCCTGGCGTTGGTTGCGCTCACCACGGTCGGCCCGCAGTCGTGGCTGATCATCGCCATCGTGGGTTTCACCACCATCCCACGAATCGCCCGCATCACGCGCGGCGCCACCGTTCCGGTCGTCGAACGCGACTTCGTGGCCGCTGCCGAGGCATTGGGCGAATCGAGGTTCCGCATCATCACTCGCGAACTGCTGCCCAACGTCACCGGCCCACTGCTGGTGGAGGCCAACCTGCGGCTCACCTATTCCATCGGCATCATCGCCGGCCTCGGCTTCCTCGGCTTTTCGACCGAACGCAACGCGGCCGACTGGGGTCTGATGGTGCAGGAGAATCGGGTGGCGCTATCGGTACAGCCCTGGGGCACGGTGCTGCCCGCGATTGCGATCGCACTGCTCACCATCGGCACCGGCCTGATCGCCGACGGCATGTCGCGCACCGTCGCCGGCATCGACCGCGGGAGGCCCGACGCATGAGCGAACACAGCAACGCCGAACAGAGCAGCGACGACCAGAGCAACGACGAACGACACAACGACGAACGGCACGAGACGCTTGCCGTCCGCAACCTGCGCATCGATGTCGTTCAGGGCGGCCACGACATCGTCGACGAGGTGACCCTCACCATTTCCCGCGGTGAGGTACTGGGGCTGGTCGGGGAATCGGGTTCGGGCAAGACCACCGTCGGCCTGGCCGTGCTCGGCCACGCGCGCAAGGGCGTCGCCATCAACTCGGGCACGATCAGCATTGTCGGTACCGACATCCTCAGCGCGCAGGGCAAGGAACTGCGCGACGCCCGCGGCCGACTGGTCACCTACGTCCCGCAAGATCCAGGCACGGCGCTCAACCCTGCCCTGCGAATCGGCCAGCAGGTGTTCGAGGTATTGCAGACGCACGGCTTCGGCCGCGACAAGGCCGAGCGCCGGGCCCGGGTGCAGGAGGTGTTCAGCGAGGTCCTGCTGCCGTCCACACCCAGCTTCCTGCGGCGCTACCCGCACCAGCTGTCCGGTGGCCAGCAGCAGCGAGTCGGCCTCGCCATGGCGTTTGCAGCACGGCCTGCAGTCATCGTGCTCGACGAACCCACGACGGGGCTCGACGTCAGCACCCAGGCCCACGTGTTGGAAACAGTCCGCACGATGGCCTCCACACACGGTGTCGCTGCGCTGTACGTCACGCACGACCTCGCCGTCGTTGCCACCCTGGCCGACCGTGTCGCGGTCATGTACGCGGGCCGCATCGTCGAGCAGGGCACCACCGAGGAGATCTTCGCGAACCCGGCGCACCCGTACACGCGCTATCTGGTGGCAGCGGCGCCGGAGATGGGCAGCGATCGCGAGCTTGTCGGCCTTGCCGGACGGGCACCGTCACCCGGTCGTCGGCCGGTGGGCTGCGCGTTCGCGTTGCGCTGTGAAGTCGCCACCGACGAATGCAACCAATCCTTCCCAGCCGTCACCGAGGTCGGTGTCGGCGGCTCACACGAGGTGCGTTGCTTCCATGCGTTCAGCGTGCCCGCCCGTACCAGCCAGCGTGCGGCCGCAGGCACCCCCAGCCGGCCCGACAACGATGTCGCACTCAGCCTGCGCAACGTCGATGCCGGCTACGCCAACCTGACAGTGGTGCACGACGTGTCGTTCGACATCGAGCGCGGCGAATGCGTGGCACTGGTCGGCGAATCCGGCTCGGGGAAGAGCACGTTGTCGCGCTCCATCGGCGGCCTCCATCGTGAGTGGACGGGCGAGATTCTTCTCGACGGCACGTCCTTGGCCCGGTCGTCACGCGACCGTCCGGTGCGGCAGCGCCTGTCCATCCAGTACGTGTTCCAGAACCCGTACAGCTCGCTGCACCCGCGCCGTTCCGTCGCAGAGTCCGTCGGCAGGCCGCTCGCGATCGGCGGCATGAACCAACGCGAGATCAGCCGCGAGGTCGACCGCATGCTGGAGCGAGTGTCGCTCACGGCGGGGTACGGCAGCCGCTTTCCGGACCAGTTGTCCGGTGGCGAACGGCAACGGGTCGCCATCGCGCGTGCGCTGGTCAGTAAGCCACAGGTGCTCATCTGCGATGAGGTCACCTCCGCGCTCGACGTGCTCGTGCAGGCCACCATCATCGAGCTACTCGTCGACCTGCAGCGCGATCTGGGCTTGGCGATGCTGTTCGTCACTCACAACCTGCCGCTCGTGCGCTCCATCGCGCAACGGGTGGCGGTGATGGCCGACGGTCGCATCGTCGAGCTCGGCACTACGGCACAGACGCTCACCGAACCCCAGCAGGAGTACACCAAGCGGCTCTTGCTGGATACTCCCTCGATCCCCGATTTCGCTGCCGGCATGTCGCAAGTGACAGGGCTCCCGACTTCCGGGCAGTAGGCTCCTGCCACGTTCCGGTCCATCGTCGATGGTGCCGACTCGCCGGTAGGCGAGCCTTCCTGAGGAGCGTTTCGCCATGCCCGTCACAGTTGTCGTTGGTGCCCAGTGGGGCGACGAAGGCAAGGCCAAGGTCATCGACCTGTTGGCCGCCGAGCACACCCATGTCGTGCGCTACCAGGGTGGCCACAACGCCGGGCACACGGTGGTCGTGGGCACCGAGCGCTATGCGCTGCAGCTCATCCCCAGCGGCGTGTTGTACCCACACATCATCCCGGTCATCGGCAACGGCGTGGTGGTCGATCTGCCGACGCTGTTCAAGGAGATCGACACGCTGCAGAGCCGCGACATCGACTGCTCGAAGCTGAAGGTCAGCAGCCAATGCCACCTCATCTTCCCGTGGCACCAGTCGCTCGATGCGCTGTACGAACAGGGCCGCGGCGACGATCGCATCGGCACCACACTCAAGGGCATCGGGCCGGCCTACGCCGACAAGGCTCGCCGCATCGGTATCCGCGCTGGTGAGGTGCTCGACGCGGCGGCATTCGCCAACTCAGTGAAGGTGCAGACGGTCGCGCACAACAGCGAGATCACTGCGCTGGGCGGAGAAGCGCTCGACGTCGATGCAACTGTCGCGCAGTTCGCCGAGCTGGGCGCCCGCCTGGCGCCGTACGTGTGTGACACGGTGGAGATGCTGCACGAGTCGCTGGACCGCGACGACGCGCTGCTGCTGGAAGGCGCCCAGGCCACCTTCCTCGACCTCGATCACGGCACGTACCCGTTCGTCACCTCGTCGAACCCGACCGCTGGCGGCGCGTGCGTGGGCACCG
>DAORTY010000177.1:0-7379 GCA_035432905.1 Ilumatobacteraceae bacterium | reverse complement strand
TGCTCATCCAGGCGTTCGGTGGCCAGTCGTGCTTCGGTCACGTCACCCTCAGCGCTTGCGAGCGCGGCACCGTCGCCAGCCTCGCTGCCGAACTGCTGTAGCCCACGACGTCAACCGCGACGCGGGCCTACGACTTGGCGGGTGAGCGGAGGCGGGCGTACATCTTCCTCAGGTAAAAATCGTTGAGGACGTCGCGGAAGTCGGGGTCGTCGAGGATTCGTTTGTAGATGGCGTCGTTGGCGTCCATGCGGCTGACGACGGTGTTGAGGAACAGCGGGTCGAAGACGAGGCGGAAGTTGTCGAGGGTGTTGTTGCGGGCCTGGTCGGCCAAGCCGGGGTTCGCTGCCCAGTCTTCCTCGTACTGGTCGAACAGCAGTTGGTCGGCGTCGCCGAGGTTCAGGCCGTAGCGGTCGTTGAGCAGGTGGATGATCGCCGACAGCGGCTCCACGTCGGGGTCGTGGCGCGAGCCCATGCCGTCGCCGGTGACCCACTTCACTTCGCCGGTCTCGGAGGTGAGCGTCAGGGCTCCTTCGGTCTGCGCCTCGGTGCGCAAGTGGGTGAGCTCCACCTCGGTACCCAGGTCGAGTCGTTCGTAGGTGGCGGTGCTGCGCAGGTAGGTGGCGAGCGCACGGCAGAAGAGGTAGTCGCGTTCCAGCTTGGTCTCGCCGAAGGTGACGATCTGCGCCATGAACGCGTAGGTGCGCACGAACTTGTCGAGCGCGTCCTTGCAGCCGGCGCTGTCCTCGCCTTCCAGCGCACGGAACCGCTCGACCGCGGGCGCCAGCGCGGCTTCCACGCGGCCGTGATCGGCGGAACCGGTGAAGGTGAGCAGCAGGGCGACGGTGGTTTCCACTTCCTCGGGGCGCAGCAGGTCGTACTCGTCGAGGCGGTGTCGAGTGTCCCACAGCAGGTTCGGGTCCGAGGGCGGTGCCACGGTGGTGCCGTAGTAGGGCTCGAAGGCCGCCTGGATCGCTTCGCCGTCGTTGCGGAAGTCGAGCACGAAGGTGTCGCTCTTGCCGCCGTAGATGCGGTTCAGGCGCGACAGGGTCTGCACCGCGGAGAGGCCGGTGAGCACCTTGTCGACGTACATGGTGTGCAGCAACGGTTGGTCGAAACCGGTCTGGAACTTCTCGGCCACCACCAGCACCTGGTAGTCGTCGCCGGCGAAGGCCTCCGCGGTCTGCGCCTCTGGCAGGCCGTTCATCCGTGCTTCGGTGTACGGGTCGCAGTCGTCGGTGATCACCTTGCCGGAGAACGCCACGAGGGCAGCGATGTCGGTGTAGCCCTTGATCGCGATGTGGGCGTCGATGGCCTGCTTGTAGCGCACGGCGTGCAGGCGCGAGGAGGTGACCACCATCGCCTTGGCCCTACCGCCGATCTTGCCGGCGGTGTGGGTGCGGAAGTGCTCGACGATGATCTCGGCCTTCTGCGCCAGGTTGTGCGGGTGCAGCGACACGAAGCGGGCGATGGCCCGCCGGGCCTGCACCGACTCGTAGGCGGGGTCGTCGGCGATGGCCTTCTCGATGCGCCAGAAGGTCTGGTACGTGGTGTAGTTACTCAACACGTCGAGGATGAAGCCTTCCTCGATCGCCTGGCGCATCGAGTACAGGTGGAACGGGTGGTACCTGCGCTCCTCGGTGTCGAACGTGCCGAACAGCTCCAGGGTGCGGGCCTTCGGTGTGGCAGTGAACGCGAAGAACGACAGGTTGGCCTGCTTACCGCGCGCGCCCACGGCCTTGGCGAGCGCTTCCTCCACCGGGTCGATCGGGTCGGCCACCAACCCCATGTCCTCAGCTTCGGCCGCGGTCAGTTCGGTCTCGTCGTCGGTGCCCAGCGCCAGCCGCAGATCCTTCGCGGCTTCACCGGTCTGCGACGAGTGCGCTTCGTCGACGATCACTGCGTAGCGGCGCGAGGGCAGGCCGGCCACCTTGTCGAGCACGAACGGGAACTTCTGCAGCGTGGTGATGATGATGCGCGCTTGCTCGCCCGCCAGCGCGTCGGCCAGCTGCTGGCTGTTGTGGTCGATCTTCACCACCACACCGCGGGCGTGCTCGAACTGGTAGATGGTCTCCTGCAACTGGCGGTCGAGGATCACCCTGTCGGTGATCACGATCACCTTGTCGAACACCTTGCGGTCGTCGTCATCGTGCAACGTCGACAACCGATGCGCGGTCCACGCGATCGTGTTGCTCTTGCCACTGCCGGCGCTGTGCTGCACCAGGTACGACTTCCCCGCACGGTTCGCACGCGCATGCGCCTCCAGGGCCAGCACCGCATCCCATTGGTGAAAGCGAGGGAACACCACCAGCTCGGCCGCCTTCTTCTGCGCGGCAGTGCCACTGGCCGGCCGATCCACGTGGATGAACCGGGCCAGCAGGTCCAGCCACGCATCCTTCGCCCACAGCCGCTCCCACAGGTAGCTGGTGCGATGCCCGTGCGGGTTCACCGGGTTCCCCGCGCCACCGCCACTGCCCAGGTTGAACGGCAGGAACCGTGTGGCCGGCCCGTCGAGCCGCGTGGTCATCGCCACTCGCTCCGGGTCGACCGCGAAGTGCACGAGCGCCCGCCGGCCGAGGGTGGCGTTGCGCGGGTCGCGGTCGTTGCGATACTGCTCGGCCGCATGGTCGACCGACTGCCCGGTGAGCGGGTTCTTCAACTCCGCCGTCGCCACCGGCAGGCCGTTCACGAACAAGCACAGGTCGAGCGTCTTCGTGCTGGCCGCGTCGTATGCAAGCTGGCGGGTGACGGTGAGCCGGTTGGCGTCGTAGCGCGCCACCAGCTCGGGCGTGAGCGCGTGCGCCGGCTTGAAGTAGGCAAGCCGCATCAGCGCCGGCCCATCCATCACCCCGTGGCGCAACACGTCGAGCGTGCCCCGGTCGTCGATCTGCTGCGCCAAGCGCAGCACGAACTTGCGCTGCGCGGTGTCGGGGTTGCCCCCGTGATGCTTGATCAGCTTGGCCCACTCATCGGCCTGCGTCGCCCCGATGAACGCGAACAGCTCGGCCGTGTCGAGGCCCGAGCTCGGGTCGAAGTCCGCGGCGCCGTGCTGCCCCACGCCGCGCTTGACGGCAAGGTACCCGCCATACTCGACGAGGTGCTGCGCAATCGCCTCCTCGAACGAAGCCTCGTTCACCTTGCTCATGGGTGCAGCTCCGCAATCGTCTTGCCGTCGCGTCTCCACATGCGCCAGCCGTTGTGGGAGCCACCGGCAACTGCCTCGCAAGCGGCCGTTGGGGACTCGAAGCACCGGCCGTCGTCGAGGACGATTTCGCCCCGTTCGATGCGCGCCGTGTACAAAGCCTTCTTCGTCCGCCACTCAACCGGGCCGTCGAGAATGTTGGCCAGCGAGCGGTTGTAGACCGTCCGGCCGCCGACCGAGCTAGAGACGCCCGACGGCCGCGCTTCCTTCGTGGGTTGAGCGGGCACGCTACTTTCGCCGCCAAGGCGAATCGGTGGGCCTTCGGGTGGGGCGAATGACCGTGAGAATGGCGCTCCACCCGCGGCCGAAAGCAGCGTTGTCAACCGGTCGTACATGCGTTGCCGGCGAGCTGCGAAGAACGGGAGAAACTCGTCGATGTCGTCTGGGAGATCGTGCATGTCATGCGTCGCGAGATACCCGACACGAGCTGCAGAGTTGGGGAGGTGACTCTTTGCCCACTCCATAGGCAACGCTTGCTGCTTCGAGACGTTGACCGAACCGTCGAGCAGTTGCAGGTTCGGCATCCTGTTGAAGGCATCCTGGTATCCGTCGACGAGATCACCCGGCACGCCTGCATCTCGAAGCTTCGCGTCGGTGAAGCGGCCCTTCGGGAAGACGTGGTCGACGTGGAACTCGTTGCGCGTGTCGACTCCTGGATAGAGCAGCGACAGCAGCAAGAACGTTCGTTTCTGCTTGTACTCGCTGTCGACGATCTCCTCCAGCTCCGCTGGACCGAGGTCCAGCGACTTGCCCACTGCGGCCATCTCGCGCTCGATCTCCACCCGCGGAAAGCCGACGGAACCCGACTGACGCAGCGCGCGCCGAATGCGGGTGAGGGTTGTGTCCAAAGCGCTTCCCCAGATGCCGCCCTTCACCAGGCTGCGGATGACCCATGTACGGATCACCTCGCGGTCGTCGCGGTGAGCGACGGACGTGACGAACGCGTCGCCCAGCTTTCGCTGATGCACGTAATCGGCCACCGGCAGCAGCACGCTGTTAGCTGTCATGTTCTTCGCCGAGAGCCCGAACGAGGCCAGCAGCCGAACGCTCACTCGCAGGGCATGGTCGATGCTGTCCCACGCATCGTCGAGTTGCTTCATGTTGTCCGCAGTGAACGACACCGCTGTGAAGCGCACGTCGGGGCGATCGGTCAGCAGCAAGCCGGCCTTCAACACGAGGTCCTTGGAAAAGCTGAACCCCTGGCCGATCGCGTTCAGATCGTCCACGAGACCGTGGATCGCCTCACGGGCGTCACGGTTTCGGAACTCAGCGGTGGCGACGCTCAGCAGCAGGTCCGACTTCGACAGCACTGTGCCGCCACTGTTCACACGGATGAAGATGTCGAGGACTTCGTCGAGACGCTGGTCCTCCAGTTCGAAGTAGCTGATCGACGGCTGCAGTGTCAGCGCTTCGAAGAGCGCGTTCAACGTGAGGTACGCGCGAGGGTGTTCCGCAAGACCGGCAGTTTGGATGTACTTGAAGATCTCAGGGCCGCCGCTCAACTCCAGCCCCTTGCTGGCAGGAACCCAGTGATGCTTTCCTGCTGCGTTGTCGGCCTGTACCTCCGGCTGTGTCACGAACCGGAACAGGTACTGCACACCGAGTTCGTCGTCCGGATTCGGCTCATGGCAGAGATCGAGGTGGAGGTGACGTGTTGGGTACGCATCACTGGACGTCGTGCGGGCACCCGGCCGCTTCACGGCATACGACCCGTGCAGGCCGATGTTCAAACTTGTCAGTCGCTGCTGGCCATCGAGGATCGCGGTGACGTCGCGCTTGTCAGGAATTGGGATCTTCTGCGAGTGACGGCTCTTCAACTCATGGAAGTCGCGCATCACGTCGTAGAAGGTGTAGTTCTTCGTGTCGGCAGCGGGGACCTGCCAGAACAGGAAGGTGCCGATCGGATACTTGCGCAGCAGGCTGTCAAAGAGGTTGCAGATCTGGGCTTGCGACCAGACGAACTCGCGCTGAATGGCTGGGATCACGTAGTCGTGGCGGTGGATGCGATCCAACGCCTTGGACACCGTCAATGGAACCTGAAATGCCACAACGCTCCCGTCCGTTCGTCCTCGCTCATCATCGCAAACTCGCTCACGCTGCAACGCCAGGAGTGTCGAGTTGCCCCGTCACGGCCTCAGTGATCAACGCCTGCCGATGCTCGACAAGAAGGCCGATCTGGCGAGAGAGAAGCTCCACCCCTCGGACGCTCGATGACCGGGCCTTCTCGTAAACGCCAACCAGTCGACGCTGTTCATCCAAACCCAGTACCGGAACCGGCAGACCGAGAATCTTGCTGGCGCTCGTGGACGCCAGATTGGTGGTCTTGACGCCGGTGCTCTCAAAATACGCACGCGCATAGTGCGTTCGCGTCAGTAGGGCCAGATAATCCGGATCAAGCCGCCGTACGTCCGGACGGACAGCGAACACATGGTTCTGATGCAGGCATTCCGGCAGTTGGCCTTTCCAGACGGTCCCCCTGCCGAGCTTGTCGAGATCTCCGCCTTCAGTCATCAACACGTCACCGGGTTGAAGGGTCGACCGCGCCGCCATCACTCGCGGCACCGTCACCTCGGTCAACATCGACAGGTCCACTCGATCTGACTGCACGTTCGCTACACGCAAGTACGGCAGCCTCACGACATCGCCGTCCGTACTGCGCGCCCCATCCACGGTGAGCCCAGACTGGACAATCGCGAAGTACCCGAGTCGAGCGAAGGGAGCGTCGGCGGATAGGAGGATTGAGGAGACGGTCGCAGCGTCGCGCTCACTGAGAAAACCGGCCATACGGCGCTTGGCGGCGATGAGGGCGTCGATGCGGGCCGTCTCCCGGTCGAGGAAGTCGGCGATCGCCCGCTGGGTGTCGAGCGGCGGCCGAGGTATGTGAACACGCCTGAACTGGTCCCACGGGAGGTCGAAACCATTCGGGGGGAGATCCTTGGACAGCCGACGGATCTCCGCCAAGTACCCTTGCGAGCGCAGTAGATGGTGCAGGAAACGGGGCAGGAACTTCTGGTCATCGATCCGCAGCACCCAGTAAGCAGGTGAGATGATGCCGTTGAATTCTGAAACCCCATAGGCACCGAACCTTGCCCACATCTTGTTCACCACCAGGTCGCCCGGTCGCACGACCCTGTAAACCGAGAGGTCCTCGCTGACGGCCCGGCCGCCCTTCTCGAAGTCTCGCACCCTCACACCAAAGTCGCTCACGACGGTGAGCATCGGCAGGTCGGACTGCCCGAACTCATCACGACTTCGGACGATGGACCAGACAGGAACCAGGCTTCCCTTCACTCTGTCACCTCGGCGAGGAGTCGTTGGATTTCGGCTTCCAGGGCTTTGATCTCGGCGTCGATTTCGGCGAGGGGTCTTGGCGGCACGTACTTGTAGAAGTGGCGGGTGAGGGGGATCTCGTAGCCGACCTTGGTCTTGTCGTGGTCGGGCCAGGCGTCGGGCACGTAGGGGTGCACCTCGGCGCGCAGGTAGTCCTCCACGGCGGTGCGGTACTCGGTGGTGGCCAGGCGCTCGGTGGGGTCGGCCGCCCACGCCACCGGGATCGTCGGCAGTGGCACGTTCTCGTTGTCGCGCAGGTCGGGGTCCGCCTCCGGGTTGCCCTTCTTGTCGGTCACCGGCGGCGCCACCTCATCGCGCACGGCCAGCGCCGCCCACACGGCCTTCAGCACCGGGGCCGGCAACGCCAGCGCCTTCAGCGGCTTGTCGAGCACGCGGGCTGCTTCGGCCTGCGTGGCTGCCACCAGCCCTCGCTGTTCGGCCACCACCCTCTCAAGGTGGCTTCGCACCGACAGGTCGAGCTTCGCGACCGGCTTCTGCGCCAGCATGGCGGCGATGGTGTCGTCGGTGATCTCCCAGCGCAGGCGCAGCGGCCGCTCCACCGTCACGCGCAGGTAGGCGAAGGCCTGGTTGGGGAAGATCTTCACTCGCTCGCCCTCGGCGAACTCGCCGTAGAGGCGGCTGATCGCGTCGATCTGCTCGGGGCTGATCTCCTTGCGCTTCTCGCCCAGGCTCTTGCGCATCTTCACGAACAGATCGCGAGCATCCACCAGCTGCACCTTGCCCCGTCGCGCCTCGCTCTTGCGGTTGGTGACGATCCAGAAGTAGGTGGAGATGCCCGTGTTGTAGAACAGCTGGTCGGGCAGCGCCACCACGGCCTCCAGCCAGTCGT
>DAORTY010000176.1:0-7409 GCA_035432905.1 Ilumatobacteraceae bacterium | reverse complement strand
CCTGTCTTCCTCTGGGTCTACCTCGCGCTCATGGTCATGAACGGTGGTTTCTTGGGGCTCGCCGCCATCAAGTGGTTCCGTGAAATAGTCGCGCTTGATCGCGGTGCAGCGAAAGCCGACGGCGCTCGTGGCTGAGCAGGTCGCTCCGGCAACCGTCGGGGCTGTGATCATCGTCAATTTCGGGTCGAGCGCGCTGCTCGAACAAAACCTTGCGCGCGTGGAGGTGCCCGAGGGGTCGTTCATCGTTGTCGTCGATTGCTTCAGCGACGCGGCCGAGCGCGCCCGCGTCGCGAGCGCGTGCACGACTCACGGTTGGCAGGCCGTCCTGCTTGATGCCAACGTCGGCTTTGGCGCGGGAGTAAACGCGGGGGCGGATGCCGCAGCCCAGCGTGGTGCCACCGTACTGGTCACCCTGAACCCCGACGCATGGATCGCGGCATCCGATTTGCACGTCCTCATCGAGGCCGCGCGTGCGAATCCTCGCGCGCTCGTCTCGCCACACATCGTCACTGGCGACGGTCGACCGTGGTTCAGCGGCGCGGATCTCTATCTCGATGACGGCACGACCGCGGGCCGTGTCCGCCGCGAACAGTTCGAGGGCCGCCCCTACCGCGAGTGGGCGACGGGCGCTTGTTTCGCAATTTCTGCCGAGCTCTGGCGTGAAGTCGGCGGGTTCGACGACGACTACTTCTTGTATTGGGAAGACATCGACCTTTCGCACCGGATTCTCGACGCGGGTGGTTCGCTCGAATTGCTCGATGTGCAGGCGATCCACGACGAGGGGCAGACGCACGCGGATGCCGCAGCCGGCCGTGCGAAATCACCGACCTACTACTACTACAACATTCGAAATCGGTTGCTCTACGCGGCCAAGCACCTCGATGACGAGGGCCTGGCGCGGTGGATGAAGTCGGCCGGCCGGGTGTCGTACGAGATTCTTTTGCAGGGCGGGCGCCAGCAACTCTTGACGTCTACCCAGCCTTGGCGCGCGTATTCACGGGGACTTCGGGACGGCAAACGGATGGTGCGGGCGCTGCGCCCACGCTGACGCTGACACTCCAGGAGAGCTAAGACCGCGGGCTCCAAGAAGCACGCCCGCCTTATGTAGCCTGGCCCCGCGCTACGCAATACTGTGTACAGCGGGCTCTAGCGGTGCCCGAACGGCGATCAGGGAGCCAAGATGAGTGAAACTGCTGGCGTGAACGCCACGAGAAACGGCCCAAATGGGGTTCGCAAGTGGTGGATTGTTCTGCTCATGGTGGTTGCCGTTGTAGTTGCGGTGGTCGTGATCCTGGTCGTGACAAACCAGCCGGGTTCACGTGCGCCCGGCGCGACCACGTCTCCGTCCGCGAGCCCCACTACAACAGCGTCGCAGGACCCTGAGCCCGAGGTTGGCCCCAGCGAAAGCGTCGCGCCCGGAGAGCCGAATGCCCGCGAAACAACGGCGCCGGTGGAGCTGGATGGCGAACAAGCGCCCCTTGCTGGCGTAAGCGTTCGGTTGGTTTCGATCGAGAGCGTCGAGGGTGAAGCCGTGTTGCCAGGCGAGGTTGCGGGCCCGGCATTGCGAGTGACTGTCGAAGCAAGCAACAGCACCGGAGAACGAGTTGAGACCCCAGCGGTCGTCGTCAATCTCTATTACGGGCCTGAGCGAGTCGCGGGAAACCCGTTTATCCAGCCCGGCGGCAAACCCTTCCCCCCGTCCATCCCAGCGGGCGGAAAGTCGCAAGGCGTGTTCATTTTCGATGTCCCCAAGTCGCAACGCGACGATCTCATTATTGAAGTTGACCTGCTGTTTGAGTCGGCGGTGGTGTTGTTCGAGGGCGCCTTCACTGGCTAGGGCCGCGGTCCACAAGAAAACAGTTGCGGGTGCGCCCGCTGGACTCTAACATGGTGGAGATCCCACTCTGTCGAGGGCGGGGTTACCCGCTTCACATCTTGGTTCCTGGGGGAACCGCGTTGCGGGTCTGGGACGTTAAGGGGATTTCGTGGCTCTGGGGAACCACGCTCGCTTTTCAGCGAGCGTAATAACTGTTTTTGCTGTGGTGGTTGCTGGATTGATCGCGACTCCACTTGTAGCATCCGCCGATGACTTGGTAAGTCCGGACGGCGCCGTGGGGGCGCAGTCGACTTTGCCAGAGCCAGTGAGCGCTGATGGCCTTCCAACGGTGCAGATCGATGAGGGGGTGGTCTGGGCGCAAGCAGTCGCGGGTGACATCGTCTACGCCGGCGGCCAGTTCTCGAACGCCCGCCCCGCGGGAGCCGCGAAAGGCACGCAGCTCGTGCCCCGCTCGAACATCCTTGCTTACAACATCAAGACAGGCGCTCTTGTCCAGTCGTTCAACCCGGTTATCAACAACCGTGTGAGCGACATGGCAGTTTCGCCCGACGGTACGAAGCTGTTCGTCGTCGGCACATTCACCGCAGTCAATGGCCAGACGCGCAACCGTGTCGCTGTTTTTGACCTTCCGAGCGGAAACCTGAGCACAACGTTGATTCCCACTATCAACGGCACCGCACAATCAGTTGCGGCTACGAACGACACCCTCTATCTCGGCGGGTACTTCAGCTCCGTGAATGGCTCTGCGCGCGCGCGCGTCGCCGCAGTCAGCACAGTCACCGGGAAGCTGCTTCCGTTCCGCCCCGTCGTGGACAACGGAATGGTGCAGAGCATCACAGTCGGACCCGGTGGCTCACAGGTCGTGCTGAGCGGTAGCTTCACGTCGGTCGAGGGCTCAAGCGAGCCTGGCTTCGGTCTTGCCCGCGTCGACGGTGTGACTGGCGCTTCGATGTCGCTGCCCGTCAACTCGCAGGTCCGCAATGCGGGTCAGGCCGCGGGGATTCTCAACGTGGCGACGGACGGCGAGTACTTCTACGGTGTCGGCTGGCACTTCAACGGCACCGGCAACTCCGAGGGAACTTTCGCAGCACGCTGGACGGACGGAAGCCTTGTTTGGCTTGAGGACTGCCACGGCGATACCTACGATGTCGCGCCGATTGGTGACCTCGTCTACACGGCGAGCCACAAGCACTACTGCGGCAATAGCGGCGGATTCCCACAGAGTAATCCGTGGTCGTTCAAGCACTCGACCGTGTGGACGAAATCGGTCCAGGGCACTAACACGGCCGACATCTATGGCTACCCGGATCACCCCGGAACACCCCGTCCCGCGATGTTGAACTGGTACCCGCAGACAGAGGTTGGGAACTTCACTGGCAAAGGCCAAGCGGTATGGACTGTCACAGGAAACCAGGACTATGTCGTTTATGGTGGGGAGTTTCCGCGCGTAAACGGTGTCACCCAACAGGGTCTTGTTCGTTACGCTGTTCGCGGCATTGCGCCGAATAAGCAGGGTCCGAGGTCATTGGTCGACACCGAGACCTGGACGCCGAGCGTGCTTTCGGTTGCAGCAGGCAGCGCGCGCGTCTCATACACGACAGTCTGGGACCGCGACGACACGGTGCTCACTTACCGTCTTTACAGGGACAGTGAGAACCCGGCAGGGCTGATTGATGAGCGGGTTGTCGACACCACGTTCTGGCAGCCGCTCACGCAAAAGGTCAACGACACCGACCTCGTAGCGGGCTCCTCGGTGCAGTACAGAGTGACAGCGACGGACCCTTCGGGCAACGTACTCAGGTCGCCTTGGACCACCGTCACGATCTCAGACGCGGAAGTCGGTCCGTACTCATCCGCGGTGCTCAACGATGGTGCCGAACACTATTGGCGCCTTGGCGAGAGCTCGGGCAACGTTGGATTCGACTGGACGGGTAACGGCGACCTGAGCATCACTGGCAGCGTTGCTCGGGCCATGGACGGTGCAATCAGCGCAGATCCCGACAAAGCAACACGCTTCGATAACGCCTTTGCGGCCTCGTCGGCCTCGACGAACGCCCCGAACAACTTCAGTACTGAAATGTGGTTCAAGACCACGACCAAATCCGGTGGCAAGCTGATCGGTTATGGCAATTCAGCTACTGGCAACTCCGGGAGCTACGACCGCCACCTCTACATGGAGAATTCCGGCAAGCTCACGTTTGGCGTGTACCCCGGTGGAGTTCGCACGATCACATCGACGGCGGCGTACAACGATGGCAATTGGCACCAGGCCGTGACCTCGTTGGGTTCGAACGGTATGGAACTCTACGTGGACGGTAAGCGCGTCGCACAGCGGAGCGATGTGACAGTGGGCCAGGACTACAGCGGCTTCTGGCGGGTGGGGGGTGACAACCTTTCTGGCTGGTCAAACCAACCAAGCTCGAACAACTTTGCAGGAACGCTCGATGAGGTTTCCATCTATCCAAACAGCTTGACCCCGAGCCAGGTTCAAGCGCACTACACGGCTTCTGGACGCTCTCTTGCTATTCCCGAAGCCCCGGGTGACGCTTACGGTCGGCTCGTCTACGACGCAGCGCCGAGCGTGTACTGGCGTTTCGACGAAGCATCGGGAGCAGCGCTCAAGGACTCCGGGCAACAGGGTGCTGCAGGATCGTTGGATGGCGATTATGCCCGCGGTGCTGCCGGCGCAGTCGTTGGCGGCGGGTCAGCGATTACGTTCAAGAAGACGACTTGTGGATTCTGGGACTTCGGTTGCAAAGCGACCAATGGCGGAAATGGATTCACAACCGTCTCGGAGCGTGCTCCTGGCGCATTCTCAGTCGAGACCTGGTTCAAAACCACCTCAACAGCCGGTGGCAAGCTCATTGGTTTTGGCAACGCGCAAACCGGTTCGTCTTCGAACTATGACCGTCACGTCTACATGGACGACAACGGCAAGTTGAGCTTTGGCACGTTCTCGACGCAGCGCAATCTAGCGACGTCGGCAGCCGCATACAACGACGGTGCCTGGCACCATGTTGTCGCGACGCAGGGTGCTGACGGGATGGTGCTCTACGTTGACGGTGTCGCAGTGGGCACGAACCCTGCGACCCAAGCCCAGACCTACGACGGCTACTGGCGCGTTGGCGGCGATGCAAGCTGGGGTGGGACTTCGCCGAACATGATCGGCTCATTCGATGAAGCGGCTGTCTATTCGCGGGCGCTGACTGCGCCTGAAGTCGCGGCGCACTTCCAAGTTGGCGTTGGTGCCGAGGCGCCGAATCTCGCGCCGGTTGCGTCCTACACGGCGGTGGCAACGCACCTCGAACTTTCAGTAGACGCGACGGGTTCGTCGGACAGCGACGGCACCATCGTCGACTATTCGTGGAACTTTGGTGATGGTGGCACGGCCACAGGTGTCACGGCCGACCACACATTTGCCGAGGCCGGCACTTATGCGGTGTCGTTGACCGTCACGGATGACAAGAACGCGTCGAGTACGTACGCGACCGACATGGCTGTGACTGCCGAGCCTGAGAATGTTGCGCCGGTTGCTGTGTTTGTGCACAGTTCGAACGATCTCAACCTCTCGGTTGATGCGGGTGGTTCGTCGGACAGTGACGGGTCGGTTGCGTCGTATTCGTGGGCGTTTGGTGATGGTGGCACTGCTGATGGGGTGACGGCGTCACACGCATTTGCGGAGGCCGGTACCTATACGGTGGTGTTGACGGTTACCGATGATCGCGGAGCGACGGCTACGTCGTCGGCTGACGTGACGGTGGTTGCGCCGGAGCCTCCTGCTGAGGGTGTGCTCGCGTCTGACGGTTTTGACCGTGCGGTGGCGAATGGTTGGGGCACTGCCGATGTGGGTGGCGATTGGACCCTACGTGGTGCGGCAAGTCGCTTCAGTGTTGCTGATGGTGTTGGCAAGCTGTCGATGCCGGCGGCGCAGACGCTTTACGCGGATCTCAACTCGGTTTCGGCGACGGACGCACGCGTGGATGCAGTTTTCTCGGTCGATAAGCTCGTGGAAGCTCAGTACGTGTCGGTTGTCGGTCGCCGCGTCGGGTCGAACAACTATCTCGTTCGGCTGCGCTTGCAGGCTGATGGCGGCGTGAAGATGTATCTGCTGCAGGATGGCAACCTGATTGGTGGCGCGTATACGGTGCCGGACCTGACGATGGTTCCTGGCGAGCAGTATGCGCTGAGCATGGAGGTGACTGGAACTGCGCCGACGACGTTGAAGGCGAAGGTCTGGCCGGCGTCTCAGCCCGAGCCGGGTTGGCAGCGTGAGGGAACGAACTCGTTCGCTGCGTTGCAGGCGCCTGGTGCGGTCAGCGTGTTCAGCTTCCTGCCCTCCACGACGTTGGCTCCGGTGGTTGTTGCATTCGACAAGATCACCGTGAGCACACCTCAGGCGGTCCCGCCGGCTGAGAATGTTGCGCCGGTTGCTGTGTTTGTGCACAGTTCGAACGATCTCAACCTCTCGGTTGATGCGGGTGGTTCGTCGGACAGTGACGGGTCGGTTGCGTCGTATTCGTGGGCGTTTGGTGATGGTGGCACTGCTGATGGGGTGACGGCGTCACACGCATTTGCGGAGGCCGGTACCTATACGGTGGTGTTGACGGTTACCGATGATCGCGGAGCGACGGCTACGTCGTCGGCTGACGTGACGGTGGTTGCGCCGGAGCCTCCTGCTGAGGGTGTGCTCGCGTCTGACGGTTTTGACCGTGCGGTGGCGAATGGTTGGGGCACTGCCGATGTGGGTGGCGATTGGACCCTACGTGGTGCGGCAAGTCGCTTCAGTGTTGCTGATGGTGTTGGCAAGCTGTCGATGCCGGCGGCGCAGACGCTTTACGCGGATCTCAACTCGGTTTCGGCGACGGACGCACGCGTGGATGCAGTTTTCTCGGTCGATAAGCTCGTGGAAGCTCAGTACGTGTCGGTTGTCGGTCGCCGCGTCGGGTCGAACAACTATCTCGTTCGGCTGCGCTTGCAGGCTGATGGCGGCGTGAAGATGTATCTGCTGCAGGATGGCAACCTGATTGGTGGCGCGTATACGGTGCCGGACCTGACGATGGTTCCTGGCGAGCAGTATGCGCTGAGCATGGAGGTGACTGGAACTGCGCCGACGACGTTGAAGGCGAAGGTCTGGCCGGCGTCTCAGCCCGAGCCGGGTTGGCAGCGTGAGGGAACGAACTCGTTCGCTGCGTTGCAGGCGCCTGGTGCGGTCAGCGTGTTCAGCTTCCTGCCCTCCACGACGTTGGCTCCGGTGGTTGTTGCATTCGACAAGATCACCGTGAGCGTCCCTACTGCCGACTAGCCAATCGCCAAGTGCGGTCCTTTCCGGCGGCAGCCGCGAAACGGACCGCACTTCGTGCGTTCGGCACCGAAGCAGGTGGGCGCCTGCCGCTTGGCGCGAGCGCACTATCGCCGCGGTCGAGTTCGCCGTTCAGACTACGAGAGATTGCGTCGAGCGACACACAAGTGCGGAGCTCCTTTGGTGCCCGTTGGTCGGGTCCGGCTAGCCCCTCTGGTCGACGTCGACGGCCGGTCGGTCCGGCATGCAGCCGATAGTTCACGCGCCCCTCAT
>DAORTY010000175.1:0-7411 GCA_035432905.1 Ilumatobacteraceae bacterium | reverse complement strand
CCTGACGCCACCAGGAATCACACCGCTGATTCCCACCACGTCACGGGACGCAATCCGCGTCCCGTCGGGACGCTCTCGAGTCGAGCCCGGCCGCATGCGTCGAAACACGGGCCGGGGAACTCCGCCACACCCCTGGCGTACCTTGGTCTGCATGACAGTTCCCTACGCGCACGTCGGCCGTCCACTTAGCGGTTCGGAACCCCGCGTCTTCCGTGCTGACGGATCAGATGTCCGCATGGCGGGAAGTCGACTCATCGACACGCGCGGGTTGTCGTGCGCTTAGACGCGGGTCGGTGGCTCCCGCGAAGCCACCCAGAGCGGAATCTGCCATGGAGCCAATGATGTCGAACTACAATTCTGAAATTCGTCCCGCGCGAGATGTGGCGCGGTCCGTAGAGCGAGACGCCCCCCAGAGCCGAGAAGGAGGTTACGTGGCGAAGCCCAGCCTCACCGACCGGCCTGCCGGCGATGATGGGATGCCACGTTCGGACCAAGAGACTTGGGACGCGCTCTACAGCTCGCCCGTTGAGTCGCGTCGATCGGGGGCGCTCTACAACGCATTTTCCTACCCGACCAAGATCGATCCGGAGGCGATAGCGGTTTTCGTCGCAGCCCACACCTCACCAGGCGACACCGTGCTTGACGTGTTCGCGGGCAGTGGCACGACAGGGATTGCTGTGCGGCTCTGTGAACGACCGACCGCCCGGATGTTGGGCGAGGTCGAGCGCCTTGGCTTGGACGTCCAATGGGGTCCCCGCCACGCCGAGCTGTACGAGATCAGCGTCCTCGGTGCGCTGCTGGCCAACACCATGTGCTCCCCTCCGCCCCCTGAGGACTTTGAGCGGGCTGCGAACGAAATTGTCGACGCTGCCCAGCGTGAGTTCGGCTGGATGTACGAGACGCGGGATGATGCGGGTGACCCCGGGCGGATGCGGCACATCGTGTGGTCGGAGGTGCTCACATGTCCGACGTGCGGCGACGAATCGGCCTACTGGGACCTCGCCCTCGAATGGGACCCAGTCGCGTTGCGCAATGACGCACCGTGCCCACACTGTGGTGAGGGCATCGTCTTTGCCGACGCCGCACGTGCCTGCAGGCCGGCAGTCGGCGAGTCCAACGGGGACGTTGGGCTTCGTCGAGTTCGGAGGCCCATGCGTGTCTACGGGGCAACCGGCAAGCGCCAATGGAGTCGTCCGGTGGGCACTGCCGATCTGGACTTGCTTGCGCGTATCGCAGAGGTCGCCCTGCCCGCTTCGGTGCCGGATCGGCAGATTCGGTGGGGCGATCTCCACCGCTCGGGCTACCACCTCGGTATTAACTGGATCGAGGACCTCTACACGCGGCGCAACTTCATAGCGTTCGGTGCGCTGTGGGAGGCCATCGAAGAGCAGCCTGCGGAGCTTCGCGACGCGTTGCGGCTACTGGTGCTTAGCTACAACGCTTCGCATGGAACCCTCATGACCCGGGTCGTGGTCAAGAGTGGCATGGCGGGTCTGGTCCTCACCGGAGCGCAGAGTGGTGTGCTGTACATCAGCGGTCTGCCCGTCGAAAAGAACGTCTTCCAAGGTGTTCGGCGAAAGACGCGGACGTTGTGCGAGGCGTTCGCACTGACGGCGTGCGGCAGTGCACGAGTCAACGTCCACTGCGCGTCAAGCACGCGGCTTGATCTCGCTGACGCCTCGATCGACTACGTCTTCACCGACCCACCGTTCGGCGACTTTATTCCGTACTCAGAGATCAACCAGATCAACGAGTCCTGGCTTGGTCGAGTCACCGAGCCAGACGAAGAAGCGATCGTAAGCAAGGCCCAGGGAAAGGATGTCGCCGCTTACGGCGCTCTCATGAAGTCGGTGTTTGCTGAGGTTGGTCGGGTGTTGAAGCCGACGGGTGCGGCCACTGTTGTCTTCCACTCATCTAAGCCACAGGTCTGGTCGGTTCTCGGCGACGCTCTGACCAATGCCGACCTTGAGGTCCAGCGTACGAGTGTCCTCGACAAGCGGCAGCCAAGCTTCAAGCAAGTGGTGTCGGAAGGCGGGACGCGGCACGATGCTGTGTTTCTCCTCACTCCTGCGTCGGGTGACGCCCGGAAGTACGAGACTGATCACGCCGAGGTGCTTGCCGATGTACATGCTCGGTTCGGTCACGAGGACGATCAGAGGCTGTATTCACGGTACGTTGCTGGTTGCCTTCAGCAAGGTATCGAAGTCGCAATGAGTGCTCCGGAGTTCTACAGGCTTCATGTGGGCGGTGCCTACCGATGACGCTGCTGGGTGCTCCGACCGATCACGAGCGGAAGCGACTCGGGCAGTACTTCACCGGTCCGACGTTGTCTCGATTGTTGGCCTCTCTTGCCGACTCGGCATCCGCTGCACGCGTCATCGATCCGATGGCCGGGAGCGGCGACCTTGTTATGGCTGCGCTTGAGCGTGGTGGTGGCTGGCAACGTCTCGATGCCATCGAGATCGATCCGCGAGCTGCAGACGTCTGCAACAGTCGACTAGCTATCCCGGCGCCGCACGCATCAGTGCGGAGGGCCAACGCCTTCGACCCGAGCACCTGGCAGCAAGTGGCCAACGAGCGGTGGGATTTGGTTATCACCAACCCGCCCTATGTTCGCTACCAGCGAGGTAGCGCAGGATCACTTGGCGAGATCGCCGTGCCGAGCGCGCAGCAAGTTCGGCTCGGTCTGCTGGCGGTCCTGGATTCCTACACGGCATTACCTGAAGCAGACCGAAAGGTTTGGCGGTACGTGGCAAGGCACTACGGCGGGCTGTCGGACCTTGCGGTGCCGTCGTGGATCTTGTGCTCCGCGATGGTGGCGCCCGGTGGGCGCCTCGCGATCGTTGCGCCGGACACATGGTTGTCTCGGGAGTACGCGTCGCCTGTTCTGTACCTCCTTCGGCGCTACTTCGAGATCGAGGCTGTTGTCGAGGATGGTGATGCGTCGTGGTTTCCCGACGCGCTAGTCCGAACAACACTGCTGGTCGCTCGGCGGGTCTCCGACCGCGGCAGCGGACTCATCGAGGGATCGGCCACCTATCGACACGTTCGACTTGACGCGACGACGGCTACGCCGACGAGCGTGGTCGGTGCGTTGTACGCCGACTCCGTCGATCCAGAGGGCGCTTTCATCAGCGAACTTCAGTCCGCCAGCCAGCCAGCCGACGGAAAGTCACGCCTCGGCGGACGGACCCGGCAAGTGCCAGACATGCACCTTCGCTCACTCATCATGGCGCGCGAAGCTTCTAGCGGGTGGATTCGAGAAATCGAGCCAGTTCGCTGTCCAGCTAGCCAGCCTTGCGTGAAGGCAACAAGCCAGGTCGCGCACCTGCCATCCGAGATGGCCAACCACCTCGGACTCGGCGCGGGCGCTTTCACGACCCTCGGTGAGCTCGGCTGGCAGGCTGGTCAGGGTCTTCGCACTGGTGCCAATCGCTTCTTCTACTGCATGGCGCTTGGGGACGAATCGGAGACGGAGTTGGTGGAAGTCGATCCCTGGCTGTCTTCCACTCCATTGCGGTTGCCTGGGTACCTGCTAGCGCCAGTCATTCGTAAGCAACAGGACCTCTCGGGCGAGTTGGTGGCGACGGAGACGCCCGGGCGGGTGTTGCTCCTCGGAGGTCACGCATTGCCGGAGGACATCGACAGCGCTCTGCGGCAGGGCGTGCGGACGGACGTGCTGCCGCTGAGCGGAGCCGCAGCATCGCTCGTTCGTCGTGCCGCGCTGATGTCCACTGGAAGTGTGGGCAGCGAGCGATCGGTGCCGGAGTTGTCGGCAGTCGTCACCAACATTCGGTCGGCGGATCCGGCCAGGCCCGACAGACAGCCGAGGTACTGGTATCAGTTGCCCCCACTCGCTCCGCGTCACAGGCCGGAGGTCTTCATGGCTCGGATCAATCATCTGCACCCCCTCGCCGTCTTGAACCGGGGGCACATTGTCGACGCCAATTTCTCGACGTTCTGGCCCGTCGGGGCTACCACATTGAGCAACGCCGCTCTCATGGCACTGCTCAACAGCTCGTGGGCCTCTGCCATGTTGGAATCGACCGCCACCGTTCTCGGCGGTGGGGGACTCAAGGTCGAGGCCACGCACCTTCGGAGCCTTCCCATCCCGCTCCTGACAAGCGAGGAGTGTTCCGCGCTCAACAGAGTTGGAACCGCGCTCGCCCGACCAGGTGTCGAGGTCGAACGCGTCCGGGCCGCTGCCAACGAGCTGCTCGGGGCGGCCCTTCAACGCGCTGGTGCCGTGGATGACGCCATCGAAGCTCTGCGCATCACGGCAAGGCAGAAACTCGGTATGCGGAACCCTCGCGTCAGCGCGTAGCGACTCTGTCAGAACAGACCGCACCGCCGCGGGCTGTTCGGTCCGAAGCGGTAGATCGTGCCCAGTGCAGACGACTCGTTGCGCCAGGCGGTCGCGGAGCTGCTGTCGAGGGTGGCGACGGCGAGCTCGAAGCTCCCGTCCGCAAGACGACGGAAGAGAACGACTCGGTGGGAGTACTCGACGCCGCCCTGAGCAAGGGTCGGGAGGTTGATTCGCTCCATCCGATTGTTGCCGTGCCACGTCAATGGTCGGGACCATGACGCATCAGGGGGCCTTCGGAGCACTGGCTCGCCAATCACGTGGTGCTGGTCGTCGTAGTCATCGAAGGTGTAACCGAAGAAGCGTTGAGCTCTGCGTGGTAGCTCAAGCTGATTGCCGGAACCGCCGCTTGGTCCGCCGATCTCGACCCAGAACGCTTCGTAGTTGGCGGGCACCACAGATCCGCTCTCAACGACTTCACGAAAGACGGGCAGGGTGATTGGCGCAACCGGCGTAGGGACGGGCGGCTCAACTTGCCGTGGAGCCTTTAGCCGCAGTGGCCGAGCGGCGATGTACGCGGCAGCCAGTTCCTCGGTGAGCACAACTGATGAGTCCTGAAGCTCTGACCACATCGCGTCGGCCTCGCTTCGGGAAACAGTTGTGGTCGTCACTACCTCGGTGTTGACGGTTAGTGCTCGGCGTCCGAGATTGGCTGATCCGATCACCGCCGTGACATGGTCTCCAGAACCGTAGGCCAGGTAGACCTTCGGGTGAAAACTCGATTGTCCGACGAGGGCGACAGCTGCACCAGGCTGGAGGTTGGCAATCCGGACCTCGAAGTTGTGTTCGTCGCGCAGCAAGTCGAGAGCAGCAAGGTCCGTAGAACCGAAGTCGAAGCAGGTGACGATGACCTTCGGCATTCCCGTCCAAGCGGGGCCGAGCTTCTCTGCGAGGCCTTCGGCGAGTCGCCTTGCCCCATCGCCCGTGACGTAGGCAACTGCCGCTCGATACTCGACCGTGTCAGGACCGGCGGCATCGATCAGCGCCTGCAGCACGGTCCCGGGTGTCGTCAGACTCTGATGGATCAAGTCGCCGCCCTCACGTTTCGCGTCGCGGCCAAGATGGTAGCAAGCAGTCTCGTTAGCCGAAGTGATGGCGCTCTGCGTCAGCTGATGATCGCCGGGTTCGCCGGCGCCGTTCGACATTGATCCCGGCCTCACCGGGCTGCAGGCAGATCAAAGTGAGGATTGTTCTTGGCTCCGAGAGCAGGGCTCGAACCTGCGACCCGCTGATTAACAGTCAGCTGCTCTGCCAACTGAGCTATCTCGGAATGGCGGACGAAGGATACCAAGGTACGGGTCATGGTCATCAGAGAGCCCCTCCGGAGAAGAACGCCTGGCTTTGGAACCGAGAGTGGAGTCATGCCTGGTGACGTCTGCGGGTCGGTGACTCACCTTCGGACACAGTGCAGTGGGGTTCAGTGACACGCTTGTCGATGACGCCCGAAAACTGCGCGTTTGTGACGGGGTGGTTTCCAGTCAACGTTGCAACGCGGTGTGGGGTGGCGAGGGTAGCAGTGCGTCGAATAGGGCGGTCGGTGAGCAGTCGTCGAGGACGCGTCGGGGGCGGTTGTTGAGCTCGTTCTCGATGTCGAGGAGGTGCTCCGCCGGGTGGACGCGCAGGTCGGTGCCCTTGGGGAAGTAGTCGCGTAGGAGCCCGTTGGTGTTCTCGTTCGAGCCGCGCTGCCATGGCGAGCGCGAGTCGCAGAAGTAGACCGGCGCGCCGAGCGTCTCGGTGATCGTGAGGCGGCGTGCCATCTCGGTTCCCTGGTCCCAGGTGATCGATCGCCGCAACTCCGGTGGCAGATCGCCAAGGCGAGCACGGAGGGCGTCGTGGAGCGTGTCGCCATCGCGTTGGGGGAGATGCAACAGACGAACGAGGCGGGTCTGACGTTCCACGAGTGTGCCGATCGCGGATTGTTGGTCCTTGCCGATGATCAGATCCCCTTCCCAGTGCCCGGCCTCGGTGCGGTCGTCGGGCGGGAACGGTCGTTCGTGGATCGAACGCATCGGTTGTTCGAACCGTGGCCGGCGACGGTCGGTGCGTTGCTGGGCGCGGCGATGATCGCGGTGGGTGCGCAGCGGCGAGCGATGCTGCGGCGCGAGCGGCGACGGGCGCATCAACGGCGAGCCAGGCTGGTAGAGCGCCTGGTAGATGCTCTCGTGACACAACCACATCTCGGGTTCGTCCGGGAACCGTTGGCGTAGGTGACGGCTGATCTGCTGCGGGCTCCACCTCTGCGACAACAACTCACCAATCACCCGTCGCAGCTCGACGTTGGCTTCGACGCGCCGGCGATGGTGACGCGCTCGCCGAGCGGTCGCACGGCGGTGCGCGTCGAATGGGCGATAGCCCTTCGCCAGACTGGCGTTGCGGCGCAGCTCACGTGAGATCGTCGACGGCGCACGACCGAGCCGGCGAGCGATCTCACGCACGCTCACGCCGGCACGGTTCAGATCGGCGAGCTCGATGCGCTCGTCCTCCGACAGAAACCTTGGGCTGATCTCGCGTACCTCGAGCCGGTCGAGCGCTGCGACGAACGCCACCACCTGACCGGCGCGGTAGATCCTGTAGCCGTTCGCCCAGTTCCTCCCCGCGGTGCGTGACACGCCGACCTCACGCGCAGCGGCATCAATGCTCAACCCGCGTTCTCGCAGCTCCATGAACCTGCGACGTTTGGCCGACTGCGGGCGACGCCCCGGCCCCTTCTTGGTACGACGAGATGATGACAACATGACCTCCAGAATCGCAGAAGTGTTGCGACCATCCCTGGAAACCACCGCGTCGCTACTGACCAGTTTTCGAGCGTCGTCGACAACGCTCGTCGTCGTCTTGGTCATCGGCCAAATCGCTTGCGACGGTACGGAAGAGCTCGGCATCGACACGCGTTCTTCGAGCCGCCCAAACACCCCCGAATCTTCTACCGGATCTTCTACCGGACGGGTAGAAATCGGTCGGTTTCGTGCAGCACGCTTCAGCACGACGAATCGCGAGTTTGAGTCCCTTGGCGTGGTGGGTTTTGGTGGGTCCACCGTGGGGTGAGCCATC
>DAORTY010000174.1:0-7415 GCA_035432905.1 Ilumatobacteraceae bacterium | reverse complement strand
GTGATCGTCGAGCGTTGGAACGGCGTGCCGTTCGTGGAGCCGTACAAGAAGGTGCGTGATGTGGTGCGCTTCCTGCGCGATGCGCTCAGCGGCGAGAAGGTGTCCAAGAGCTACGACACGTTCGAGGTCAGTGGCTTTCGCCTGGGCGTGCGCCCGGAGCAGACCCCGCCGATCCTGGTGGCCGGGCTGCGTGAGGGCATGCTGCGCCTGGCGGCTCGCGAGGCCGACGGGGCGATCATCAACTGGTTGGGCGCCAACGACGTGCCGCAGGTGGTGAGCGTGATCGACGGCGCAGCCGGTGGGGTGGAGAAGGAGGTGGTGGCCCGCATCTTCGTGTGCCCCAGCGAGAACGCCGACGTCGTTCGTGCGGCTGCGCGCTACGCCATTGCGGCCTACATGAACGTGCCCGTGTACGCGGCCTTCCAGGAGTGGCTGGGGCGTGGCCCTGCGCTGCAGGGCATGTGGGACGCGTGGAAGGCCGGCGACCGCAAGGGCGCGCTGGCGGCCATTCCCGACGAGGTGGTCGATGACCTGATCGTGCATGGCTCGCCCGAGCACTGCCGGGCAACCATCCAGCGCTACTTCGACAACGGGGTCACCACGACCTCGCTGGCCATTTTGCCCCTCGACCCCGACCTCAAGCACTGGGACGCGGTGACAGCTCTGGCGCCATCGGCCGGCTGACCGCACCGCCTACGCGGCGCGACGGCTGGGTGCGGGTGTGGCGTCGGCCTGGCGGGCGGCTGCCCGCTCGGCAAGCTGGGCCTTGATCGCGGCAATGTGGGCGAGCCCGCTCTGGCGGGTGCGTGCATCGAGACGGAACTGGAGCGGACGGTCGTGCAGTGAGGAGTCGCCCGGCGACAGCAGCGCCAGCTGCTGGGGAGCCTGTGTGGTGTCGGTGCTGGGGGCCATACGAGCATCATCGCAAAAGGGTGTGACAGAGTACTTTTGATGACTCGCAGCTTCATTTCCCAGGGCAGTGTGTTCGAGGAGCAGATCGGGTATTCGCGGGCAGTTGTCGACGGCCGCTGGGTGTTCGTCGCGGGCACGACGGGGTACGACTATTCGACGATGTCCATCAGCGATGACATCGTCGAGCAGGCCAGCCAGACACTCGCCAACATCGATGGTGCGCTGCGGCGAGCCGGGTCGTGTGCAGCTGACGTGGTGCGCGTGCGCTATCTGCTTCCCAATGCCGACGACTTCGAACCGTGTTGGCCGGTGCTGCGCGAGTACTTCGCCCAGTCGCCACCGGCAGCGACGATGATGGTCGTCGGGTTGGCCAGCGCAGCGATGAAGATCGAGATCGAAGTCACAGCGCTCAAGCCCGACGACTCAGAGTCCGTGGGCGATTAGCGCGTGCCCCACACGAAACGGTGGGTGTGGATGCCGAAGTAGGTGAAGCTCTCCACGCTACGCACGTCGTCGATCGAGCGAATTTCATCGTCGATGACTGCCAGCAGGCGCGCCGAGTCCTCGCACAACACCTCGACCAGCAGGTCGAACGAGCCGGACGTGAACACGACGTAGATGACACCCTTGATGTCGGCGATGCGGTCGGCCACGGCGCGCACGTTGCGCTCCACCCGCACACCCAGCGCGGCCATCACCGGATAGCCGAGTGCCAGCGGGTCGGTGACACCGACCACCTGCACGACGCCTGCGTCGAGCAATCGCTGGACGCGTAGGCGAGTGGCCGCGGGGGAGAGCCCGACGAGTTCGGCCAGGTCGGCGTAGCTCGCGCGACCGTCGCGCTGCAGCGCATCGATGAGCTGGCGATCGATGTCGTCGAGCGCAATCACGAGATGCCCGCCGACAGGCCGAAGTCGGCTGAAATGTTGGCTCCGGTGATGGGCGCTGCGGCGGACTGGGCGAGGAACCAGATCAGCTCGGCAATCTCGGCGGGCTGGATGAAACGCGCTCGCGATCCCTGCGGATAGCCGGCCAGTAGCCGGTTCAGATAGGCCTGCTGATCGTCCGGCGCGAAGGTGGCTGCCTGGCCGCGCAGCATCGGTGAATCGACGTCGCCAGGACACACCGAGTTCACTCGAATGCCCTGTGGGGCCAGCTCGAGTGCGAGCGCCTTCGTGAGGATCGAGACGCCACCCTTCGATGCGCAGTAGACCGCCGCACCGGCATTGCCTTGGATGCCGGCGTCGCTGGAGAGGTTGATGACGCAGCCCTCGCTGGCGGCGAGATGGGGGATGGCCGCCGAGGTGACGAAGTACAGCCCTTTGAGGTTGACGCCCAGCACTCGGTCCCACTCGGCCTCGGTGGTCGCCGCACTTGCACCCTCGGTCCACAGGCCGGCCGCGTTGACGACCGCATCCAGTCGTCCGGCCCACTGCGCGGCCTGCTCGACGGCATCGCGGCACTGTGCCACGTCGAGCAGGTCGGCACGAATTCCGAGCACGCCGTCGCGGTTGGTCACCGGCTGGATGTCGACGGCCGCGACGCGCCAGCCACCCTCGAGGAAACGCGTGACGACGGCACCGCCGATTCCGCCGGCGGCACCGGTCACCAGCACGGTGGGAGCGCTCACGGCTGCCAACTGCGATCTTCGGGAAGTGAGTTGCCGCCGTCGATGACCAACAGTTGGCCGGTGATGTAGCTGGCGGTCGGGTCGGAAAGGAACCGGATGCCCGCCGCGATCTCCTGGGGCGTGCCGCTGCGACCCATCGCACTCAGCCGGCCGGCACCCTGCTCGCGTATCAACTGTGTGCCGCTGGCGATCCAACCGGGAGCGACTGCGTTGACGGTGATGCCCTGGCCGGCAGTCTCCAGCGCCAGTGCGCGAGTGAAGCCCACCATGCCGGCCTTGGCGGCGTGATACGCAACGTCGCCGTGGAAGGCCTGCACGGGCCCCGACGTGCTGGCGATGTTCACGATGCGACCGTAACTCTGGCGGCGCATGGCCGGTACGGCCGCACGTGTGACTGCGAAGCAGGTGGTCAGGTTCCTCTCGATGCCGTCGTGCCACGCAGAATCGGTGGTGCCCTCGATGTCGGCATCGACCGCGGCCATACCTACCGCCGTCATGCCGGCGTTGTTGACGCAGATCTCCAGCCGTCCAGTGAGACCGAGGGCGACCGCGACTACCCGTTCGGCGGCGGCGGAATCCATCAGATCGGCAACCACACCGACGGCGGTGAAACCCAGCTCTGTCAGTTCTGCGACGCGTTCGTGTACGCGGTCGGTGGTGGAACTGAGCACGACGGCGGCGCCATCGTCGGCCAGCGCGTGCGCTGCCGCGAACCCGATTCCGTGAGCGCCGCCGGCACCGGTGACCAGCGCGACCTGTCCATCGAGGCGTTGGAACGTGGTCATGTCAGCAAGTGTTCCACGGCCAGTGCGAACACCTCGGTGTGGAGTTGCACGTCAGCGCTGGTGTGGTGCGGTGACATCAGCGCCATGTTGTGGAACGGCGTCAGCAAGATGCCCCGGTTGACTGCCCACAGGTGCATGAAGTTGTCCAGTTCGTGGTCGACCGCAGCGGCTGCGGCTGCCCCGTCGCGTGGTGGTGGGCAGAACCAGTACTCGGCGCGCCCGCCGAGCTGTTGCACGTTCCACGGCAGCCGGTGGCGGTCGATGGTGGCTTGCACCCCGTTGGCCCACTCGGTGGCGAGCGGGATCATGTGCGCGAAGTCGTCGTCACGAAGTGTGGTCGACAGCGTCGCCTTCACTGCCGCCATCGCCAGGGCGTTGCCGGTGAGCGTGCCCCCGACTCCACTGGTGTCGACACTCTTGTCGGCCAGGAGCTCGTTGATGCGTTGGGCGATCTCGAGTGTGCAGCCGTAGGCGGCAGCGGGCATGCCACCGCCGATGGTCTTGCCGATCACGAAAAAGTCGGGCTCCAGGCCCCAGGCCGCGGTGGCACCACCGGGCCCGACGCAGATGGTGTGCGTCTCGTCGATGATCAGCAATGCGCCGTACTGACGGGTGAGCGCGCGTAGGGCGTCGTGGTAGCCGGGGTCGGGCAGCACGATTCCGATGTTGGTGAGTGCCGGCTCGGCCAGCACACACGCGATCTCGCCGGTGGCCAGCGCGGCCTCCAGTGCGGCAAGGTCGTTGAACGGGACGACGACTGTCGTCAGTGTCGGGTCGACCTGTGGACCGATGTTGCCCTCGCGTGGCACCGGCCGACCTGCGGCGTCGAGCGTCACCAACGTCTCGTCGACACTGCCGTGGTAACACCAGTCGAACACCAACACCTTCGACCGTCCGGTGAGGAACCGGCTGTACCGCAACACGAACCGGTTGGCATCGGTAGCGGTCATGGCCATCTGCCAGATCGGCAGGCCGAATCGGCGCGCCAGTTCGGCGCCGACCCACGCGGCGTCGGCGTTGGGCAACATGGTGGTGATGCCGCGTGATGCCTGTGCGTACAGCGCGTCGGCCACCTGGGGGAGTGCGTGGCCGGTCATCGCCCCGGTGTCACCGAGGCAGAAGTCGACGTACTCGTGACCGTCGACGTCGGTGAAGCGAGCACCGTGTGCCTCGCTGAAGAACAGCGGGAACGCGCCAGGCCAGCGGGTCATCCACGCCATCGGCACGCCACCGAGCAGGTTCACGCGCGCGGCGTCGGCCATGCTCGCGGAGCGTGGGTGTGTATCGACGAAGCGCTGCTCCTCGCACACCTGTAGTCGGGTGAGACGTTGTCGATCGATCATTTATGGAGGTTACTACAAGCGAATCGATGTCAGGAGGAAAATGTGGCGAGCGAAGCGCTCGTGACGACCCTGGTAGAGGTCAACGGCATTGTATGTTCGGTGCCGCGTCCGGACTTCGTGGGCGCAGCGGTTTGTGTCACACCTGCCGCCGTACAGCACCTGCTCAACGTCCGACAGCCTTTACGTAAAAGGCGGTGGTGTGGGTCACTTTTGGGCGGCGGCGATGGCCTGCCACACCTTTTCGGCGGTGCAGGGCATGTCGATGTGGCGGACACCCAGGTGGCTGACTGCGTCGATGACGGCTGACTGCACTGCCGGCGTACTGCCGATGGTGCCGCTCTCGCCGATGCCCTTGGCGCCCAGCGGGTTGAGGTGCGTGGGCGTTTCCATGTGGACAACCTCGAAGCTGGGTAGCTCGGCCGCCGAGATGAAGGCGTAGTCGGCGAGATTCGACGTGACAGGGTTGCCATCGTCGTCAAAGCGAACTTCTTCGAGTAGCGCCTGAGCAGCGCCCTGGGCGATACCGCCGTGGATCTGGCCTTCGAGCAGCATCGGGTTCAGTACGCGGCCGGCGTCGTCGCAGGCGATCTGGCGCAGCAGCGTGACCTTGCCGGTCTCGGTGTCCACTTCCACCACCGACACGTGTGAACCGAACGGGAAGCTGGCTGCACCCTGGAAGAACAGCGCGTGCTGCAGCCCCTCGGGCAGGTCGGCTTCGGCGTGAGCGGCAACAGCCAGTTCCGCCCAACCTCTGGCAATGGACGGGGTGCCCGACACATGGAACGCACCGCTGTCCTTGTCGAGCACGACGTCGGCCTCGTCGGCTTCCAGCAGCTTGGCTGCCAGCTTGCGTGCCGTCTCGACCAGCTCGATGGCTGCGTTCCACACGGCCGCGCCACCGTGTTGCAGGGAGCGTGAACCCATCGTGCCGCTGCCCTCGGGTACGAGGTCTGTGTCGCCCCAGACCACGTCGATCTTGTCCATCGGAATGCCGGTCTGCTCGTGAGCGAGCATGCTCCACGCGGTGACGTGGCCCTGGCCGTGCGGTGACGTGCCGGTGTAGACAATGGCGCGGCCGTCGTCGAGGACTTCGATCTTGGCGTGCTCACCGAAGGGTGCGACACCGCCGGTGATCTCGACATAGGTGCTGACGCCGATGCCCAGCTGCTTGACCTCGCCTGCCGCACGCCGGCGAGCCTGCTCCGCTCGCAACGCGGTGTAGCCGGCAGCGGCCAGCGCCTTGTCGAGTGCGGTCTCGTAGTCGCCCACGTCGTAGGTCTGGCCGATGACGGTGGTGTGCGACTCGAGGAACTTGGGGATCAGGTTGAGGCGCCGAACCTCGGTCGCGTCCATGCCCAGTTCGAGTGCGAACAGGTCCATCGCTCGCTCGGCGGCCGCTGTGGCTTCCGGTCGGCCGGCACCGCGATACGCGGTGGTGACCGCGGTATTGGTGACGACACTGGTGGTGCGCACCTCGATATTGGGAATGTCGTAGACGGCACTGGCCATCGGACGGGTCATGAATGGCGCCAGGATGGCACCCATCTCGGCGAAGTAGCCGGCGTCTTGAATTGCGTGGAGCTGGTAGTGCGTGACCTTGCCGGCGCGGGTGCCGCCGATGGTGACGTGCTGTACCTGGGCTCGGCCGTGGCCGAGCGCCATCATTGACTCGCTGCGTGTCTCGCGCCACCGCAGTGGCCGGCCGACCTTGGCCGCGAGCACGCCGAGCAACGACTCTTCGGGATCGCACGAGATCTTGGCACCGAACCCACCACCCACGTCGGGGGTGATGACCTTGACCTGTGCAGCTTCGACGCCGTTGATCTTGGCGATGGTGCCCAGCGCGCCCTGGGCACCCTGCGTGCTGAGCCACTGGTACAGCCGACCATCGACCCAGGCGACCGATGAGCCGCGCACTTCCAGCGGGCATGGAGCCACGCGCTGATTGAGAAAGCGGCCCTTGACGACGACTTCGCAGCCGTCGAAGAACGAATCGCCGGTGTTGTCGGGCATGCCCAGCACCGTCGTGTCGAAGACCACGTTGCTACCGGTCTCTTCGTACAGCAGCGTCGAACTGGTGAGTGCCGACTCGATGTCGATGACGGCCGGCAGCGTGTCGTAGTCGATGACGACCTGCTCAGCGGCGTCCTCACCCTGCTGACGCTCTTCGGTGATGACCACCGCAACCGGCTCGCCCACGAACCGCACCTTGCCGATGGCGAGCATGCCGCGAGCGATGGTTGGGTTGAAGTCGCTGGGGACAGCTTCCAGCCCGAGGTCGGCGGCGGTGTAGACGGCGATGACGCCGGGCATCGCCAGCGCGTCGGACGTGTCGATCCTGAGGATCGTCCCGTGAGCGACCGTGGAGCGAACGTACGTGACATACGCAGCGCCAGCGAGCAACGGCTCGTCGAGCATGTCGTCGACGTAGACACCCCCGGTCGTCAGAAACTTCGGGTCTTCCTTGCGAAGAACTCGGTTACCAAGAATGCTGCCAGCCACGTCCGAAACCCCCAGATATTCGTTGAGACGACCTGGCCGACGACACTAGACGTAGGCCGGTCACGAACGACACGCGGAGGGCAGATCGGTCGTGACTCAAGGTGCTACGGGCGTGGTGGCATCGGCCGTGCGGACGGCCACGATCCGGGCGATCGTGTCGTACGGCCAGCCGCTGGGCATCGTGATGGGTGCCGGCGGTGCGGGCAACATGGTGAGTCGGATCTCGCCGCGTTGCACGTAGCC
>DAORTY010000173.1:0-7494 GCA_035432905.1 Ilumatobacteraceae bacterium | reverse complement strand
GAGCATGGACTGCTCGAGTGCTTCCGCGGCCACTGGCCACCTGCTTTCTGGGAGGAGACACGACCCTGTCGGCGCCCAGCAGGATTGCTGAGATCACCGGCGGCCCCACCACCTGGAGATGCGAGACACCCTGCGCCGTCAGTCACCACACATGAATGGTGGGAAAACCGGTTGCAGCTGGGCTGTTCGGGAACCCGAACGAGCTGCACTGTAGCGATCGCCGACGCCGGGGCGCAACGTCTACTGTCGCCATTCATGACAGAGAACAACTACCCGCCGCCCGGTTTGCCGCAGCCGCCAACAGCAGGTTTCGGTCCACCAGCGTCAGGCCAAGGACCGCCGCCACCTGCACCTGTGTGGGGATCGACACCGATCGCGGCCCAACCAGCCTCGACGGGTGCCTTTGCCCCGTCCATTTTTCGAGCCATCCTCTGCGGCCTCGGAGGCGCTGTCGTCGGTGGCGCCATCTGGTACGCGCTCGTATTGCTCACCGACCGCCAGTTCGTGTACGTGGCCATCGGGCTGGGGTTCGCCGTTGGCTACTCGGTCAGTTGGGGTGCCGGCAAAGGCGGTCCGACGTGGGCCGTGTTGTCCGCACTCATCGCAGCGCTCGCCGTTGCCGGCGCGTACTACTACATCAATCGACACCTCATCATCGTTGGCGGCGAGGAGCTGGGCATCGCATATGACGTTCCGCTGATCCCCACCTTCGACGAGCTGAAAACAGTGCTGCGTATCGGCTACGAAGCCGACGGCAGTCAGTACTTCTTCTCCGGCCTGTGCGTCGCCGCCGCCGCATTCTTCGGTTTCAAGGGTGCCCGCTGAGCGGTCCGCCGCTAGTCGAACGCGGTGGCGACGAAGTCCTTGATGACGGTGAGGTCGTTGGGGAGCACGGTGAAGTGCTCAGGAAGGTGGAACAGGTCGGCCAGGTGGGCCGGCAGCGGCGGACGGACGCCCGTCGCACGCTCGACGGCATCGGGGAACTTCGCCGGGTGCGCGGTGGCCAGTGTGACCGTGGTGCCGTGGAGCGTGCCGGCGGCGCGCAGCTTGGCGACCGCTCCCACGCCGACCGCGGTGTGCGGGTCGAGCAGCATTCCCGAGTCGGCATACGTACCAGCGATGACTGCAAGCGTCTCGGCATCGTCCAGCCGCGCCGCTTGCAGTCGTCCCTCGACGAACTCGGCGCGCTGGTCCGATTCGATCGACAGGAGCCCGCTGGTGCGAAACCGCAGCAACTGTTCGGCCGTCATGCCACCGTCGCGACCGTTCATCTCGAACAGCAGTCGCTCGAAGTTCGACGAGACCTGGATGTCCATGCTGGGGCTCAGTGACGGCACCACCGGCGCCGCGGTCATGTCGTTGTGGTTCACGAACCGCTCGAGGATGTCGTTGGCGTTCGAGGCCACGACGAGCTGGTCGATCGGCGCCCCCATGCGACGGGCGATCCAGCCGCTGAACACATTGCCGAAGTTGCCGCTGGGCACGCAGAAGTTGACGGGCCCCGCAAGCAGGTCGGTGGCGGTGATGTAGTACACGATCTGCGCCATCACACGCGCCCAGTTGATGCTGTTGACCGCGCTGAGCTGCATGCGCTCGCGGAACTCGACATCGTTGAACATGGCCTTCACCATGTCCTGACAGTCGTCGAACGTTCCCTCGACGGCGACGACGCGCACGTTGGGTGACTGCACGGTTGTCATCTGCTTGCGCTGCACATCGCTGGTGCGACCGTGCGGATAGAGAATGACGATGTCGACGTTGGCGCAATCCTTCACTCCGTCGATGGCGGCCGAGCCGGTGTCGCCGCTGGTGGCGCCCACGATGGTGACGCGCTGACCGCGAGCGCGCAGCACCTCGTCGAACAGCCGACCGACCAACTGCAGGGCCACGTCCTTGAACGCAAGCGTGGGGCCATGGAACAGCTCCTGTACGAAATGCTGGTCGCCGATCTGTACCAACGGTACTACGGCAGGGTGGGCGAAGGTGGCGTAGGCCTCGTCGCACAGACGCTGCACGGTCACTGCCGGCAGGTCGTCGCCGATGAACAGCTGGACGATCTGGGCAGCCCGCTGTGCGTAGGTGGCGCCGGGCACCAACGGCGGCAGCGCAGGCCACTCGGCGGGGACGTACAGGCCGCCGTCAGTGGCCAGGCCGGCCAACAGCGCCTCGGTGAAGCTCAGCTCGGGGGCAGTGCCCCGGGTGGAGACGTAACGAACCGAACCCGACACCTCAGCCGCCGATCACGCGCAGCAGGCCGCCGATGTTACGCACGACATCGAGGTCGCGTAGTTCGCGCACCGTGGCCTGGACTGCGGCCTCGCGGGCGGTGTGGGTGATGAAGACAAGGCGCGCGTCGGGCGCATTGCCTTCCTGCTCGGCTGCGCGAATGCTGACCTCATTGCGGGCGAACACGCCCGTGACCGCGTGCAGTACGCCCGGCTTGTCCGCCACATCGAGGCTGAGGAGGTACTCGGCCGACGTCTCGTCGATGGGCAGGATTGCTGCCCGACCGAAGGAGCCCAGCGCGCCGTGGGTGCCGTTGGTGAGGTTGACCGCAGCGTCGATGACGTCGCCGAGCACGGCGCTGGCCGTGGGCGAGCCACCCGCCCCGCGGCCGTAGAACATCAGCGAGCCAACCGCCGCGCCCTCGACGAAGACTGCGTTGTAGCTCTCGCGCACGCTGGCCAACGGGTGCGTGAGCGGCACCATGGTGGGGTGCACGCGAACACCGATGGCACCGCTCTGGTCAGCCTCGGCGATACCCAACAACTTGACCACGTAGCCCAACCGCTTGGCCATCGAGATGTCGGCGGCGGTGATGTTGCTGATGCCCTCGTGGTACACGTCGCCGGCCACGACCCTGGCGCCGAATGCGATGGTGGCCATGATGGCAGCCTTTGCCCCGGCGTCGTAGCCCTCGACGTCAGCGGTTGGGTCGCGCTCGGCGAAACCGAGGGCCTGCGCCTCGGCCAGCGCCACTGAATAGTCCGCACCCTCCTCGGTCATCTTGGTGAGGATGAAGTTGGTGGTGCCGTTGATGATGCCCATCACCCGGGTGATGGGCTCGCCACGCAGGCTCTCGCGCAACGCGCGAACGATGGGGATGCCGCCGGCAACCGCTGCTTCGAACAACAGGTCGACGCCCGCGTCGTCGGCGACGGCGAACAGCTCGGTGCCGACGTTGGCCAGCAGTTCCTTGTTGCCGGTGATCACCGGCTTACCGTTGCGTAGCGCCGTGGTGATGAACTCGCGGGCCGGCTCGATGCCACCGATGAGCTCGACGATCACGTCGATCGTGGGGTCGTTGACCACAGCCATTGCGTCGCGGGTGAGCATGCCTTCAGGCAGCGAGATGTCGCGCTCTTTACTGAGGTTGCGCACGGCCACCGACACGACCTCCAGCCGAACGCCGGTGCGAGCCTCGATGGCAGCCTGCTGCTGCGCGATGAGCGACACGAGCGGGGCGCCGACATTGCCGCAACCCAAAACACCGATTCTGATGAGCTTCACGCCGAGCAGGTTACGAGTTCGACGGCGGTGATGCTCGGGAGTAACAGCGCGTCAGAAGTAACGGCGACGTGCAACCAGTGAGACGGCAACGCCAGCGGCCACCAGCGCGCCGCCGATGACGAGCCCACCAGTAGAGGACTGACCCGTGGCCGGCAGCGATGGCTCTGCAGCCGACTGCGCACGAGGGGGAGCGGCCATCACAGCCACCTCGGGTGCGTCGCACGAGACTTTGACGGCAACAGCGGCATCGATGCCATCGACCACGACCGGCACGGTGAACGCACCATCGGCAAGGTCGGTGAACGTGATGGCCGAGACGGAGGCAGCGGCAACAGCGATTGCCGAGTTATTGCCCGATGCTGGCTCGGTGACCTCGAATACGGCCTCTTGCGAGGCCCTTTCGTTGACCAGCGTCAGGTCGAGCACGCCGTTGTGATTGGTATCGCACTGCACGTCGGACAGGACGTACGCCCCGCCATCGGCGGCATCGACGGCCGGCGAGGTTGCCAGCAGCGCAGCGCCGAGCCCCAGCGCTCCCAATGTCCACCGCACCCGCTGCTGACTCGTCCGCCTCATGGGTCGTACGATATTCCTCAAGGCGCGCCACCGATAGGGGTCGGATTCGAAATGAGTCAAATGGCCTACCCGCACCATCCGTGACGCCTCATCACGGTTCGTGGTCGCGTCGGCACCCTCCGCCCCATTGGCCCACCCCACCCATGCGAGTGCCACGCCACCTCTGCGAGTCGCCGAGGTCCGTAGGAGTGGGTACTCGCACCCCGGGGTGTGAGTGCCCACTCGGATGCCTCCGCCGCACTCCGACCGACGGCGTGGCACTCGCACGGGGGGTCTTGCACTCGCACGGGGGGTCTTGCTTGGGAGGGGTCAGCGGGGGTGTTGGCGTTTGACGCCGGCGACGACGTCGTCGAAATGCGAGCGCGACAGGATCGCTCCTTCTCGACGGACCTTCTTGGGGTCGATGGTCAGCAGTCGTTCCAGCTTGGCGTAGCTCGGCCGGCCCTGGCGGTCCCATGAGCCCGTACCAACGGCAACCTGTGCTTCGTTGTCGTGCTGCTTGGAGGTCAGTGGCACACCGACCAGCATCGAGGCGCGACGGCCCACGATCACCACCGGTCGATCTTTGCCTTGGCTGGGATCTTCCTCGTAGGGCACCCAGGTCCACACGACTTCACCGGGGTCGGGGTCGCCGTCCATTTCCGGCGAGTACTCGAACACCACGGAGGTGTCGTCGATGTCGCGGGCCGGCGCATGGCGTGTCGGTGGCGTCGTGGACTTCGCCGGCTTGTCAGCGGTCGACAATTTGCGGAGGAACTCCAAGATCTGTTCGATCAGCCCACGTCGCATCGCACCAAGTCCTCATACGTCTCGCGCCGCACCACCAACCGGGCATCGCCACCACGGGCGAACACCACCGGAGGGCGGGTGAGCTTGTTGTAGTTGCTGGCCATGCTGTGGCCGTACGCGCCGGTGACGGGCGTGGCCAGTAGGTCGCCGATCGCAACGTCGGCAGGCAGACCGGCATCGAAGATCAACACGTCGCCGCTCTCGCAGTGCTTGCCGACCAGGCGTGCACGCTCGGGCCGCTCGGCGGCGACAGCACGCGGCAGAAATGCCTCGTAGCCGCTGCCGTAGAGCACCGGGCGCGGGTTGTCGCTCATCCCGCCATCGACGCTGATGTAGGTGCGTACTCCGGGGATGTGCTTGACGGTGCCGACCGTGTAGACGGTGATGGCGGCACCGGCCACGATGCTGCGCCCCGGCTCGACGCACACGTTGCTGCGAACTCCGAGGGCCTGGCAGGCATCGAGCAGCACGTTGCCCCACTGCGTGATCGACGGTGCTTCTTCGCCCTCGACGTAGGGAACGCCGAGACCGCCGCCCAACACCAGTTCCGGCAGGTCGAGCGGAATGGCGAACCCGGCCATGACCTCGGCCGCCTTGGCGAAGTTCGACGCCTCGAACACGTTGCTACCGATGTGGCAGTGCACGCCCTCCAGTTGCACGCTGGATGATCGGCGCATGCGATCGATGGCGCGATGTGCATCACCGTTGCCCAGGTTGAACCCGAACTTACTGTCGTCCTGCCCGGTGGCGATGAACTCGTGCGTGTGCGCGTGCACCCCGGGCGTGATGCGGGCCAGCACCTTGGGCGCCGGCAGCCCTTCCGCGTGGAGAGCGTCGAGACGGTCGAGTTCGTCGAAGCTGTCGACGACGATGTGGCGCACGCCCTCGGTGATGGCCATTCGCAACTCGGCGACGCTCTTGTTGTTGCCGTGGAATGCCAGTGCGTTGGCCGGGACACCGGCACGCAGGGCCACGTACATCTCTCCACCACTTGCCACGTCGAGGTGCATACCCTCCTCGTACGCCAGCCGTGCCATGGCTGTGCACAGGAACGCCTTGGTCGCGTAGAACGCTCGGCCGGGACCGAACGCAGCAACAGCCTCCGCGCAACGCGCACGCAGGTGCGCCTCGTCGTAGATGAACAGCGGCGTGCCGTACTGCGCGGCAACTTCGCCGACGTCGCAGCCACCGATGGCAAGTGCGCCGTTGGCTTGCACCTGCGCAGTCATCGGCAACAGCGGCAGCGGAACCGGGTTCACATGCGCTCCGGCGCATCGATACCCAGCAACGACAGACCCTGCTCCATCACCCGAGCGGTGAGGTCACACAGGGCCAGGCGACTGTCGCGACTGGCTTCGAAGCCGTCCTTCAGTACCGGGCACGCCTCGTAGAACGCGGTGAACGCCTGCGCCAGGTCGAACAGGTACGTGCACATACGGTGCGGACTGAACTTGTCGACGGTGTCGTGAACCGCTGCGTCGAACTGGAGCAACTGCAGCGCCAGCGAACGTTCCTGCGCCTCGCCGATGACGGTCGCGGTGGACCGAACCGACTCCCGATCGACATCGGCCTTGCGGAAGATGCTGCAGATGCGGGCATGCGCGTACTGCAGGTACGGAGCCGTGTTGCCCTCGAACGCCAGCATCCGATCCCAGTCGAAGATGTAGTCCTTGATGCGGTCGGTGCTGAGGTCGGCGTACTTGATGGCCCCCATACCGACGGCGCGGCCGACAGCCTCCTGCTCGGCTCGAGGCATGTCGGGGTTCTTGTCGCGCACCGCGATGGTGGCCCGCTCGACACCTTCGGTGAGCAAGTCCTGCAGCTTCACGCTGTCGCCACTACGGGTCTTGAACATCTTGCGGTCGGCGCCGAGCACGCTGCCGAACGCGACGTGCACCGCACGCGCCGGAGGCACCAACCACCCGGCCATCTCGGCGACCTTGAACACCATCGCCAGGTGCTGCGACTGCGGCGAGCCCACCACGTAGACCAGCAGCGTGGCGTGAAGACGCTCGACGCGGTCGATCACACACGCCAGATCGCTGGTGGCGTAGTTGAAACCGCCACCGGTCTTTTGCACTATCAGCGGCAGCGGCTGGCCCTCACGATTCGAGAAGCCCGGCGGAAACACCACATCGGCGCCTTCGCTCTGCTCCATCAGCCCGGCTGCATTCAAGCGGTCGAGCACTGCGGGCATCGAGGCGTGATACGCGCTCTCCCCCATCGTGTCATCGCTGGTCAGCAGTACTCCCATCTCGCGATACACCGCACTGAAGTAGTCGCTGCTGGCATTGACCAACTGCCGCCACAACTCGATGGTCTGGGGGTCGAACGACTGCAACTGCACGACCCGCTCGCGGGCGCGGGCCTTGAAGCCGTCATCACTGTCGAACTTCGCGCGAGCTGCTTGGTAGAACGGGTTCGGGTTGGCCATGTCGACGACCACGTCGCCACCATTCTCGGCCTGCATGTCCAGTAGGTGCTCGATGAGCATGCCGAATGGAGTGCCCCAGTCGCCGATGTGGTTCTCGCGAATGACCGTATGACCGGCGAACTGCATCAGCCGCACGATGCTGTCGCCGATGACGGTGCTGCGCAGGTGGCCGACGTGCATCTCCT
>DAORTY010000172.1:0-7501 GCA_035432905.1 Ilumatobacteraceae bacterium | reverse complement strand
GAACCCCTCATGGTGGCGGGGGCAGGATTTGAACCTGCGACCTTCGGGTTATGAGGCGACGATCAGCTCGTCAGCCCGTACCACCGTGTACCGGATCGTGCCCTCTTGCTTGGGTTTCGAGTTCCATCGTACCGCCGACGTGCCAGCCCGTACACCCCTGTACCGCGCCGCACGGTAGAAGGAACAGTAGAAGCGCCCGGGTGTCGATGCGGGTTCGTCGAGTGACGGATCGAGGCGTCAGCTTCGCGTTCCGGCCCTCATCGGCTCTGCCCCCGAAGCTGTCGACGACGCCGGCAAGCCGACCTTCGGGTTCGCTCCTCGAGACCGAGAGCGCGACCCCGCTCGACGCTTCGTTGTGGACCGAACACCCCTCCCCTCGCTGGCGCGGAGCCGCATCGGGACGACCCGACCAGCGGGAGACCGGATGCGTTGCCGATTCAAGCCGCATCCCCGGGATCGCCATGGCCGCGCTGATGATCGGGCTCGTTGGAACGCAGGGAGCTGAACGCGAGGAGCATCGCACCGCAGACGATGGCGACATCTGCGAGGTTGAAGGTGGGCCACCATCCGGTGTGCAGCATGTCGACCACGGTGCCGGCCTCGGCGCGGTCGATGACGTTGCCGATCGCCCCTCCCACGATGAGTCCTGCCGCCCACGGGTTGGGGAGCCAGCCCCGCCACGCGCCGATGGCGATGAGCGCGGCGACGGTCGTGGTGACGGCGAGGACGACTGCCAGCGGGAGGTTCGATCCGAGACCGAACGCTGCGCCGGGGTTGTAGGCCAGTTGCAGGTCGAGCGGACCGGGAAGCTCCACGGGAGCGTCGCGCAGCCAGGTGGAAGCCGCCACCTTCGAGGTGACGTCGACGACCAGCACGGCCAGCGCCGTAAAGGCGAGCACCGTCCGGTCGCGTCGACGGTCGGGGGAGCCGACGCGCTTGGGTGTCGGTGCGGAGGCCGACCCGCGTGGATTCGACGGCGGACCCGTCACTTTCGTGCCATTCGGGTGCCGTTGAGGATGACGACGAGTTCGGACAGTTCGTGGGCGAGCACGGCAGCGGGGAGTGCGATGACCCCGAACAGGGCGAGTGGTACGAGCGTGGCAAGGATCACGAGGGAGAGGGCAAGGTTCTGGGTGACGACCCGGCGGGTGCGGCGACCGATCTCGATGGCAGTGACGAGCTTCGAGAGGTCGTCGGCCATGAGGGCGACATCTGCGGTCTCGAGCGCGATGTCGCTACCGGCGGTACCCATGGCGACCCCGACCGACGCCGCAGCGAGGGGCGGCGCGTCGTTGACGCCGTCGCCGACCATCGCGACGTGTCCGTACTGCTCGACGAGGCGTTGGACGTGTGCCGCTTTGGCTTCCGGTGTCATGCCGGCGGCGACGTCGTCGATGCCCACCTGTGCGGCGATCGCGGCTGCGGTGCGAGGGTTGTCGCCCGTGAGCATCACGACGTGGTCGATGCCGAGGCCGCGGAGTCGGGTGATCGTGTCGGCGGATTGTTCGCGCACCGTGTCGGCCACCCCGAGCACTGCGACCGGTCCTTGGTCGTCGACGAGGACCACGGTGGTGTTCCCGGCCACTTCCATCTCCTCGATCATGTCGGCGATCGGGCCGAGGTCGTGGCCCTCGTCGGTGATGAAACGTGGGCTGCCGACCGTGTACTGCTTGCCCTTGATGCGTGCGTGCACACCGCCGCCGACGGCGGCACGGAAGTCCTCGGGCTCGGAAAAGTCGAGGCCCTTCGCTTCGGCGGCGTCGACGATCGCGGTGGCGATGGGGTGCTCGGAGCGGCGCTCTGCTGATGCGGCGATCGCCAGAGCGCGATCGGCGTCGAGGTCGCGGAGGGGGTGCAGTTCGGTGAGCTGCGGTTTGCCGCGGGTGAGGGTGCCGGTCTTGTCGAGGGCGACGGCGCGTAGCCGGCCGAGTTCCTCGAGGTAGATGCCGCCCTTGATGAGTATCCCGGAGCGGCTGGATCGGCCCATCGCGGCGACGTAGGTGACCGGAATCGAGATGACCAGGGCACAGGGGGCGGCGGCGACGAGGACCGTGGCGGCGCGCAGCGCCCAGTCGTTCCACGACCCGGTCACCGCGCCACCGGTGATCCACACCCCGGCAGCGAGCGCCAGGACCGCTGGGGAGTACACCTTCGAGAAGCGCTCCATGAACTGCTGGCCGCGGCCCTTGCGTTCCTGGGCTTCGCTGACGAGCTCGACGACCCGGGCGAGGGTGTTCGTCGCCGACGTTGCGGTCGCCTCGACGACGAGCGCGCCCTGCGCGTTCGAGGTGCCGGCGAAGACCAGTTCACCGGGCATCTTGTCGACCGGCACCGACTCACCGGTGACGGCGGCCTCGTCGACCGACGAGGTCCCTTCGAGGACCCTGCCATCAGTGGCGATGTTCTGGCCGGGGCGCACCAGGAACCGGTCACCGACGACCACCTCGTCGACATCGACCTCGCGTTCGGACCCGTCCGCTCCGAGCAGAGTGACGCGGCGCGGCGCGAGGTCCAACAGCTTGCGGACCGCGTCGCGTGTGCGGTCCTCGGTGAACTCCTCGAGCGATTCCGAGATCGAGTACAAGAACGCCAGCGCCGCGGCCTCGGACCACGCGCCGAGCACACCGGCGACGACCGCGGCGACGGTCATCAGCAACTCGATGCCGATCGCACGCTCCCGTACGAGCTCCTCGACGGCTTCGGCGGCGAAGAAGCGGGCACCGACGAGCGCCGCGGCGATGAACAGCGCGGTCGAGATCGCGTCGACAGCTCCGAGGGGTCCGGCCAGATAGCCCGCCGCGATCAGCAGACCGCTGAACCCGGACCAGCGCACCTCGCGGGAGCGCCACAGGTCGCCGAGCAGGCCGCCCCCCTCGCCCTCGGTCCGGGTCGGCGCGACAGGGGTCGGTGTCGCGCTCATCGCTTCGTCCGATAGTTCTCGCACAGCTCGACCCGCTCACCGATCTCGCCCAGCAACGCCTCGGCCTGACGCAACAGGTCGACAACCGCGGGGGTGGCGAGCCGGTAGTGGACCGAGCGGCCCTCCGGGCGATCCGAGATCAATCCGCACTCCTTCAGGCACGCGAGGTGCCCGGAGACGTTCGACTGCGAACAGCCGAGCACGTCGACCAGGTCCACGACCCGGCGCTCACCGCGGAGCAGCTCGGTGAGGATCGCGAGACGAGTCGGGTCGCCGAAGCTGCGGAACATGTGCGCTGCGATCGCAATGTCTGGTTGCACGGTGGTTCCCATCAGGACAACTCCCTTTTCATCGGCATGAACCGATGTTAGCGTTGATGGCCGATGGAGTCACGCACGGCTCCGCGAAACGATGGAGATCGATCATGCCGGTGATGTCGAGAGTCGAGCGGGCGTTCTGTCGCAGCGCACCGTGGCAGAGCTTCACCGGTCGGGTCGTGCTGCCGTGGCTACTGGGCGACACCGAGTTGGACGGCCAAGTGCTCGAGATCGGCTCCGGTCCCGGAGCGAACGGCCGGGCACTCCTCGAGCGATACCGGGCCGTTGAACTGACTGCAACGGACCTCGATCCGGTGATGGTCGCCGCAGCACGCCGACGTCTCGCCCCGCACGGCGCCCGCGTCACCGTGACCAAAGCCGACGCAACCGACTTGCCGTTCGACGACGATCACTTCGACACCGCGGTGAGCCTGCTGATGCTGCACCACGTCATCGACTGGCGCGACGCCCTGGTGGAGGTCGCCAGGGTCCTCCGCCCCGGCGGCACCCTGGTCGGCTATGACCTCACCGACCGCCGGACCGCGCGCATCGTGCACCTCGTAGACCGTTCTCCGCACCGACTGCTCGCATCCGGAGAACTCGCAGACGGGCTCGACGCCGCCGGGTTCACCGCCGTCCAGATCGACACCGCAGCCCTCGGCACCGTCACCAGATTCCGCGCTGAATGAACAACACCTGGTGTCGTGTGGATGGACCGTGTGGGGCATCGCGCGATCAGGCACGGCACAGCGTGCGTCGGGCCAGCCCGCGATGAGCACCGATCGCACGATCGCCTTCGTGGACCTCGCCGGGTTCACGGCTCTCACCGAGACCCACGGCGATCTCGCGGCCGTCGATCTGATCGACATGTTCACCGGCATCGCAACCACCGCCATCGAGGGCACCGGCACCGAGCTGGTCAAGACGATCGGCGACGCCGTCATGCTCGCCGCCGCCACCCCCGACAGTGCCATCATCGCGGTACAGCGACTGTTCGAAGCGGCCTACGACCTCGGCGGGTTCCCCGAACCCCGTGCAGGGCTCCACCACGGATCCGTCGTCGCTCGCGGCGACGACTTCTTCGGCGCCACCGTCAACCTCGCAGCCAGAGTCGCGAGCCGTGCCGGTTCCGGTCAAGCCCTCGTCACCAACTCCATGCTCAGCGCCGCCCACGACGCGGACATCGACACGGTCAGCCTCGGCCTGCACCAACTCCGCAACATCCTCGAGCCCGTCGAGCTGTGGGCACTCGAGCTGTGCCCCACCCACATCGACCTGTCCGTCGACCCCGTGTGCCGTATGCGTCTCGCATGCCAAGCCGCGATCGGCCGGGTCCGCCATCACGGTGTCGAGTACCGCTTCTGCTCTCTCCCCTGCACCGCCGCTTTCGCCGCCGACCCCGACCGCTACCTCGACAGGGGAGCCTCGTGACCACGAGCACCGCGCCCGAACCGCCGACTGACAGTGACAGAGGGAACACCACGGTGCCCACCCCCCAACAGGACCACACGCGAACCCCACCGCCCTCCCCCACGCTCGGCGCCGACACGCGACCCTGATCGTCGCCGCCGTCGCAGTCCTCGCCATGGACATCCGACCAAGGTCGCATCGAGCGAATGGCTCACCGGTCGCGGCGTCGTCGAACTCCCCGGCCCGCTCGACCTCCAGCTCGGCTACAACCCGGCATCGCATTCGACCTCGGTGACACGGTGCCCCAGTGGGTCGGCCGTCACAGCGTTGCGAACGGTGCGACTCCGTCGTCGTTGAACGAGAGGACTTCGAGGGGTCTGCCATCGGGCTCGCCCATCCCAGGGGCGTTGGTGGGCATGCCGGGGATGCCGATGCCGTCCACGGCGGGTCGCTCCGCCAGGAGCTTGTCGATCGCTTCGACGGGAACGTGGCCCTCGACGGCGTAGCCGTCGAGGAGCACCGTGTGGCAACTCGCCGCCTCGGACGGGACGCCGTTCTGCGAACGAATGGGTGTCAGGTCGTCACGGACTTCGGACTGGACGTCGAAGTCGTGCTTGCGGAGGTAATCCTCGTAGCTCTTGCAGCAGCCGCAGGTCGGGGTTCGGTAGACGACCACCGACGGACGAGCCGCCGAGATGGATGGCGAGGCGGACGAGCGCTCGACCGGTTCGGTCGATCCGCATCCGGCGAGAGATGCTGCTCCGAGAAGGACGACTGCGGCGCCCCCTACGCGAAAGGAGCCGCGGCGGCTTCTCGGTCGAGCGAGAATGCTAAATCCACGACGATCGGACACGGTCAGAACGCTACCCGGTGCTAGTGCCGAGCTGAGATCGGCGTTGGTGGTAAAGGACACGAAACTGGTCGATCCGCACTCGGGACGGCACCGGTCGAACGCCCGACGCGAGAACAGGTCGCCTGCCAGCGCTGATCTGTCCTGCGATGGCGGAGATCCCGGCACGGGATCATCACCCCCGATGCCGAGCGACACCGCCCCGGCCATGCTCAGGCTGTTCGCGTCTCGTAGGAACCCCCGCCTGCTCCCATTCTCCGAATGGGCATTCACGTCAGTCGAGCGACGCCGACGTCACTTCTTCTTCGGCGATCGGGTCGAGTTGAAGGTCGACCCGGCGCAGCAGCTGGGCGTTGAGGGCGACGACGATGGTCGACAAGCTCATCAGGATGGCGCCGACAGCAGGGGACAGGTCGAGTCCGGCCCACGCGAACACGCCGGCGGCGAGCGGGATGGCGACGATGTTGTAGCCCGCTGCCCACGCCAGGTTCTGGACCATCTTGCGGTAGCTCGCCCGCGACAGCCGGACCACCCCGGTCACCGAACGCGGATCGCTCGAAGCCAGCACCACCCCGGCCGATTCGATCGCGACGTCGGTACCGGCACCGATCGCGAGCCCGACATCGGCTCTGGCGAGCGCCGGAGCGTCATTGACGCCGTCACCCACCATCGCCACCGACAGACCCTGGGCCTGCAGCTCGCTGACGGCACGGTCCTTGTCCTCGGGCAGCACCTCGGCCATCACCCGGTCGAGGCCCAGCTCGGCGCCGACCGCGTCAGCGACCTGTTGGGCGTCCCCGGTGATCATCACGACCTGGATGCCCATCGCCTTCAACTCGTCGACGGCCTGGCGGGCCTCGGGACGGACCTCGTCCTCGAGCGCGAACGCCCCGATGATCCCGTCACCGTGGAACAGGTAGAGCGCGGCCGCTCCACGCGCGACCCACTCGTCCGTGCGTCGCTGGACCTCGCCCGGAACGGGTGCGCCCAACTCACGGAGCAACGCCGGTCCACCAACGGAGTACTGCTCGCCGTCGACCACGGCATCGACCCCTCGACCGGTTCGTGCCCGGAAGTCCGTCGCAGCAGGAACGTCGCCCCGGCGAGCGGCTTCGGCGGTGATGGCCCGGGCCAACGGATGCTCGCTGTCGCTCTCGACCGCACCGGCGATGGCGACCATCCGGTCCTCGTCGACCGTGTCGGCCGCCGCGACGCCGGTGACCACGTGGGCGCCCTTGGTGAGTGTGCCGGTCTTGTCGAACAGGACGGCGTCGATCGTGCGCATGCGCTCGAGCGCCAGGCGGTCCTTGACCAGGATGCCGGCCCGGGCCGACACCGCGGTCGAGATGGCGATAACTAGCGGAATCGCCAGTCCGAGCGCATGCGGGCAGGCGATCACCAGCACCGTCACGGTCTTCACCACAGCCGAATCCACGTCGCCGAGGGCCGCCCACGCAACGAACGTCGCGAGCGCTGCACCAGCCGCGACGTAGAAGAGCAGCGCAGCGAATCGATCCGCCAACACCTGTGCCCGGCTGCTGGACTCCTGGGCATCGGCGACCATCCGCTGGATGCCGGCCAGTGCGGTGTCATCACCGACCGCTACGACGCTGATCCTCAGCGACGAGTCGGTCGAGACGGTGCCGGCCACGACGCGGTCGCCCTCACGCTTCTCGACCGGTCGCGACTCCCCGGTGATCATCGACTCATCCAGCTCGGCCTCGCCATCGACGATCTCGCCGTCGACCGGGACACGACCGCCGGCACGAACGAGCACGACGTCGCCCACGGCCAGCGTGTCGATCGGCACGGTCTCGGTGACGCCCTCGCCCCGGACGACCTCGGCCTCGTCCGGGATCAACTCGGCCAGCGCAGCGAGCGCGTTCTGCGCCTGGCCGATCGCCTTCATCTCCTGCCAGTGACCCAGCAACATGATCGTCACCAGCGCGGCGAGCTCCCACCAGAAGTCCAGGTCGAACCAGCCGAGACTCGTGGCCATCGACG
>DAORTY010000171.1:0-7537 GCA_035432905.1 Ilumatobacteraceae bacterium | reverse complement strand
AGGATGGAGTCATGCCACATGAGATGTCACCTGGGAAGCCGACGACGCGTCGGTACAGCGAGGCTGAGAAGGAGCGAGCGGTTCGTGCGGTGCGTCAGCTCCGCAAGGAGCTTGGCACTGATCACGGGACGATCAAGCGGGTCGCTGATCAGCCGAGACGCTGCGCGGTTGGGTGAAGCAGGCCGAGATCGATGCCGGTGTGAAGCCCGGTGTGACGACTGCCGAGGCCGAACGGTTGAAGCAGTTGGAGCAGGAGAACCGGGAACTGCGACGGGCGAACGAGATCCTGCGAAGGGCTTCGGCTTTCTTCGCGGCGGAGCTCGACCGCCCATCGAAGTGATCGTCGCGTTTGTCGACGCGAATCGCGATGAGCTCGGGGTCGAGCCGATCTGCAACGTGTTGCGGATCGCTCCGAGCACCTACTACGCGGCGAAGCGCCGTGAGATGGTTCCGTCGGCGCGGGCGATCCGGGACGCGGTGATGATGCAGGTGTTGATGGTGTTGTGGGTCACGAACCGCAAGGTCTACGGCGCGCACAAACTGTGGAGGGCAGCCAGTCGTGCCGGGCACGACATCGGCCGTGACCAGGTCGCCCGACTGATGCGAACCATGCAGATCGAGGGCGTGTCGCGTCAGCGCCGCAAGGTGTTCACCACCCGCCAGGACCCCGACGCGGTGCGTGCGCCGGATCTGGTGAAACGGAACTTCCGAGCGGATCGACCGGACATGTTGTGGGTCACCGATCTGACCTACGTGCCAACCAGGTCCGGGATGGGCTACGTGTGCTTCATCGTCGACGCGTTCAGCCGGCGCATCGTTGGCTGGCGAGTCGCGTCGAACATGCGCACCGACATGGTCCTCGACGCGCTCGAGATGGCCCGCCGCTCACGCGGCAACCGGCGCCTCATCGGGTTGGTCACCCACTCCGATGCCGGTTCTCAGTTCACCAGCGTGCGGTTCACCGAACGCCTCGACGAGATCGGGGCCCGACCATCGATCGGAACCGTCGCCGACTGCCTGTTAACCGGCCAACCTGAGGGGCTGGCGGCAGCGTGAGGCCTTGATTTCGTTCGTTGATGCTTGCTTCGCGGCGTGGTCGCGGTTACAGATGTAGCGATGCCGGAAGACGGGTTGATCATGGAACGGGTCGAGGGTGGTTGGCGACTCGCCGGCGACGACGCCGACCGGTTCGGGTTGGTGAACGACTACCTGAGCTACCTCGCTGACCGGAACTACTCGCCGCGCACGATCCGCACGTACGGGTTCGGGTTGTTAGCGTTCTGCCGGTGGCTCGCCGACGAGGGCCTGGAGCTCGGCGAGGTGACAACGGATGTGTTGTTGCGGTTCTTGAAGGCGTGCCGGACGGAGCGGATCGACGGCCGGCGCGGCGGACCGAACGTGGTCGACCTCGATGGTCGCCGGACCGATGTGTTGTCCCCCGCGACGATCAACTTGCGGCTGGCCGCGGTGTCGGGGTTGTTCACGTTCCGGTCGATGCGCGACCCCGACACACCGAACCCGATGCCCAAGGGCCGCGAAGCCAAGCGGCGATCAGCCGGTGAACGCGGTGGGATGCTCGCGCACGTGTCGCGTTCACCGAAGCGGCGGTCGCCGTTGCGGGTTCGTGATGCCAAGCGGCTGCCGGTGACCCTCGATCATCGGGAGGTCGTGGAGCTGTTGGAGAGTCTGCGAACGTGGCGGGACCGGGCGATCGCCGGATTGATGGTGTTCTGCGGGTTGCGGTCAGCGGAAGTGCTCTCCCTCGATGTCCGCGATGTCGACATCGGCGCCCGCTGGCTGCTGGTGTCGGGCAAGGGCGGCAAGCAACGCCGAGTGCCCTTGGACGTCGACGTGGCCGGCGTGATCCAGACGTATCTGCTCGCGGAACGGCCCGAGACGACCAGCACGAATTTGTTCATCGTCGCCAAGGGCCCGACCCGCGGGCAGCCGTTGACGCCGGCGGGACTGCGGCGGATCTTCCGCTACCACCGCGACATCACCGGCATCGCCGCCGCGCGTCCGCATGCGTTGCGTCACACGTTCGGCACCGCGCTGGCCGAGGCCGGCGTCGATCTGGCCGTGATGCAAGCCCTGTTGGGTCACGCCCACATCGACACCACCGCCCGCTATGTCCATCTCGCCCCGAGCCATGTGAAAGCCGAGTTCGATGCTGCCCGCCGCCGTCAACGCGCCAACATCTGAACCGTCAGCGGTCCCGACCGCTGACGAGTTGCTGGCGGCATGGCGTGACCATCAGGCAGCGACCGGACGGGGGAACCCGGCGTCGGACTGGGCGGCCCGAACGTTCCTGAACCGATGGTCGAACCCGCAGATCTGGGCTGCTCAGCCGCTCGAGGATCGCCTGGAGTTGGCGCCGTCGACGATGTCGCTGCTGATGTTCTTGATGGTCCACGGCTGGTTGCGGCCGGGCTGGGACTGGCTCGTCGCCCGCAAGTTGTCGAGCTTCTGGCGAGAGATCCCCGGCTCGCCACTCGAGGACGACATGACCAGGTTCTGCGACACCGCGACCAGGGTCGGGTTCACCGACATCCAAGCCAAACGTGCGGCGTCGCAGTCGATCGGACGATTGTTGATCCAGACCGGCCGACCGCTCGATCAACTGACGATCGCCGACATCGACGCGCTCACCGACGCCTGCCAGACCCGCGAGTCAGCGACCGGGCAGGGCTGGCGGCACTACCGCAGCGCGCTCGTGTGCGCCCACACGGTGCTGTTCCACCTCGACATCGTCACCGAACCACCAGGCCCACAGCAACAAACCGACAGCTTCGAGGCCCGCCTCGTCGACAGTCACCCGAATCTGCGACCGGCGTTCGTGGCCTACCTGGAACGCAAGCTCGGCACCTGCCACCCCAAGACCGTGTCGAGCCTGGCGACCCGACTCGCGCACTTCGCCCGGTTCCTCGCCGACCACGACCCCGACCTTGGATCGTTGGCCGGTCTGCATCGACAACACCACATCGAGCCCTACCTCAACACCGTCGCCCACGCGACCTCGGCCACGACGGGCCGACCGGTCACGGTCGCCGACCAGGACCGTCGCATCCGCGCCGTCGGTCACATGCTCGCCGAGATCACCGAATGGGGATGGGACGACGCCCCCACCCGACAGCTGATCTTCCGCACCGATCACCCTCGCCTCCCGCGGCCGCTGCCCCGCTACATCCCCGTCGACGCCGACCGGCGACTCACCGACACGCTGGAGCGATCCGACTATCGCCTCGCGGCTGACGCTCTGCTGCTGGCACGCGCCGTCGGTCTCCGCATCGGCGAGCTGTTGGATCTGGAACTCGACTGTGTGCACGAGATCGGCGGTCACGGCGCCTGGTTGAAGGTCCCGCTCGGCAAGCTCGACACCGAACGTATGGTTCCTCTCGACGACGAAACCGTCGCCCTGACCGACCGGATCATCGCGACCCGCTCCACCGGCCAACCACTCCCACACCCACGCACCGGTCGACCAACCCAGTTCCTGTTCACCCACCACGGCCGCCGCCTCTCGACGACCGCGGTCCGCAAAGAACTCACCCGCAGCGCCCAAGCTGCAGGGATCGGTCACGTCACCCCGCACCAGCTGCGCCACACCTACGCCACCGCACTGGTCAACGCCGGCGTGTCGTTGCAGGCGCTGATGGCACTGCTCGGTCACGTCTCAGCAGAGATGAGCTTGCGCTACGCCCACCTGTTCGACTCCACCGTCCGCGCCGAATACGAACGGGCGCTCGATCTCGCCAAAGGCCGCATCGGCGCCATGCCCACACCCACCGGACGGCCAACCATCCCCATCGCCAGCACCGGCTGCGACACCGGCTGCAGCTCGAGTGACGACTGGCGCGATGCGCCAGCGATCAAGTCACGCCTCGCCGGCGGACACTGCCTCCGCGCCCCGGCCCAAGGCGCCTGCCCCTACGCCAACATCTGCGAACACTGCCCCAGCTTCCGCACCGACACCGCGTCGATCGCGGTGCTCTCCGCCCAGCGCGTCGACACCGAAGCGCTCGCCGCCGACGCCGAACGACGCGGCTGGATCGACGAAGCCGACCGGCACCATCGTCTCCTCGCCCGGCTCGACACCCTCATCGAACAGAGCGCCTCGTGACCGACAACGTCGCACTCGTCGAAGCCGCCTGCGCCGAACTCGCCCACCAAGACCAGCCGATCACGTTCACGGTCGTTGCCGAGCTCACCGGGATCAGTCGCACGACCCTCTACCGCAACCCACAGCTGCGCGCCATCGTCGACGAACACCGCCACCACACCCACGACCGACGCACCCTCACCGGCATCAGCGCCGAGATCAGCCACCTCCGCACCGCCCTCGAGGCAGTCGCCGACCGAGTCCGACACCACGAAGAACGACTCCGCCGCCTCGAAGGCCGAACGGCCACCCGCCGCAAGGCCAACTGACCGACCCGCCGTCCACACTTCCAGGTTCAGGCCGCGACGAGATTGGCCGGATAAAGCTACGACAACGCGCTCGCCGAAACCATCAACGGGCTCTACAAGACCGAGTGCGTCTACGGGCCCGACGCCCCCAGACCATGGGACGACGTCGACGAACTCGAGTTGGCGACCCTGTCATGGGTGCACTGGTCACGATATGCGGGTGATCCCTGTGAACTTCGGGTGGACCGGTCAGGATGGGTGACGTGGCCTTCTCGCCTAGTCTGGTCCGCTCCGGGGACGATGGCCGTGGCCTGATCCGGATTGGGCATCCGTTGCTGGATGCGTACTTGGAGCTGGTGGCTGCTCGTGGCCGGCCGAACACGTTGTTGGCGCAGGCGTACGACTTGAAGGTGTTCTTCACGGTCATCGATCGTGATCCTGTTGATGTCGCTCCAATGGACGTGTTGGCGTTCATCGCCGAGCAGCGTCAGCCTCGTCGGGCATCGAACGTGGTGCGGATCGAGGACGGCGAGGTGGGGTTGTCGGCGCGGACGATCAAGCGTCGTTTGGCCACGATCGCCGGGCTTTACGACTACCTGGTTGTGCGAGGCGACGTGACGGCCAACCCGGTGCCACGTGGCCTGGCGACACGGCGCGGCGGACAACGAGCGGTTCGGGGTGTCCCGCTGATCCGGGCGCCGCGCACCCTTCCACGGATCGTCGACCCGACGAGCATCGACGCGTTCACGGCGGCGCTGCGCACACAGCGGGACCGGGCGATGATCGACGCGATGCTGCTGGGTGGCCTGCGTCGATGCGAGGTGCTGGGTCTGCGGTTCACGGACATCAACGCCGGCGAACGGCGCGTGTTCATCGCCGAGGGCAAGGGTGGACACGAGCGGATCGTGCCGATCTCGTCGCGGTTCTTCACCGCGCTGGCCGCCTATCTCACCGAAGAGCGCCCTGACAGGGGGGTCACGGATCGGGTGTTCGTGGTGTTGAAAGGGCCCCGGCGTGGTCAGCCGTTGAGCGCGGCTGGGTTGGACGAGATAGTCGCAGGCGCGCAGCGACGGGCCGGAATCGAGCACCTCACGTGTCACCAGTTGCGTCACACCTGCTTCACCAGGCTCCGAGAAGCCGGGATGGCACTCGAAGCGATCCAAGCCCAAGCCGGACACCGCTCGATCGAATCGACCCGCCTTTACCTCCACCTCGCCAACGACTGGCTCGCCGGCGAATATCGACGCGCTAGCGAAGCGATCGACGCCCAACAGATCGGCGGGTGGTGATGCCCGCCGCGCTCACACTGCCTGTTTCGTCGGTCGATGAGCTCGACGACTTCGCCCGTGCGTTGGAAATGATCGGGGTGCAGGCTTGGCGTTCCACCATCGGAGCTGCACGGACGTTCCGGCACCGCGTTGATCAGGCGGGCGGCTGGGAACGAGTCGAGCTCGACACGCAGCTCGAGTGGATGCGTCGAGCGCGACCGTTCGTGTCATGGTTGTTGATCACCGGTCGCCTGACCGCGAACGCCGACTTCTTGGCACAGGCAGATCTTCGTCTCGGGGGCACTGCCCGCCGGCACCTCCCCGACGTGCACGCCTGGTTCGCCACCGCCACCGCCCGAATCGCCGCGACCGACGAAGACACAGCGTTGCAGTGGAATGCGCTCTGCAAGGTCGCCGCGCTGTCCGGGGCACGACCTGACCAGATCGACACCGAACGGTTCCTCGCGGCGCGCACCGAGATATGCGACGCCTACACACGGCGAGGCAAGCCCGAAGCCGGCCGCAACCTGCGGGCGATCTTCCATCGGCTGCAGCTCACCTTGTTCCACGACAACAAGATCGACTCCCTCGCCCGCGCTGTCGTGAAGCCACCAGTGAGCGTGACCGGCTGGGAACAGATCACACCCCGCTACCGGGACAACGCGTTGCGCTACGTCGAACAGGTCCGCCTCAGCCTGCGACCAGCCACCGTGCGCCACATCGAGCAGAGCCTGCGCGTGTTCGGAACCTGGCTCGGCGAGCATCATCCCGACATCGTCAGCTGCGCCGACCTCGAACGCCACCACATCGAAGGCTTCAAGAGCTGGCTCACCGCCCAGCCGAGCAAGCGGACCGGCAAACCGCTGACGCGCACCTCTATCAAAGAACTGCTGATCAACCTCGGCTGCTTCTTCGATCGCACCACCAACTGGGGCTACCCGAACGTCCCCACCAGACCTCTGCTGTTCGTCGGCGACCTTCCCCGCATCGACCGGCCGCTACCACGATTCCTCGACGACCCGGCCGCCGTCAAACTCGCCCGGGCAACCCGCGCCGAAGCTGACCCCGTCGCACGCTTATGCGTCGAGATCCTCGCCCGCACCGGTGTCCGCCTCAGCGAACTCCTCGGCCTCACCGTCGACGCTGTCGTTCAGATCGGTTCCGCGTTCTGGCTGCGGATCCCGGTCGGCAAGCTCCACAACGACCGCTACATCCCGCTCCACCCCGACCTCAAGGACCTACTCGACGACTGGATCGCGAACCACCGACCCGTCGGGCTACGCAGCGACCGGCTCCTGCTCGAGCACGGCCGACCCGTCACCAAGCTGCGTGTTGCCAACGCGCTCAGCCGCATCGCCACCGACGCCGGGATCGGCCACGTGACCCCACACCAGCTTCGCCACACCCTCGCCACCCAAGCGATCAACCGAGGCATGAGTCTCGAAGCAATCGCCGCACTCCTCGGTCACAAGACCCTGGCAATGACGATGGTCTATGCCCGCATCGCCGACAAGACCGTCGCCGACGAATACTTCTCTGTCACCGAGAAAGTCGAAGCGCTCTACGGCCAACCCCAACACCTCCCCGCCACCGACGAAGGCTCCGATATGCGTCGACTGCGGGCCGAGATGCACCGGCACATGCTCGGCAACGGCTACTGCGCTCGACTGGTCGAGATGGACTGCCACTTCGAGTCGATCTGCGAGTCCTGCACCTTCTTCGTCACCACCATCGAGTTCAAACCCACCCTGCGCCGCCAACGCGACGACGCCGCCGACAAAGGCCAAATCGGCCGACAAAAGATCTTCGACGGCCTCCTCGACCGACTCGACCAGGACGCCTCATGACCTTCCCCCTTGACG
>DAORTY010000170.1:0-7546 GCA_035432905.1 Ilumatobacteraceae bacterium | reverse complement strand
GCACGCCGCCAGCGTTCGTCCTGAGCCAGGATCAAACTCTCCAACAAAAACCTGTCTAGACCCGCACCCGAAGGATTGAGTCCAGACCGATTGGTGAAAGAGCTGAATGCCTCACGGGGGAATACCCATGGTTGGTAGCACTCAGATCTGACTATTAAATTTGCCATGAGCTTGGGAGCCCATGGACTTGTGAATTGACAAGACAGTGTCTAGGTAGAACCCGAAGGCTTTCCCCATCACTGCCCGCATTGGCGTTCAGTCTTCTCTTCTGTTTTCAAGGAGCCGGGCCCATTGCTGAGCTCGCTCTGCGGCACGCTGCGGCCGAAGCCGCTGTTGGTGCCGGTGCTTCGGAGGCTTTACTGCCCGTCCGGAGCGAGAAACAAAGCTAGCGACGCAATCGACGTGTATCAACCTCTTTGGGAAAGTTTTCCGGTGATGAAGTCGCGCTTGCCCTTCCTCAGGAGCAGAAAATGGCCGCTGAGCAGGTCTGATGCCCGCAAAAGTCCGTCTTGCTCCAGAACGCGATTTCCGGCCCGAACGGCTCCTTGGCCCAGTAGTCGGTTGACGTCCCCGTTGGACTTGGCAATTCCAGCCTCGATCAGCAGTTCGTGCACGCGGACGCCCTCGATGTCGCTCGGCAACGCGACCGAGGGCACCTCGGCGGCGACCACCTCGAGCGCCTCTGCAGATGCCACGGTCGGATCGCTGCCGAACAGGACCGTCGCGGCTTCTGCTGCAGCAGCAGCAGCCGGTGCTCCGTGCACCATCGCGGTGAGTTCGTCTGCCAGTGCTCGCTGTGCCGATCGCCGTTCGGGCGCCTCACGCTGCTGCGCCAACAGCGCCTCGATGGCGTCGAGCGGTTGCAGCGACAACATGCGCAGGTACGTGTCGACCATGCTGTCGTCGGTCTGGATCCAGAACTGGCGGAACTGGTAGGGCGATGTCCGCTCAGGAGCAAGCCAGACCGAGCCGCCGGCGGTCTTGCCGAACTTGCTGCCGTCCGACTTCAGCATCAGTGGATGCGTGATGGCGAACGCTTGCGCACTCAGGCGGCGACGAATCAGTTCCACTCCGGCCACGATGTTGCCCCACTGGTCGCTGGCACCGGCCTGGAGTTCGACCTGGTGATCTTCGTACAGATGTCGGAAATCGTTGGCCTGGAGCAGCATGTAGCTGAACTCGGTGTAGGAGATGCCGTGTTCGCTCTCGATGCGGCTGCGCACCGAGTCCTTGGCGGTCATCTGGTTGACCGTGAAGTGTTTGCCCACGTCGCGGAGGAACTCGAGCATCGAGATGGACGCAGTCCAGTCGGCGTTGTTGACCAACGTCGCCTGGAACGGCCCCGGCTCGAAGTCGAGCAACTTGCTGAGCTGTTGTTTGATGCACTCCACGTTGTGTCGCAACGTGTCCTCGTCGAGCAGGTTGCGTTCCTCGCTGCGCCCCCCAGGGTCGCCGATCATGCCGGTGGCACCGCCCGCCAGCGGGAACGGCCGGTGCCCGGCCAGCTGGAAGCGACGCATGAACAGCTGGCCCACGAGGTGACCGACGTGCAACGAGTCCGCCGTAGGGTCGAAACCGATGTAGAGCCCGATTGGCCCTTGCGCCAACCGTGCTCGTAACGCAGCCAGGTCGGTGGTGTCGTGGACTAGGCCACGCGCGTGCAGGTCGTCGAGCAGATCCATATGACGCCCATGTTGCCAGCTCCGCTGCCACAGCACCGCGTCAGTAACGTGCCCACGTGCCTGATCTGTCAGAACTGCAGTTGCGATTTCACCACTTCGGTCAGGCGGCTACCCCGCGCGCGCCGCTGTACGCACGGCTCTCCAGTGCCATTGCGGATGATCCCGCCGTCGTGTCTCTCCTCAGCTCTGCACCCGAAGTGCAGCAAAATCCGGTGCTGCTGTTCGCCGCCGTTCACTCCTTGCTGCTGGCGGGCGACGGGCCTGAGCTGGCCGCCTTCTACCCGAACCTCGCAGCCAACCCGTCGACATCCGACCCGTTCCCCGCCTTCCGCCGCTTTGCACTCGATCGCCAGGACGCCCTTCGTGGGGTGATGTCATGGCGCACCACACAAACCAATGAAGTCGGCCGCTGCGCCAGCTTTCTGCCGGCACTCGGCATGGTTGCCGACGAGTGCGGGGCCCTGGCGCTCGTCGACGTCGGAACCAGCGGCGGGCTCAACTTGCTGCTCGATCGGTTCGGCTACCAGTACCTTCCGGGTGGCATGGTCGGTGTGTCATCGGAGGTCACTCTGAGGTGCGCCACACGTGGGAACGCACCCGTGCCTCGTCACCTTCCGCCGATTGCGGCGGCCATCGGCATCGACCGCAACCCGATCGACGTCAGTGACGATGAGGCGGCTCGTTGGCTGGAGGCGTGCGTGTGGCCCGACCAGCTGGACCGTTTCGAGCGACTCGTCGGAGCCATTGCACTGGCCCGAAGTGATCCGCCCGATGTACGCCTCGGCGACGCGATCGACGATCTCGCCCGCACCGTCGAGGAGGGGGCACTGAGCGGTCACCCCGTCGTCACCAACAGTTGGGTACTGAACTACCTCACCGGTGAGGAGCGGACCCGGTATGTGACCACCCTCGACGCCATCGGTGGCAGCCGCGACCTCTCCTGGGTCATTGCCGAAAGCCCGACGGAGACGCCGGAGTTGCCCGTACCAGGCGTGGCCGGCGAGACCACTCGCGACAAGCACTTGACCGTATTGTCACTCGTGACATGGCGCAACGGTCGCCGGACGGTCCGGCGGCTGGCCACGACGCACCCACACGGCTTCTGGCTGCACTGGGAAGGTGCGTGACTGCCGTTCAGGCGCGCTGCTCGACGAGCATTTACTGAGCCCCGGTCGATGCCTCGGAACGTTCGCCGCGTTCGAAGATGGCGCCAGCATGGCCGACGATCAGAGAGTCGACGGGGCCGATGCGGTCGACGTCCTTGCCTGCGTAGGGCATCGTGTGCAGAACGAAGCGCATCGCGTTCAACCGGGCACGCTTCTTGCAGTCGCTCTTCACCACCGTCCACGGTGCGTCGACGGTGTCGGTGTACAGGAACATCGATTCCTTGGCCCGCGTGTAGTCGTCCCACTTGTCCAGCGAAGCGAGATCGATGGGCGAGAGCTTCCACTGCTTCAACGGGTGCCGTTGACGCTCGGCGAACCGACGCTGCTGTTCGGCCCTGCTGACAGAGAACCAGAACTTCACCAGGTGAACGCCGCTGCGAACGAGGTTGCGTTCGAACTCGGGTGTCTGGCGCATGAATTCGGCGTACTCATCGGGCGTGCAGAAGTTCATCACGGACTCCACCCCTGCACGGTTGTACCAGGAGCGGTCGAAGAGCACGATCTCACCGGCGGTCGGCAGATGCTGCACGTAGCGCTGGAAGTACCATTGCCCCCGCTCGAGATCAGTGGGCTTCTCGAGCGCCACGACGCGCGCGCCACGCGGGTTGACGTGCTCCATGAACCGCTTGATGGTGCCGCCCTTGCCAGCTGCGTCGCGGCCTTCGAAGACGATGACGAGTCGTTGGCCGGACTCCTTCACCCAGGCCTGCATCTTCAGCAGCTCCACCTGAAGCTGATACTTCTGATGCTCGTAGGCCTTACGCGACAGGAGGTTGCGGTACGGGTAGACGGCAGTCTGCCAGTCCGCCACGAGATCGCCATCAGCGCTCGCGGGCGGCGAGCCGAACACGACGAGGTCCTCGTGCGCGAGTACCCGTCGAAGCTCCATCGCCTCGTCGTCGGAGGTGCCCGCCAACACGGCTTGCAACCACGAGGCAACCGACGACAACTCATCGTGCTGCGCATTGTGCAGGACGTCACGGACGGCGTTCAGCTTTGCCAGCGTGGCGGCATCGGCAGCCTGCGTCTCCTGGTAGTGCTCGATACCCGCAGCGGACAATGATGGGGCGCGGTCGCCTTTCGCCACCCGCCGCGGTCGGTCGCTCGTCGTCACTCGGTTCCCTCCCGCTCCATTGAGCAAGGCTAGGTCACACTCAACGGCGACGATAGGGGCGAACTACCTCCGAGGAGAACTACCCTCAGCGGACACCCGCCAGCGACGAGGCCAGTCGACCGCCGACGAGATGCCCACGCGCGCAGAGATCTGTGGGGCCAGCGGAGGTGCGGTGCCGTCATCGAAGAGCTCCGCGAGATGGCCGTTCAGTGACAGATCGACTCCCATACGACGGGTGAGCCGACCGGGACCGGTGGTGAGTCGGGCGTCGATGCCGTCGAGGACAACTGCCCGCACCAGTACCGCCTGGCCGTCGCCCTCTGCTCCGGTGACCAGGTTGAGACAGTGATGCATGCCGTAGATGAAGTACACGTACCAGTGTCCGGCAGGGCCGAACATGCTCGAGTTGCGGGCGGTACGGCCCTTGAACGAGTGACTCGCCGGGTCATCGGCGGTGTACGCCTCGACCTCGGTGATGCGCGCAGAGCAGCCATTCACCAACGCCACCTTGTTGAGCAGCGCAGGCGCCACAACCATGGCATCTCGCTCAGCGAAGGCCAGAGGCAAGCGCTTCACGAAGCTCATCCAGACGCCGACGAAAGCGACCGAGCTGTACTGCAACGGCCGCAGGACCGGCACCACCGGCAGTGGTGCGGCGTTGGACCGCAACACCGGGCGCCACGAGAGCTGCCGCATCCGGACCCAGCTCAGGGGCTGCGATCACCAGGTCACGCAGGCTGCCCTCACCAGCGAGGTGCCGACGCACCAACACACCCACGATCGCATGCGCATCGCGAAACGGTGTGCCCCGCTGAACGAGCCACTCGGCGAGGTCCGTCGCTGAGCCCGTCTCGGAGTCGGCGGCGGCCTGCATGCGCTCGGGCACCCACGTGGCGGTGGCGATCATGCCGGCCATCGCCCCCAGCGCCAGGGAGATCTGGTCGACCGCGTCGAACAGCGGTTCCTTGTCCTCCTGATAGTCACGGTTGTAGGCGAGGGGAAGGCCCTTCATCGTCGCAAGGAACCCGGTGAGGTTGCCTATGAGACGACCAGCCTTGCCACGGGCGAGCTCGGCGATGTCAGGGTTCTTCTTCTGCGGCAGCATCGACGAGCCGGTGGCGTAGCCGTCGTCGAGCCTGGCGAAGCCGAACTCCTCCGTCGTCCAGAGCACGAACTCCTCACCGATGCGCGACAGATTGATACCGACGAGCGTCAACACGAACAGTGCTTCGGCCACGTGGTCGCGGGACCCGACGGCGTCGAGCGAGTTCTCGAAACGCCCGGCAAAGCCCAGCTCGCGCGCGGTGAAATCGGGGTCGAGCGGCAGTGACGAGCCGGCGAGCGCTCCGGCACCGAGCGGCGACACATCGATGCGCTCCAGCGCATCGAAGAGGCGATCGACGTCGCGGCCCAGGGCCCAACCGTGAGCGAGGAGGTGGTGCGCCAGCAACACGGGCTGCGCCCGTTGCAAATGGGTGTATCCCGGCAAATACACGTCGCCGGCATCGACCGCCCGCTGCAGCAGCACCTGCTGCAGATCGACGATTCGCTGCGCCACACGCAGCAATTCACGCTTGAGCCAACGACGAACGTCGGTGGCGGACTGATCGTTGCGGCTGCGGCCGGTGTGCAGCTTGGCCCCGGCAGGGCCAGCAAGTTCGGTGACGCGTCGCTCTACCGCGGTGTGGATGTCTTCGTCGCTCGGCACGAACTGGAAGGTGCCGCTCGACATCTCCTTCGCAACGTCGTCGAGCGCCGCGATCACGGAGTCACGCTCGGCGTCGGTGATGATGCCCACGTGCGCGAGGCCGCGGACATGTGCAACCGAACCGGCCACGTCGTCGGACCACAACCGCTTGTCGAACGACAGGCTCTCCGTGTAGGCCATCAGCTCAACAGCAGGACCCCCCTCGAAGCGGCCATGCCACAGTGCCTTACCGGTGTCGCCCGTCTCGTCCGTGGTGCCCGTCACGAGAGCCCCGCCACGTCACGCAAGCGTGCCGCCAGCACTTCGCCGCCCAATGATTCTTCAGCCACACAGAGCAACGTATCGTCACCGGCGACCGTGCCGAGCAACCCATCCATGCCGCTGCGATCGAGCGCCGAGGCGACGACGTGAGCGCACCCTGGAGGCGTGCGCAGGATGACCAGATTGCCCGACCGCTTGACCTCCGCCACCCACTCCCCCAAGACGCGCCGAAGCTGGTCCTCGGGTGCCAGTCGCGCCGGCTCGAACTCGGGGATTGCATACACCGTCTCGCCACCCGGAACTCGTACTTTGACCGCCCCGAGGTCTTCGAGGTCGCGCGACACCGTTGCCTGCGTCGCCGAAATGCCGTCCGCCGCCAGCAGGTCGACCAGCTGCGGTTGGTTGGTGACCGCTTGCTTCATGATGAGTTTCGAGATCGCCTGCTGGCGCTGAACCTTCGAACTCATGATGACGACCCCATGTCAGCGAACTCCGAGCAGAAAGGCAAGCGCTCCACGGGCGGCGTGCATTCGGTTGTGGGCCTGCGCAAAAACCTCGCTGGCGGGCCCATCGATCACGTCAGCGGACACTTCGAGCCCCCTGTAGGCCGGCAGGCAGTGGTAGAACGCGGCACCCGGCCCAGCGTGAGCCATCAGCGCCCCGTCAACTGTGTAGCCCTCGAAGGCGACGGCGCGTTGCTGCTTCTCCGCCTCTTGCCCCATCGAGGTCCAACTGTCGGTATGCACTGCAATGGCGCCCACGACAGCGTCGGCCGGACGGTGCACCTGGGTGACTGACCCCGCGCCCAGCGAATTCAGCCGCTCGAGCTCGGCTTCGTCGGCGTGATAGCCAACGGGACAGGCCAGCGCCAATGTTGCACCGAGCATCACGCATGCCTCTCCGAGCGAACGCGAGACGTTGTTGTAGTCGCCCACGTACGCCACGCGGAGACCATCGAGCGAACCGTGCACCTGCTGCATCGTGAGCACGTCTGCGAGCGCCTGTAGCGGGTGCGAATGATCGCTGAGCATGTTGACGACAGGCACCGGGCTGGCAGCCGCCATACGGGCCACGATGTCGTGTGAGAACACTCGGGCCGCCAGCACAGCGTGATAGCCGCTCATCACACTCACGACGTCCTCCACCGACTCTCGGACGTCGAAGCCGACCTCCTCGCCGCGGGTGTAGATGGGGTGACCGCCCAGCTGAACGACAGCCATCTCCATCGATTGGCGTGTGCGGTTCGACGGCTTCTCGAAGATCAGTGCCGCACCGCGACCCGTCAGAACCTGCGCAAGCTCGGGCCGCTGAGCGAGCGACAGGATCGTGCGCAGCTCGTCCGACGTGAAGTCGGTGATGTCCAACAAGTGGCGAGTCATGACACGAACTCCTGCAATACCGAACGCATGATGGTCAGCGCCTCGTCGAGTTCGGCGGAAGTGACATTGACAGGCGGCGCCAGCCGCAGCGCCGTCGCCGTGACCGCGTTGGTGACGAGACCTTCGTCCAACAATCTTGTGTACACGGCCTTGGCGTCGATTCCCTCGACCAGTTCCACGGCGAGCAGTAAACCAGCGCCGCGCACACCGGCGACGCCGGGAAGTTCGGTCAGCTT
>DAORTY010000169.1:0-7559 GCA_035432905.1 Ilumatobacteraceae bacterium | reverse complement strand
GCCCACGCCGAACGGATCGCACCGCCGAACCCCTGTCGGGTCGGCTGACCGATCACGTCGAAGTCGGGGAAGGTCGCCCGCAGCTCCTCGCGGTACGACTCGTCGCCGGTGTCGTCGTGGATCACCTTGTGGGTGACCTCGCCGCACAGGTTCTCCCGCGCCGACTCGATAGCCCTCGACAAGCAGTCGACGCGGCCGTCGGTCATCACCAGCAGGATCACGACGCCACCCCGTTCGCCTCAGCGATCGCCCTGTGTGCAGCCAGGCGCACCTCGGCGCTGGCCGCACGGTTCCGAGAATCCTTGCGGACGTGCGCCTGGTAGACCGCCGACGGGACCGCCTCGAAAGACGCGCCCGCCAGATGGCACCTGAGCCACAGATCCCAGTCCTCGGACCAGTCGAAATCACGCCAGCCGCCCACGGAACGCACCAGCTCGGCTCGCACCAGCGAACCGACCACCAGCCAGTTACCCTCGACCAGGCAGTCGGCAACGCAGTCGTGTGAGTGGCCGGCCACCCGCGGCACCCGCGGCGGCATCGCCCGGTACGGGTACAGGTAGCGCACCGATGGAGCTCGCACGTCGGCCGCACCCGACGCCATCGCATCGAAGTAGCCGGCCTCCAGCTCGTCGTCGGCGTCGAGGTGGCACACCCACTCGGTTTCCACCGCCGCCAGGGCAGCGTTGCGGGCACCGTGGAGCGTGTCGCCGTGGCGATATACCACCGGCACGCCCAGCGCCTCCGCCGACGGGACCGCACGACTCACCGCTAGTTCCCGCCAATGGTCGCCACCGAACGTGGCGACCGCCACCGTCACGTCCACAACTGTCGCCTCCGCCGGTAGAGACGCCGGCCGTGAGCCATCCGCACCGGTGTCCGCTCGTACAGCTCATCGCTCGGCGCCTTGCCCCACGACGGGTGCAGGTGCTCCACGTGGGAGTCGACGGCGAACGCGAAGGCGTCACGGCTGATCGCGGTCTGCACGAGCTCGTCGTCGACGAACTCGTGTGGGTAGCCCTCGTGTAGGACCACGCCCACCTCGTCGATCGTCCCGAACCGCTCGACGTAGTCACGGGTGACCAGCGAATGCGTCGAATGCCGGCCCGCCATCACCCGCGCGGATCCGAGGTCGTTCGTGCCGACGACACCGATGCCGTCGACCAGCTCGGCCGTTGCAGCTTCGAACCACCCCGGATGGAACCGGATGTCACACGCACCGGTGAACAGCAGCGGCTCGACGCACAACCGGTATCCCTGATTGATCTTGCGGGCGTAGTCGCCCCGGTACGGTCCAGGGACCGTGAACCACTCCAGCCCGAGCCCGTCGATCACGTCGACCACCTGAGCGTCGTCAGGCGAGCACCCGAACAGGATCCGTGCACCTGGTGTAGTTGCCACGATCGACTCGACAAGCGGCTCGATCGTGTGCGGTCGCCCCAGCACCGGGACGATGATCGCGACACCCGTCACGTCGACTCGGGCCACGGCCCCATCAGCAGATCGTCGCCACCGCCCGCGACCGACACGTACAGGTCGTCTGCCGAGTAGCGCCGATACGGCGACTCCAGCTCGACCGACCCGATCAGGCTCGACCCCGCCGCCTTGCGAACCAGGCGGCGCTCAGCTTTCGTCAGGTACGCGTCGCTCGACGAGCTCGTGAACGACTGGGAGAACGATCCGATCGTCTCGTTCGTCACGCCGTCAGGGTTCGTCAGAACCCGCTGGGCCACCTTGCAGCACACCGTGACGACGATCGACGGGACCACCTCGAGGTTCCCGTCGTCATCGAGCCAATCCTCGGCGCCGGCCTCAGAGCGGATGAGCGCCGAAGCGTCATCCAGAGCGGCCCGCGCTCGCGCCTCGTCGGCCACGACGCCCATGCGGGCTTCAAGGTCTGCGAGTTGCGCGAGCGCGGGACCGTCCATCAGCTGCCGCCCTGGAAGTTGATGCGCACGGCGCGCACGTTCGTGGTGCCGTCGTCCTCCACGCTGGAGCAGCCAGCGAAGGACGACACCACCGAACGGTCCTGCAGGTGCGGGGCGTCGTAGTCGCGCAGCCAGCGCATCGCCAGCCCGCTCTCCGCCATGCGTGAGCCGAAGTTCGCGCCGTCGGGGACCACCGGAGCGACGTTCACGAACGCGAACGCCGTCGGGTGGAACGCGATCGCCGTCTCGGCGTCGATGGCGTTCGAGCCGACGATCGTGAACCCGGCGAGACGGTTGATCGTCGCCTCGCGCACCGCTGAGACGGCGCCGTCGCCCACCGAGTCGACACGGTTGAACTTGTCGTCGGACAGGATCTCGCGCTCGATCTCGGACCCGACGACCACCACGCGGCCCTCACGGGGCACGTTGGCGTCGTTGAGCGCCTTGCGGGCATCGAGGAGCGTTCCCCACATGCCGTCGGCGGAGTCCGCGATGTTCAGCGACGTGCCGTAGGTGGCGCTCTGCATCGTCTCGACGATCAGGTCTTCGAGCCCGCGAGCGATCGCGGACACCTGCGGGTTCAGGACCTGCTCAGAGAAGTCGACGATGTCGAGCGTCAGCTGCTCGTCGGTCAGCGCGACCGCCGAGTAGAGGTCGGTGTCGAGCACCACGGGCACGCTCGTCTCGGTGAGGTCATCGATGACGATCTCGGACGAGCGGTTGTTGCGGAACCCGTACTCACGCGCTGCGAGCACTGCGGGCAGCCGCAGCGTCACGGTGTCGCCGTAGGCGCCACGGAACTCGGCGTCAGCGAAGTTCCACACGAGGCGAGGTAGCACGACCTCGCGCTGGAGGAGCTTCAGCGCCATCCGGTTGATGACTGTTGGCTTCAGGAATGTGTTTGCCACGTGTCGACCTCCTGGTCAGGTAGTTGTGACCGCGTCGGCTCCGTGGCGGAGACGTGCGGGGATGTCACCAACGCCGAACGCGGTCCACGACCGCGTCGAAGTCGGGGTCAGGCTCAGCGCCGTTCACGGCGCCTGGTCTGAGCTCACTGGGACGCCGCTTCGGTGCCGACGTCGAACCGACCGGCTCGCCGTAGACCTCGACTGCGTCCGCCACCAGCGCTTCGATGTCGCCGCCCTGGAGCCGCGCCACCTGCGTTGCGTTCAGATCGGGGCGCTGAACACGAACCTCGGCGAGCATCGCCCGCCGTTCCGCGTCCGCTGCCGCCTTCTCCGCTACAGCGATCCGGTCCGCCAGCTTCTCCGCTTCGGACTTCTGGGCCTGCTCGTACTCGTCGGCTTTCGCCGCGCGAGCTTCGAGCTCCTTCAGTCGCTTGCGGAGGCTTGCGGCCTCGCTGTTCGCCTTGGCGATCTTCGCCTTGGCACGCTCCACGTCGAACGGCTCACCCTCCGGGGGTGGGTCCTCGTCGTCGGGCGCGGGTGGGTCAGTGTGCTCTTCTGCCATTGGGGTGCCCTCCTGGGGCTATCGGGGACCCCCACCGGGGGGATCAGGTCAAGGCGTCGTAACGACGCCGGAACTCGGCCCGTGCTTCACTGGGCGACAGCCCGCGGGGTATCGAGTTCCACAGCTCGCTGAACCGGTCGTGTTGGGCCTGGTTCGGTAGCGGCTGGTCCATCCGGTACACCGGCTCCGCCGTGCAACCACAGCGGCGGTGCGCCTCGAAATGGGCGGCAGCAGGGCCGTACACCGCGCCCCTACTGATGAGCATGGCGCAGAAGGCGCACGGTGAACCGTCTGACACCCGTGCGTAGCCGAGGCAGTAGCGGGTGGCGCCGATCGACTCAACCATCGTCGAGCGACCACCGGCGAGCACCTGGCGTGACACCTCGCTCTCGACCTGCGAGAACGCCGTCGACAGCGAGCCGGTCCGCTCCACGGTGCCCGGACCCAGCAGCCTCAGGTTGGGCACCAGAACGTCTGCGGCGGGCGTCTCGGCCAGCCGTACGGACGGCGCGCCCTGGGCGCCTTCGGCGGCGTGAAACTCGGTGAAGTACCGGCCGGACAGACCGGCTGACAGTTGATGTCGGGCCTGGATGGATGTCACCAGCGCCGGCTCGATGCTCGCCCAGCCTCGGGCGAAATCCTCGAGGTCGAGCGTCCTCCACAACAGCTGTACGTCGCGAGCGGTGATCGCTCGTAGTTGCAGCTGGCGGAGGCGGTGGGCCTCTGTGAGCCGCCGCCCCTCAATTGTTGACGACATCGGCCGGCGACGCCTGCCTACGTAGCTCGGCGTCCAGCGCAGCGAAGGCGTCGACGGCCAGGCGCATCGCCTTCCAGTTCGTGACGTCCTGCGCCGTCACGCCGGGGATCTTCTCCCACAGCGCTTCGACCGGCACGCTCAGCGACTGCGACAACTTCGCCAGCCCGTCGACCGTCGCCGCGAACGACCGCGCCTCCGTGTCACGCCAGCGAACCTGAGCGCCATCGCTCACCGGCACACCCGTGTAGACGCCGGCCAGCCCGAAAGCCTGCTCGATCGACTCACCGAAGCCGATCTCACGCTCAGCCATCTTGCGAGAGTGACCAACCTCGGCAGCGACCAGCGCCTCAGCCGACAGGTTCACCATCTGCCCCAGTAGGTTGTGTGGCGGCACCTGGGAAACCACACCGAACTGCTCCACCGTCGCCTGGCGCGACTTCAAGTAGCCCGACAGGTCGGTCTGGCCGAACTCCCCGACCCGGACCTCAGGGTCGTCGAAGGTCAACATCCGCGACGCTGACGCCTTGATCTTCTCTGCCTCGGTGTCCGCCAGCCAACCCATGATGTAGCGCTGACGGAAGGCCCCGAAGTGCTGAGCGACCAGCAGGTCGAACGTGGTGAAGTCGAGCTGGTCCTGAAGCGAAGTGATCGCCCCAATCTCCGACCACGTGTCACCGTCGAGCTCGTCGACGTTGCGGAACCTCACGATCGGGCACACGCCCGCTCCGTGAGCCGCCTCCGACGCCAGCACAGGGGCGAACGCCTGGTTACGCGCCTTCGCCACCTCGGGATCGTTGACGAGCGTGTAGATGCCCTCATCGTCGTACAGGCGCCACTCCACCCGCCGGTGAGCGTTCACCGTCTCCAGCGCGAACACCGGCCAGTCCGGATCCTCGTCGTAGACCGCCGTCATCGACCGCGGCGACAGACCGCGCATCACCGGTGTCGCCTCGCCGGGGACGACCTTCAGGTACGAGGTCCCGTAGGCGAACGCGGCCCGGTAGATCGCAGACTGATGGGCGTCCATCTTGTTCGCCTGCCACACCGACCACAGCGCCGAATCGTCGCCGGCGTCACGGAACCCGTCGACGAACATCGACTGCGCCGGCACGTCCACCACCAGCTTGCACACGTTCACCCGCGACATCGCCGCCATCTGCACGACCTCGGACGGCACGCCCGATGGGATCACCGGCAGCGGCTGCTCGCCTCGCCAGTAGTCCCGCAGCATGTCGAGCTCGGTCCGCTCCGCCGCCTGGATGTTCAACAGGTCGCCGGCGATCACCTCTGCCTCAGCCTTGCTCAGCACCGGTGAATCACCTCACTCTCACAGGAACGACGCCCGCCCCGTGCGCTGCCTGCGACGGCGCGCCTTCGGGAGGGCCAGATACTGTTGACGCGCCAATCGGGCGAGCACTGCTGCGGGCACGGCGTCGATCTTGCGGGCGGATTCCCGATGCTCCTTGCGCACCGTCACACCCCAGCGATTCGACGCCATGCGGGCGTTGTGGGCGTGCTGGCGGAACCGCGTCGAGCCGCAGTGCGTCAGCTGCTGCTCGACGATCGCATCGTGGAACGACTCACACGCGGCCGTGAACTCGGCCTGGCGGGATCGCATGTCGAACGCCACGGGATGCCGTGACGTCGACTTCACGCACAGACCGGAGCCCAGCTCCTCCGCCCAGCGGTCCACGTACGACTCCCACGGGTGCAGGTCGGAGAGGAACCCGACCACGTCGTAGGTGTCGAAGGCCTGGCGGACACGGCGGTCGATGTCCGCCCTGTCGACCTCGCCGGTCATCCGATCCGGCTCCCACACATGGATCTCAAACACGTGATCCACCTCGACGAGGCACCCGATCAGCGCTGAATGGTCATCCGACTTCGACCCGTCGAACCCGAGCGTGATCTGCTCGCCGGCGGCCGGCGTCAACTCCGGCAACGCCTGCGCATCCCACTCCAACGGCGACAACCACGCGTCATCGGCCACCGACATCTGGTTCAGGTAGAACCGGCGGGCCTCCGACGGCGGCGTGCCGGGGTCATAGACCTCGTCACGAACACGCTCCAGGTCGACCCATGACGAGTCGCCGTAGGCCGCCTCGAGCGCCGCCATCAGCTCCGCCTCGTCGGACAGGTCGACGCCTGGGGGAGCCTCGCGGGAGTCGTACAGGATCGTCGCCCGCGCAGTCCGTCCAGCGGCCTGCGCCTGCCAGGCGTCGTACGAGCGCTCGGCCACTGACTCCACGCCCATCTCGTGAGCGTTCGTCGTCTCCACCGACCTCGCCGCGCCATCGCGCGACTTGCCCAGGTTCCTGCGGATCACCTCGGCGAGCTTGTGCCCACCGTTCGCCTGCACCCAGTGGTGGGTCTCGTCGAGCACACAGAACGTCGGCCGCGCGCCCTCAGCGGTCGACGCCGACGCAGTGATCGGTTCCAACTTCCCGCCGCCTGCGGCGAACACTCGGGTCAGCCCAGGATCGAGCCCGTAGTCATCGACGATCGGGGACTCCGCGACCATCGCCAACACCATCGACATCGTGTTGTTCGTCTGCTTCTCGGACACGCCGGCGATCTGCACCCACGGCAGAGATGCGGGTGCGCCCACCGGCACGCCATCGGCGTCGAACCCGTCGAAACGCACCGGTCCGCACAACTCAGCGAGCGCCAGCGCCGCCATCAGCGGCGACTTACCCCAACCCTTCGCCCGCCGCAACACCGACCGCGACCACAAGAACCGGCCACGATCATCCACCGCGTACAGGTAGTGCAGGAACCTGATCTGCTCGGCGGTGAACTGCCACCGCTCGCCAGCATCGGGGCCGTCCGGCTGGCGGACGTACTCCTGGCACCACTGGAACACCTGCGGCCCCAGCGACCGCTCAGGAACGGGGGGAAGCGTTAGAACGGGCTCAACTGACCGCGTCACGGTACGCGGCCATGTCCGTCACCGCCCCGGCGGTCATCTCGGCCGGCTCCGCGCCGGCGGAGACGTACCGGATCCGCAGGTCGCGACGGAAGTCCACCGTCGTGCCCAGCACCTTCTCGCGCATCCGCAGCTCGGGCGCAGCTCGTAGGTCGCCGTCGTGGAGCCGCGCTGCGATCAGTGCCGTGTCGAATGCGAACTGCCAGTCGGACTCGCCCCACAGGGCGCAGTGGGGCATCGTCGACACCCCTGACCACCATTGCGCCGTCCGCCGCCCCACGCGGAACGGCAACTTGCGGCCCTCGAAGGCCACGTCGGGCACCTCGGTCCACTCGTGGACCGGCTTCACACGGTTGCGCTTCTGCCCATCAGGCTTCGGCTTGCGTCCAGTCACGGGCATCTCAGGGACCTCCAGGGTCAAACTGACGCCTCCGGGGCGTCCGGCCGTCGCGGCCTCGATTCCTACGTAGCCGGAGCTGCT
>DAORTY010000168.1:0-7629 GCA_035432905.1 Ilumatobacteraceae bacterium | reverse complement strand
CCGCAGCCCGACTCACCGACGAGCCCATAGGCCTCGCCGGGCTTGATCTCGAACGAGACGCCGCGCAGCACGGGGCGCTGTATCCCACGCACGATGTACGCGAGGTGCAGGTCTTTGACCTCCAGCGCCAAGGTCGACGTGGCAGGAAGAGTCGTGGTGGAAGTGCTCATCGTTCGTACACCGCCTGGATCGAGTCGGCTATCAGGTTGACGGCCACGACCAGCGTGGCAATGGCGATGGCGGGAAACGTCACTGGCCACCACTGGTCGGCCGGCAGCAGATCGCGGCCCTCGGCGATGGCCAGACCCCAGTCGGGCGATGGGCGTTGCAGGCCGACGCCGAGCAGGCTGAGCGTGGCGACCGTGAAGATGGAGTAGCCGATACGCACGGTGAACTCGACGATGATCGGCGCCGTGATGTTGGGCAGAATCTCGCGGGTCATGATGAACATGCTGGATTCGCCGCGCAGTTTCGCCGAGACGACGTAGTCGAGGTCGCGTTCGCCCATCACGGTGGCGCGAACGGTACGGGCCACGATGGGAGTGAACAGCAGCGCCACCACGTAGATGATGATGACGTTCCGCGAGCCGAAACTGATGGTGTCGAGTACCGCACTGTCCTTACTGAGGGTGAGGATGAAGAGGCCCACCATCACGACCGGCAGTGCGAGAAAGGCCTCGACGATGCGGCTGAGAACGTTGTCGACGACACCGCGGTAGTAGCCCATCAGCATCCCCAGAATGGTGCCGAAGACGATCGAGAGCACAGCGGCAACCGGCGCGACCGTCAGCAGGTCGCGCGCACCCATCATCACGCGCGAGAGAATGTCGCGGCCGATCTTGTCGGTGCCGAACCAGTGCGCACTGCTGGGTGGGCACGGTGCCCGGCCGCAGCTGAGGCCGTCGCGGTCCTTGAACGGATCGAACGGTGTGATGCGGTCGCCGAGCACGGCGCAGGTGGTCCAGAAGCCGGCGATGAACACACCAATGATGAAGCCCGGTCGGCGACGCAGCAGATGCCAGCGCTCGCGTCGGGCGGTCTTGCGTTCGGCCATGGAGGCCTCGAGCACGTTCGGAGTCGGCGGGGTATTCGGTGCCGGCGGTGTGGCGGTGTCGGTCATGACGACCCCAGTTCCAGACGGGCCCGTGGGTTGAGCCAGGCGATGAACAGATCGGCGAACAGCGTGGCGACCATGTAGACCAACGCCGAGATGATCACCGCGACCTGCAGTACCGGTAGGTCGCCCTGGGTGGATGCATCGAGCAACACACGCGAGAAACCCGGGTAGTTGTAGATGTACTCGACACCCAAGATGCCGCTGATGAGATAGCCCACCTGCACCGACATGACAGTGATCGTGGGAGCGACTGCGTTGCGCAACACATGGCGACGCATCACCTGTCCGCTGGAGAGGCCCTTCATGGACGCCGTGCGGACATAGTCCGAATCGAGCGCCTGAATTGTACCGGCGCGCATCATGCGAGCGATGTAGCCGAAGTAGGCGAGCGCCAGGGCGAACGCCGGGATCAGCAGGTATTGCAGTTGACCGAACAGCGACAGGCGCTCGGCGTTCGAACTGTAGACCGGAGCCAGCCAGCCCAGTTTGAGGCCAACGCCGACCGCCAGAAGGGCGCAGGTGACGAACTCGGGGATGGACGAGGCGGCCAAGCCGAACAGGACGATGAACCGGTCCGTCTTGCGATCACGGTACTTGGCGGCGATCAAGCCGCCTCCGATGGATATCGGGGTGGTGATGATCAACGCGAGGATGGCGATCTTGGCGGTCTTGCCGAGCGGGCTGCGCAAGTACTCCCACACGCCGAACTGCGGGTACTTCCACGAGTGACCGAAGTCGAACGTGAACAGCCCTTTGATCAACCGGAAGTACTGCGTGAGAAATGGGTCGTTGAGGCCATTGGCGATACGGAACTGGGCAACGGACGCCTGCGGTGCCTGAGCCCCCAGGATCAGGCGAGCGGAGTCACTCGGTAGGAACCACGTCATCAAGAAGACGATGGTTGCCAACAACCAGAGTGTGACGATGGAGAGCAATACTCGCTTGACGATGTATCGAAACATTGGCCGTCCTTCGCCGTGATGGCTGGGTTGTCGGAACGTGCGAACAGTCGAGAGGGGGCCGGCCGCAACCCGCGGCCAGCCCCCTCTCGCCCAGGCAGGTCAGGCCGTGGCGGCCTTCTGCAGCAATGTTTGTCCGAGTGCCGAGAACTCGACGCCGGTGAACCTCTTCGAGAAACCCGCCAGGAAGTTGTACCGATAGGCAACTGCCACCGGCACGTCCTCATTGGAGATGGCCTCGATCTTGCCGGACGCAGCTTTGCGACCCTCGAGTTCGGCAGTCGATTGGAAGTCCAGGATCGCCGCGTCGAGTTCCTTGTTCGAGTACTGCGAGCTGTTCCAGTCACCGCCGGTCCTGTACGCCTTCGTCAGGAAGACGTCGGGTGTGGGACGGTGGCCGTAGTCGACAATGCCCAATTCGGCAGAGCCGGCACACGGGTAGGTGACGCACCACTGCGTGCCGTAGAAGGTGGCGCCCGACTCGACGTTGAGCGTCAGGTCGAACCCAGCGTCGGCCAATTGCAACTGCAGCAATTCGGCAAGCTGGGGGATTTCCTGGAAATCAACGGCATTCAGCGTGGCCTTGATGCCGTCAGGGAAGCCCGCATCAGCCAGGAGCGCCTTGGCGGCATCGGTGTCGCGAACGCGCTGCTTGACTGCGTCGGGGTTGTAGTACGGCCACAGGTCGAAGACGACGTGGTCGTTGGCTACTTTGGCCTTTCCGGCGAACAGGGTCTGCACCAGTTCTTCGCGGTCGATGCCCAGAGCAAAAGCTTGACGGACGCGCTTGTCAGTGAACTGGCCCTCGTCGCACCCCATCCAAATTTCACGGTGGTTGGAGGCATCGATCTCGACAACGTTGAAGTTCGCATCGTTGAGCAGCGCATCGCCACCCACGACCGAGAACTGCTGAATGGCATCCACGGAGCCGGCGGACATGGCGGTGACCTGAGCGGCCAGATCCGAGAAGAACTGCATGTCGACCGACTCGAGTGCGAGGGCGCCGCCCCACCAGTTGTCGTTGCGCTTCCACTTGATGCCCACGTTGGGGTCGTACGTATCGAGGATCCAGGGTCCGGTGCCGGCGGGTGTCGCGTCGAGCGTGGAGCCCGCAGCGTAGTTGGCCGGTGTGATTGCGGACTGCGGGTTGAACAACGACACCAGGTAGGGGAGGCTGGCGTTGGGCGAGTCGAGTTTGATCACGATCGTCAAGTCGTCGGGGGCAGTCACGGCTCCCTCGACGAGGCGCTGTGTCGGACCATCGTCTCCCTGCGGGGGCGGTGCGTCGGGGTCGTCCTCGATGGGTAGCGCACCACCGAGAGCGTCGCCGGCCGCGGCGATGCGGACCATGGTGGCAACGACGTCGGCAGACGTGAAGGCGGTGCCATCGTGCCACTTGACGCCGTCACGGAGCTTGAACGTCCACTCGGTCGAGTCGGCATTCGCAGTCCACTCGGTAGCCAACATGGGGCCGATGTCGGCGCCATCAGGGCCGGTGAGGTACTCGAAGGACTGCGAGATCACGTTGTATGTGCCCAGGTCGACCATGGCGATCGGGTCGAGCGGGCTGGAAGGCTTGAGGATGGCAACGCGGATGGTGCCGCCGGCAACGGGCTCGCCACCGGTGCCACCAGGAGCGACAGTGGTGTCGCCGCCGACAACGGGGTTGGTGGTCTTCGTGTCGGCCTTGTCGTCGCCGCACGCCGCCATTATCACGCCGATGGCGGGGATCGCGAGACCGGCCCCAACGAGTTGACGACGAGTGAACTGGCCTCGTAACTGGAGACCGTGAGTAGCTTCGTTGTCCATGGATGCATTCCCCCTTGAATGAGCGACCCTGAAACAGTCGTGGTGCGAACCTAGTGCGACTGGTTTGGCAGGTCAACCGCTTCGGACCTATTCCTTGTACGAGTGCACCGTGAATTCCGGACAGAAGTGATGACCTGGGGGCCTACGAGGAGGGCACGAGCACTGCGTGAGTCGGGTGGGTGGCCACCAGCCCACGGTCGTAGGTGGCGACCAGGCATTCGTGTGCTGCTGACAGATGACAGAGGTAGGCGTCGGTGACCTGCCGGTGGCCGAGCACGCCGGTCAGCATGTCCTCGTAGAATGCAACGTCGTCCGGGCAGAAACGATGGCGTGCAAGGCCTGCGATTCGACGCAGCGCCGGGCCGACGGTTGCCGCCGCGTGTCCTTGCCGGAGAAGGTAGCGAACCAGCGCACCCTGGGTGATCGGGCAGGTGGCGAAGGGTTGTTCGTGGCTGGAAAGCCAGACACTGGCCGCCTGGTGGTGTACGTGATCTGGGTCGACCAGTGCGATCAGTACGTTGGCGTCGAGAAGGTACATCACAATTCATCGTCCAGCAGGTCTCGGACATCGTCGCTACTGACCGCATGTCCGGATGCCAGCAGGGGAAAGCCGGTTCGTGCGTCGACCTGCTCGACCCGAACCTGCCCGCCAAGGCCGCGTTTGATGAGATCGACGACAGCCGCGGACAACGTGCAACCACGATCTCGAGCAACTGATGTTGCGAGCGCGTGCAGATCGTCGGGAAGATCGATCGTCGTTCGCATGCTGATGATGCTACATCACTGCATCATGATGCGGCGATCGTCACGCACGCATGCGCAGACCCTGCGGGTCGAGCACCGGCTCGTGTTGCAAGGTCGCCGGGCGGCGGCGGCCGATGATTTCGATCTCGAACTCGTTGCCGTCCGTCGCCAGTTCGGCGGGGATGTAGCCCAATGCCAGCGAGACGCCGCTGAAGTGTGCGTAGCCGCCAGAAGTGATCCAGCCGACGACCTCATCACCGTTGGCGCCGCGGTGCCACACCGGCTCGTCGCCGAGCACGTCGGCGGGGGCTTCCGGGTCGACGTCGACCTTGAACATCACCAGCTTGCGCTTCGGGCCACCGGCAGCGATCTCGGCTTCCACGGCCTCGCGACCGATGAAGTCGTGGTCGAGCTTGAGTACCCGGTCCATACCTGCTTCGAGCGGTGTGTAGATGGGCCGGAACTCGCGGAACCAGGTGCCGAAGTTCTTCTCCAGGCGCATGGTGATCAGCGAGCGGAAGCCGAAAAGGCGCATGTCGAACTCGCGGCCCGCCTCCCAGATGAGGTCGAACAGATATCGCTGGTACTCGGGCTGCATCCAGATCTCGTAGCCCAGGTCGCCTGTGTACGTCATCCGCGACAGCCACACCGGCGCCATGCCGATGTCGACTCGGCGGAAGGCCATGAACGGGAAGTCCTTCGACGCCAGTGACGTGTCGGTCAGCTTCTGCAGCACGTCTCGCGAGCGGGGCCCTGCAATCGTCAGACCGACCATCGAAAGCGCGAGCACTTCGAAGCGGATCTCCGTGTTCTCCGGCAGATGCGCGAGAAACCACCGCGGGTGATGTACTTCGGCGGCCTGTGAGCCGAACAGGAAGAACTCGTCATCGCTGATCCGCGAGACGGAGAACTCACCCTCGATGCGGCCTTGCGGGTTCAGCATCGCGGTGAGGTTGGTTCGCCCGATCTTGGGCAGGCGATTGGTGAACAGTCCCTGCAGCCACTCGGCGGCTCCCGGCCCACTGACCTTGTACTTGGCGAAGTTCGATGCCTCGCTGAAGCCAACCCGCTCACGAACAGCCCGCGATTCTTGGGCCACGACCTCGAACGCGTTCGAGCGGTAGAAGGTGACGTTCTCGGTTGGTTCCATGCCGGGCTCCTGGAACCACAGCGGGTGTTCGAGGCCGAAGCCCGCCCCCCACACCGCGTTGTGATCGGTGAGACGGTCGTAAATGGGTGTGGTGTGCAGCGGGCGGGCAGCCGTGAGCTCTTCGTTGGGGAACGTGATGCGGAACCGACGGGAATAGTTCTCGCGCACCTTCGCATTGGTGTACGCAAGCGTCGCGTAATCGCCGTAGCGCGCCACGTCCATTCCCCAGATGTCGGCGCCGGGGTCGCCGTGCACCATCCAGTTCGCCAGTGAGAGGCCCACACCCCCACCCTGCGAGAGGCCGGCCATCACCGCATTGGCCATCCACATGCCACGCATGCCCTTGATCGGGCCGATCAGCGGGTTGCCATCGGGGCTGAAGGTGAACGGACCGTTGACGAACTTCTTGATGCCTGCTTTGCCGACGAGTGGGAAGTGCTCGAACGCCTTCTCCAGCTCTGGTGCGATGCGGTCGAGGTCGTGGGGGAGCAGTTGGAAGACGAAGTCCCATGGCGTCTCCTTCGGCGCCCACGGACGGTTGTCCTGTTCGTAGGTGCCCAGCAGGATGCTCTGACCCTCCTGGCGGGCGTAGATCTCGCCGGCGAAGTCGATCATGTGCGGCAACTCGCGGCCGCGAGTTGCGTTGTACTCGATGACTTCCGGCATCGGTTCGGTCATCAGGTAGTGATGCTCCATTGCGAGCACCGGCAGCTCAAGGCCGGCCATCCGGCCGACTTCGCGTGCCCACAGCCCGCCGGCATTGACCACGTGTTCGGCGTGGATGGTGTGGTCGCGGTCGGTGATCACGTCCCACGTGCCGTCCTGGCGTTGCTGAAGATCGGTCACCCAGGTGTCCGTGTAGACCCCGGCGCCACGGTTCTTCGCACAGATCGCGTAGGCGTGCGTGACGCCGTACGGGTCGACGCTGCCCTCGTCCTCGTCGTACAGGGCCCCGACGAAGAAGCGCTCCTCCAGCAGCGGGTTCAGTTCTTTGGCTTCCTTCATGGAGATGATTTCCATGTGCATGCCCAGGTAGCGGCCGCGTGCCTGCGCCATGCGCAACCAGTCGAGACGCTCGGGCGTGTCGGCCAGCTGAATGCCGCCGGGCAGGTGGATGCCGCAGTCCTGGCCGGATTCCTTCTCGATCTCCTTGTAGAGGTTGACCGTGTACTGCTGCAGGCGCGCCACGTTGGGGTCGCCGTTGAGCGTGTGCATTCCACCGGCCGCATGCCATGTGCTGCCAGCGGTGAGCTGCTTGCGTTCCAACAGCACGACATCGGTCCAACCCGCCTTGGTGAGGTGGTAGAGCACGCTCGCACCGACCACACCTCCGCCGACGACGACCACCTGTGCTGATGACTTCATTGCATTCCCCCTGTTGACATCTGTGTACGTCGTGTTCGTGGATGGATCAGTAGTCGGTGGCGACGCCACCCTCGGCGACACGACGGTCGACGAAGGCTCGTAGCTCGGCTTTGACCGCCGGGTCCATTGCCGGCGGCTCGTAGGCGTCCAGATACTGGGTGACGAGGCGTTCGACCTTTTGGTCCGCCGTCGGGCTACCTGCCTCCTGCCACGATTCGTAGTTGCGCCAGTCCGAGACGAGCGGCTTGTAGAACGCGTGGCGGAAGCGGTCTTGGGTGTGCTGCGTGCCGAAGAAGTGGCCACCAGGGCCGACCTCCTCGATGGTGTCGATGGCAAGTGTTTCGGCCGTGACTTCCACCGGCTCGAGCATCGCCGCGACCATTGCCAGCAGATCGGCGTCGAGCACCATCTTGCCCAGGCTGGCGTGCAAGCCGCCTTCCATCCACCCGGCACCGTGCATCAAGAAGTTGACCCCGCCCATGATG
>DAORTY010000167.1:0-7682 GCA_035432905.1 Ilumatobacteraceae bacterium | reverse complement strand
TGCTGAGCGCCGCGACCTGCGCGGCCCGACCGCTGGAGTAGCCCTTGATCGCGAGGCGATCCTCGATCTGGCTTCGCCGCTTGGAGAAGTGCCGCAGTACGGCGGCGGGAGCGCCGTCGATCTCGGAGATGCCGTTGCGCGCCGGCCGCCACTGGACGCCGAAGCGGTTGGTCAGCTCGTGGCGCATCTCGGCCTCGAACAGGAAGCCCGCGGTGCGCAGCGCCGGGTAGACACGCGTGCCGTCGAGGGTGCGCCACCGGCCGTCCGGCCCGCGGGTCGTGTTGGCGACGAGCACGTGCCAGTGGAGCTGTGGGTCGCCGGCCCGGCTGGTGCGGTGACGGAACGCGGCAGCGATGTAGCCATCGCCGTCGACGTGCTCGACACCGTTGTGGCCGCGCCGGCTGAAGCACGCGTTGTCCTCCAGCCATGCGATCGACCGAGCGACCGCGATCTCGCACGCGTCGACGATCTGTTCCGACAGCTCAGGTCGGAGCGCGGCGAGCACCGACACCGACTTCGGCACCGAGAAGGTGAGGTCGAAGCCCGGCACGGTTCGGTTGCCCGCCCCGAGCATCGAGCCGTCGGGAGCGGTGCCGGCGAGGATCGCTCGCAGCGCCTCGGGCGTCACCTCACCGTCGAGGCCGAGCAGCTCGGCTCCCCGACCGGCCCAGTACCCCGGCGCCTCACCGCGACCCACGTAGTAATCCTCTGCACCCTTCGCGACTGCGTCGAGGTAGTAACCCTCGCTGCCCCGACCAAGCTTCGCCAGCGACAACATCACGACCATCCCGGGCCGTCGAACGGCGATTGACCGAACGGGCTCGAGCCGGCGGTGCCGGACACGACAGGAAGTGGACGCACTTGCATCACGGCTGCGGGGGCGTCGCTGCGTCGACAGTCGCGTGCGCCTCCGGCGGCCGAGGCACTCGGGGCCTGCCCGTAGGTCTCTGGCGAAGCGCCGGCGTTGAGCGGCGAGCTGTGGCTCGCGAGCTTCGAGTCGCGGACGAGCGAGTTGGGCCACGCCTGGCTGAGTACCAAGCGGAGTGAGGGGCAGGGCATGAGGGCCTCCGGCGCGTCGAGGCCGACCTGATGTCGGCCTGAGAGGCCAAAGGTGCGCCAGCGATGTTGCTGACCACGCGACGGCGCGCACAGTCGCGTGGTCGATCGCGTTGAGGTGACGCGATCGCGTGGTCAGTCGCGTGAGGGCATCGCGACTGTCGACGCGATCGCGTGAGAAATCTGCCGGCAAAGTGCTGCGCCCGAGCGAAACGCGCCTCTGTATCCCGGTGTACTCGCACGATCAGAAGGAGCATCCGATGCACGCCACTGGAGCTGACCTCGCCGACCTCGACGATGATCTCCGCCTCGTCACCCTGCCGGACGCTGCCCGGTTCCTCTCCGTCAGCCGAGGGTCGCTTTACGACCTGCTCACCACCGGCCAGCTCGCCTCGGTCCACATCGGCCGCTCACGTCGCATCCCCGTGGGCGAGCTACGCCGCTACATCCGCGAGCGCCTCCAACGCGAATGCAGCAACTGATGTGACCCGCGGTCACGGTCGGGCGTGCCACGTGGCTGACGTAGTGGTTCGTTCGTAGTCGCGAGCTCTCTCGGAGCGCTGAAGCTCGGAACAACCGTTGAACACTGCGTCATCGCTGACAAGGTGTCAGGCCGCGCCGAACATCGGTTGCCCATCCAGAGTTCTCCGGTGTGCACCTTCTGGCGGAACGAGTGGCTCGCAGGGCGGGTCGGAACCCTCGCGCCCTGCCTTTGCCTGCCGCGTCCCACCGGCTTTGTGCAGGTTCGAGGAGTTCCAATTGGAACAGATCATGGCCATTCGACACTGAACACGTGAAGTCCTTCGGTGATTCAACTGCACTCCGGAAGGGATCGACGACAGGAGGTAGATCGACATGAGGTTGTCAACAAGATGCGCTACGGCGGTCAAGGTCGCAGCGGCCGCGGCGTTGGTGTCGTCGCTGCTCGGCGTGACGTCTGTGGACGCGACGCTCGGTTCAGGAAATGAGACTCCAGCGAACTGCGGGTCGCCGTGTTACACGGTGATCTACAAGACCTACTCGCCCACGCCCAAGTGGGCGAGAGCTGAATGGATCGCGTCGGGTGGGGGCAATGAGCGCCTCCAAGCCGTCGCTGGCTGTCGGACGTCTGGAAGTCCGACGATCAATTGGCAGTTCGGCAATGTCACCGCGCCGTGGGCCGCATCCGTGAAGACCTGCGTGGCTCCCTACAACTATGCGATCGTCGACAACGGCTTCAGTTGGTGGAAAGTCTGAGGCGGTTCGACATGCGATGGCGCGGGCTTGGTCGCGACCTTGCTGGTCTCGTCCTCGTGGTGTTTGTCTTTGGGTGCTCAGCGAAGGACAACAGAGGCACTCTGAGCTATGACAGTGTCGAGCGAGTGCTGCTTGGTTTCGGTACGGCGACCGAACAGAACGAGTTGGCCATCGAGTCTACGCGGCAAGTGAATGCGGCTGTCGAGGCGTGTATGCGCGATCAGGGGTTCGAGTGGTATCAGCCGGATCCAGCGTCCGGAGTGACGCTGTACGACGGGCCCGATCGTGGTTCGCTCGACTTCGCCAAGGAGTTCGGATTCGGCGTCTCGACTACGTTCACCGTTGGGCACCGTCCCGGATCTGATCCGGCCGAAGAGAAGAACCTTCACTACATGTCGTCGCTCACGAGGGTTGGCCAGGCCCGCTACTCTGACGCATACCAGAGGTGCGAGTCCGCAGCGGCGACCGACGAGACCGCTGGCGTCGCAGCGATGACGAAGTCCTTCAACGAGAAGTTCGAGCGGGTTCGCACATCTGCTGAGTTCAGCCAAGCGATCGCGACCTGGCGATCGTGCGTCGGCGAGGTCGGCATCCAAGCTGCGTCCCTCGACGACCTCGTCGTCTCGTTCGTCCCCCGCGCAAACGGAGATACCGCCGAGGACATCGAGGATGTGCGATCCGATGAACGACGTATCGCAACGCTGACCTTCCCGTGCGATGACGCGTATCGAAGCACATTGGCGGGTCTGGTTGAAGGCTGAGCCCACGTCCTGATACTGGCGCTGGGAACAAGTGTTCAGCATCGACGCGGCAATCGCTGCGTTCGCCTTGGGACGCTCACCAATCGACCGCACACGGCCCGCGTTCTTTGTCGGGTCGAGCACCACGCCGACTTTGTGGACCTAGTCCCGGCGAGGGGGACGATCGCCACCCCTGCGTCGAGGTCGACACTCTTCCCACCGCGGCCGGGCGCGGTTCGTCCTCTGCGCAACTGCACCCCGGTGCGCGCCGTCCTGTGGACCGGAGGTCACGCGTCTCATCATCACGCCAATCGTGCCGTCCGTCTCGCACATCAGTACTGGCCGACCACTTCGGCCAACAAGGCACGAAGGCGTGTGCGGAGCCGCGCCGCTGCGTCGTCCTGCAGGCGTTCGGCCAGGGCGCCGACAGCAGCGCCGCCTGCTCCGAGCTCTCGCCACAACACCAGGCGCAGATCGCGAAGCGTTGCGCTGTCATCGAATTCGGGCGGCTCGACGCCCTCAGCGGCAGCAATCTCGAGACAGCGCCAAAGGTCCTCGGCGTCTCGCCACTCCGTGCGCACTGCCCGGACGAGTCCCTTCATGGCCAAGGTCCCGATCGCATCGGGGAGCACGACGGTCGTCTCCAGTCGGGCGCCGTCCGTGAGCCGAAGCTCAGCGTCGACCTTGATGCCCGGCCTGCGCAGTGCTTCCGCGAGGCCCGGCACCTCGGTTGTCACGACATCTCCCACCGTGACCGTGTCGCGGGCACGCGATCGGTACGAAGGCACGAGCAGGTCGACCGCGGCGACGCGACGCTCGTCGACCTGCCGTTCCCATCGGTTCCCGAACACCTTCTGGTACCCCAGTCGTTCGATTGCCTCGACGAGGTCGGGTCGACGGAGCACGTGCGGTGGAACGCCGAAGTCCGCGTCACCGGTCGCGCGCAGCGGGAGGTCGAGTCCGAGTCGTTGGATGTGCAGCATCACGGTCACGCCACCGATCAGTCGGTAATCGTTCTCCGCTCCGGCGGACGCCATCGCCTGACTGACGTCCGCGATCGCGGTGAACCCACCGTCCATCGCCGCTGAGAGGCTGGAGAGCACGACCTTCGCGCTCATGCTCCACCCGGAATCGTGTGGGCGATGATCGCAGCGCGCAGTCGGTCGGCGGCCTCCCGACGGTCCTCGCCACCGAGATCGAGCAGGTCCCACCACTGCTGGGTCGGGTCGGTCAGCGGGATGTCGTCGACGAACCTCGGCCACGGAGGGGACGGAGCGAGCAGCGTCCGATCGGTCGTCCAGCGCACGATCGCGCTCGCGTCCGGGCGGCCTTCTGCCGGCACGAACCCTGCGGCGCTCAAGTCCAACGCCTCGCTTGCGTAGACGACTGCGAGCGTGGGGTGTCGCCATGGCACCAGAAGATCCGGCCCAAGGTCGGCCGAGAAGGCAACATCGGTCTTGGTGGCACGCGCCAGGCGAAGGACTCGAGCCGCCTGATCTGACAGGGGCCGCGTGCTGTACCAGAACGACTCGGCCTGTACGAGCGCTGGGCGAGCGCGCCGCTCGTACAGGTCGAGCAGCTTCGCTGATCGACCGACGTACCCATCATCCGTGGCTCGTACCGCCGTTTGCTCCGCCAGCTGCCGGATGACCTGCGACGCTCGCGGTTGGCTGACCCCGACCGCTTCGGCCAGCGCCACGCCGGTCAGCGGCTCCTTCGCAGCGATCAGGGCGCGGGCGATCGCCGCTGTTCCTGCCCCCCATCGGCGGACGGCGTTCCTGGAGGCAGTCGACGCGGCCACAGGACAAGGGTATAAGTGTTCTGCTCAAGATGCAATGAACACTTATACGAAGTCTTATGTGCCTACTGCGGGGTTCCCAGTGAGCTGCGAGAGGTGACCAGCCTCGCTGCCGAGTAAGCGTCGAGCGAAGAAGGACGTGCCGCCGACCAACACCGTCGGTAGACCGCGTCGCGTTCCCCTTGCTTCAGAGATGGCCCGACGCCCGCACGCCGACGCGGCGTAGCGATGTCGCGGTTGTGGACAGCGGCGAGCTAGGGCACCGCCGCGCGCGACCCGGCGGTGCATACGTCACCGGTTCAAGTCTGTCGAGAACACTTTCGTGTCGACCGACACTGACATGCATCAGGCTCGGTGAGTCGATGTCAATCGGAGGTGAACTGATGGCCAATCCTGAACAGCACGCGGTCGAAGAGGGCCGTTCGTCGACGCACAGGCTGTTGCGCGGTTCACTCGTTGTCACCCTCCTGCTCGTCGGCGCTGCGCTGGCGGGATCAAAGCCGGCCGACGCGTCCGGTCCGCAGATCTGCAGCTCCGGCAACATCTGTGTCTCATGGGTGAATTCCGGCGCGATCTACTACGGGTATGCGGTGCTGCAGGACTACTCGTACTTCAACGACTACTTCGATGACGGGACAAGAAGCATTGCGGTCGCCAATGCGACCGGGTACGGCCGCAACAGGAACTCAATCTTCACCCTGGCGTGCTACTGGAAATCGACGAACTACACCGGCGGCAGCGGTGGTTCAGCGCCATACAACGGCGCAACATGGGTACTGATCAGCCAGAGCACCGAGTCACACAACTCGACCACGAGCAGTTTGTGCTGAGGACGCCGCTCACAGCATGGTGGGTCTCGGTCGCCCTGGTGGCCTCCTGCTCGTCAAGCGAGGCGATGGAAGGTCGATCGGGGAGCACCGGAGTGTCGTTGCTCAGCACGACCTCGCTCGCCAGCACGCCGGCGGGCTCAGTACCACTCTCCGCTCATCCGGTCGGGATGGAATGGAGAGAGCGCGATCTCGACCTCGACTCGGTACATGACATCGATCGCCGCACGTACGACGAGTACCAGCGACGCGTCGCCGCCTGCATGCGCCGTGCCGGCTTGCGTTACGTCCAGGTGAGGTTTGTCGACGAGCGACCAAGCTATTACCGATCCATCAACCCTCTCAGGGCGGAGACGGCCAATGAATTCGGCTATCACCCACCAACTTTGGCCAATGCCGTCGATCCCAACCAGCATGTGGACGGCTTCGATCTGGCACTCGACGGCACTGACGATCAACCCGGCTGCGCTCCGCTGTCCTTCAAAGCGGTTCACGACCTCGTTGATCCGTTCTTCCGCGAGGCTCAAGCAGTACTCGATTCCCTCGATGCTGCGGTCGACGGATTCTTCGCGTCCACTGTTGGGCAGAGCAAGCTGGCGGCCTGGCGGAGTTGTATGGCGAGCGCTGGCTACGACCAGTTCGAGTCACCGCAGGATGCCACCATCCACTTCCTGGACGGCGACATCGCGGACCAGGAACGGATGGTCCGTGCAGCCGACCTTCGTTGCGACCAAGAGGTGCATCTAACGGAGGAGCGGTCGGAATGGGAGCGCGGACGATTCGAGGCGTGGAGAGACTCGAACGCGGTCAGCCTCTCAGAACTTCGAGACCGAGCGCGCGAGGCGTCGGGTGCGCTGACGACGCTCGAGTCACAGGACTTGTAGCTTCGTCAAACACCGAGCGTGTAGGCGGGGGCGTTCGGCTGGCACGGATTGCAGGGAAGGGGACGGCACCGTAGCGAGCCCGATCAGTCGGGCGGTGAGAAGCGTTGACGCATCGATGGAGGGGATCCGTCCTCTGGCTGTGCTCGTCACGGTGACGCCGACGAGTCCGAGACGAGATCAATCGGTCTCGCATATGGGTCCAGCATGGACGCTGCCTTGGCAGCAGTCGCCTTCGGCCGTTCGCCCAGCGATCGCACGTAGCCGGCTGTTGTCGCCTCGCCTTTGTGACCGACATACCTTGCGATGTCGCTGATGTCGAGGCCGGCTTCCGCGTAGAGCACGGTGACGGCTGTGCGCCGGCCGGTGTGGGTTGCAATGCCCTTCGGGTCGATGCCCGCTAGCGTTGCCGCTCGCGTCACCGCCTTCGCTGCTGCCTGGCGGTTGACCAAGCCGCCACGCTCGTTGGTGAACACCAGCGACACGGTCTGCCCCTCGTAGGTGTGCGTCTGCCACGCCTCGCGACACGCCAGTCGCTCAGCTGCTTGCGTCTTTCGGCGCTCTCGTAACAGCTCGACCACGCCCGCCGACAGGTGGTGCGTGCCCGACGCGCCGGCGTTCTTGGTCGGGCCGAGCACCATGCCGACCTTGTGGACGTAGATCCCGGCGCGACGCACCACAGCGATGCCGGCATCGAGGTCGAGATCCTCCCAACCGAGCCCGAGCGCCTCGGAGACTCGCCAGCCCTGCACGAACAGCAGCGCGACGACTGCGCCGAGCCGATCGTCCGACGCCGCACCGACCAGGTGGCGCGCGTCCTCTGAAACGAGCGCGCGTCGAGCACCACGGACCACCTTCGGCGCCGCCACGCGATCGACCGGATTGGAGGCGATCAGCTCGTGGATCACGGCCTGCTCGAGCACCTGGTGCAGTGTCACCCGCACGTCCGCGACCGTCCCCGACGCGAGCCCGGACTTCAACAAGTCCGACTGCCAGCAAGCGATGCGCTCCGGCTTCAACGATCGCGCCGGCAGCTGGCCGATCGTGTTGGTGATCCGCTCGACGCGCTGGCTGTAGGTGCCCAACGTGGAGGCTCGCACGCGATGCCGCGCGACCACGTCGAGCCACCAGGCCGCCAGCTCGG
>DAORTY010000166.1:0-7687 GCA_035432905.1 Ilumatobacteraceae bacterium | reverse complement strand
ACTCGACCGGCACAACATCGGCACCATCATCGGACTCGACGACACCGCCGGCGAGATACTCGTCGGGTTCCTGTCCGCCGACGGCAAGTGCGCCGAACGCTCACTCGCTTGGCACGAAGTCGAGATCCTCGACGGACACGCGACCCCTCGCTCGCTGCCTGAGACTGCGCGCCTGCGCCTCGCTCAAGTCACCCAAGCAGCCGACGCAACGCTGGCCACCTGGACCAGCTGCCTCGCCCTGCACGGCATCGGACCAGGCGAAGCGGACAACGTTCAACAGGCCATCAGACGCGTCATCGAACGCGCAACGAACACCCTCATTGCCGATCACCCCCAATGGCTCGCCACCCTCGTCGGCTACCAACCCGCCGACCCGGTCGGCACCCAAACCTGGACAACCGCCGTGCGCGACATCGCAACCTGGCGAACCCGGCACTATCACGAGGGAGATGACGTCGGCGTGCTGCCCGTGCTCGGCTACGCGGCGAGTGTGGAGTGGGAAGCGCTCAACACCCGGCTGGTTCACACCAAAGCCTTTCTCGACCACCGCGATCCACCCAACGTCCTCTGGCCCCATCGACGCTCACATCACGAGCTCGTCGCGCGGCGCACCGAACTCGACCAGATCTTCGAGACCGCCCCGGCCGATCAACAGCCGCTCATCGAGCGTCTTCGTCGCGGCGACCCGCAACTGCTCGACGACACCGCCGAGGTGCTCAAGACTGCCATCGACAACCAGCACGCCCGCAGGCACTGGATCCTCGAAAACTGGCCCAACATCGTCGAGTACGCCGAAGTCACCAACTTCCTCACCAACCAGCTGTGGGGCCCCGACACCACCACCATCGTTGGCAACCTTGACCCGACTCCAGGAAGTGCGCTCGACGTCGCAGTCGCTGCTGGCGAACATTGGCTGCGGCTTGCGATCGGCAGTCTCGCTCCGCAATGGGCCACCGAGCTCGAGCCCGAAGCTGTCGCCCAACTGAATGCCATCGCTGACTACCGCCAACGTTGGAGCGTGACCAGCACCCAACCACTCGGTCCAAACCCAACCGCCCCCGACCAGCATCTTGCGCACGAACATCTACGACGGCGGTTCACTCCGACACCGGAAATGCCAGTCTGCTCCAGTTCGAGCGTCAGTAGCGGACTGGATCTGCATTAGCGGACGCGTTTGCCGGAGGCTCCGGGGCCTGAGATATCAACTACGTTCGACGAGCTTCTGAGCCCTGGCGTCGTAGACGAAGCGGACTATGTCTTCGGAGATGATCAGGTCGATCGCCTGGTCGATCACCGTGATGGGGACGACGTACCACTCCGACGGATCATAATCGCGACCCTTGCGGTCGGCCTGGGTGAGGTCCAGCTGAACCTCGGCAAAGACTCGATGCAGCAGGTTCTCCAACGCTGATACACGCATGTTGTACGTGCGGTAGCTGGCGACCACGTCGACGGGAGCCATCAGGTACGTCGGCGACTTCTCGGCGTACTTGACCCGCTTCTCCACGGCGTCACGCGTGAAGCCGATCTTGTGCAGGTCCTTGATGCCGGCGATCTGAGGATCTTCGCTACGGGATCGAAGGACGTAGATGTAGCCGCTCACCTCGTCATCAGTCAGGATCTCGGGTACTGCGGACGGGACGACGATTTGGCCGTCCTCGTCGCTCAGCCTGATCGCAAGCGACTGGCGGTACATCGACGACTCGGTGCCGTTCTCGAAGATGCACCGGAGTCGTTCGCGCTTGTTCTCGCGTAGCGTCGACTTCTTGTACTCGGTCTCGCCGACCTCGGCGATGAACAGCATGACGCCGTTGAGGACGAAGAACGCCCCGGGCACAATTCGGGTCATCCCCGGGTACGGCAGCAGCTTGTTCGTCCCTTCGCGCAGCTCAGCGTGCTTCTGCTTGAAGAGCGGTTCGAACTGTTCGAAGTCCTGCGCCTTGTCCCGGCGTGCGACATGCCCGCCGTCGTAGACCTGGCGGCGTACCGGCAGGTCGGAGACGTCTAGCAGGCCCGACTCGTCCCCAAGTAGGTCGAAGTCGTCGCTGCCGAGCAGGTCGTCGATCGACGCCGGGGCCGCCGGCGCCTCCAGGAGGCCGAACTCGTCCAGCGCTTTGAGCGCGGCAATCTTCTCGTCGTTAGCGAGGATGCCGTCCAGGCGCGCGCCAAGCTTGCGCTCGGCGATCTCCCGCGTCGTCGAACTCGGGATCCGACCGTGGGCACGGCGGAACTCAACTACGTCCAGGAAGGTCCGCTCCAGACGATCGGCGGAGGTGACCTTGGTGAGATTCTCAGGCGTGTCCAGGAGACCGTCGAGGTCAGAGTCGAGGATCGCTTCGATGCTCACCGGGAAGACCTCGTCGGCCGGTCCGATCTCCTCGCTGGCGCTCACGACTCGTCGTCCAAATTTGTCGCGCGTGCGGCTGCGTCGCGCTCCTGCTTCTTTCTCTGCAGAAAGAGCAGCACCTCTGCGTACCGCTTCTCAATCGGCTCCTCAGCGCGCACGCTCGGTTTGCGACCGTTCACCTTGGCCCACTGCTGGATCTTCGGCCACGCCGCCAGCGCCTCCTCCTCGGTGACCTCGACCCGGGTCGCGGTGATCGCATCGGAGATGATCCGCAGCACCGACGGCGTGACCGACTTCGAGATGACCTCGAACGCCCGCTGGAACGGGTTGACGGAATCGATCAGGTTGATGTTGATGTCGTCGATGTTCACGAACTTCTCGGACATCTTGATGAACCGCTTGTCGCCGACCTCGCGGACCTCACCATTCTTGATCACCGAGTCCACCACCACTTGCTGGCGCAGCTCTTCGACCTGCGACTCGTCTAGGTCGGGGTAGCGCTCCCGGATGATCTTCGGGATCAGCACTTTGTTCGTCGTCTCCGGGTCCACCGATCCGGCGGCGGCCTTCGCGAAAGTGTCGTCCTGCAGGATGGTGGCCTTGAGGTCGTTGAGGTCGGTCTCGACGATCTGCTTCACCCGTTCGGTGCTGGGCTCCTTGAAGCCCTTAATCTTGATGACGCCGGGCGGGGTCGGGCCGTCGTCACCGGTGCGCTTGGTCCTGAACTCGAAGTTCTGTGCCAGCACTTGCTCCATCAGCAGCGAGGCCGTGATGGCCTTGAGCATGTTGTTCACAGACACCTTCACCTCGCTCTGGGAGGCGTCGGGCTCGGCGATCAGGTTCGTGAACTGGGCGTGCTCCTTTCCGGGGGAGTCGCGGGTGACGCGACCGATGATCTGGATGACCTCGGTCAGCGATGCCCGGTAGCCGACAGTGAGGGCATGCTCGGCGAACGGCCAGTCGAAGCCCTCCTTCGCCATCCCGAGCGCGACGATCACGTCCACGGCGTCCCGGTCCTTCGAGGCGACCGTGGAGAGGTAGTGCAGGGTGTCGGCGCGCTTCTTCTGGTCCGTGTCGTCCACCAGGTCTGCCAGGCGCAGGATCTGGCCGGTGTCGGCACGGCGGATGCTGATGACTCCGTTGTCGGGGTCAGTGGACTCGACGTGGCCGACCGAGTCGATGATGAACCCGACCTCTTCGACTTTGTCCTTCGTGGACTCGCCCGAGTTCACATTCGGGATGTGGATGATTGTCTTCTTGCTCAGGTCGAAGACCTCGCCGATCGCGTCCGTGTAGCGACCCTGGTAGAAGTGGTGGCCGATGCCCAGCGAGTGCAGGTACTCGTACCCGTTGAGCTGGTCGTAATAGTTGAAGGTGACCGGTGTGAACCGGGCTTCGTCCTCGGCCGAAAGCACTGGGACCGAGTCGCCGCGGAAGTACGAGCCCGTCATCGCAACGATGTGCACGTCCGAGCCGTTCATGACGTCGCGCAGCAGCGCGCCGAGGCGGCTGGTCTCGAGGTCGGCGGACACGTGGTGGAACTCGTCGATCGCCAATACCGTGCCGTCGAACGCATCGGGCGCTACCTTCTCGAACGCGAACCGCAGCGTCGCGTGCGTGCAGATCAGCGCCGCGTCAGGACCGTTCAGGAAGTCGATGAACGCGCCGACCTTGCCCTGCGAGGAGCCGGGGTCGCAGAGGTTGTGCTCCGGCTTGACCTCCCAGTCGGCGAAGAACCCGAACGTGGTGAGATTCGTCGAGGAGAACGACGCGCCGATCGACCGCTCTGGCACTGCGACGATGACCTTCTTGCGGCCCTGGTTGTAGAGCTTGTCGAGCGCGACGAACATCAGCGCCCGCGACTTGCCCGAGGCCGGCGGAGCCTTGACCAGCAGGTGCTGTGCGTCGCGCTTCGCGAAGACGCGCTGCTGCATCTCGCGCATCCCCATCGCGTCGGTGTGCACCGACCCGCCCGTGCGGGCGTAGGTCACTTCGACGATGTTGACCGGCCTCTTGCTTGCGTTCACTTCCGTGCCCCCCTCGTCTTCGAAGCTGAGACCTTCGCGGCCTCCTCCGCATTCATCGCCTCATACATAGCGAACAGTTCCGACAACCGCTGCTCGTCGGTTGCGTAGCTGCGGTTGGAGAAGATCGAGTCGACCAGCAAGTCGACCTCAGCATGCGCCGCACGAAGATCGCCGGGCATCAGATCGGGGTCATACAGCTCCGCGAGAGTCCGTTCGCAGTGGTACTCGCGAACGTCAAGAACTTGCAGCGCTGCGACGGTGAGTCGCTCCTTCACCGAATCACTAATCGGTGGCACTGGAAAGTTGTTGTAGACGATGGTGTTTGAGTATTGATAGTCCTCACGCATTCGCCCACCGACAGCCCGGGTCCAAGCCATGTGCATCGCCGACGTCAACAACGCGAACACCCAGGGCTGAGCGTCGTACACTGCGAAGCCCTTGTTCGAAATGACAACCTCGGGTCCGAGATAGCCGATCGGAATGTATTCGCGGCGGCCTGACGAGATACTCGGAACGATGATCGAGTCTGTCGGCTTGTAACTGATTTGTACAAAACGGTGCGGCACTGCTGCGTACGCTGCGGTACTTGAGGCTTTGCTCTTCGCTCGCTCAGCGGCGACCCGATCTAGCCTTGACGCGATCGGCGCGATCGAACGAGCAAGCGGCGCCAAGTCATCCGGAATCCAGAGGCAATATCGCACGCCGTCATTGATCACCTCAGATGATCCCGTGTACCGCTTAATAAATGCCGCACACCGAGGATCAGTTTCTAACATCTGCTCACGCTCGTTTGGCGAAAGGATCAGGCCCCCTCCGTCGCGAGGCATCGAGCCGAACACCATCTCGGGGCGGCTTGCGCCTAACGGAGTCTTACGCCGCTCGATCACGATGTTCGCACCGTCTGCCAGGTAGCCATTGATATTGCTCGCAGAGATCTGCAGATCGTCGGTGTAGATGTACTTTGGCCCCGATCGCTTCGTCCGGAGCCCAATGACGGCGACGGTGACGCCAGCGTTGCGCTTGGCGTTGTTTTCCCATTTGAAGGAGGTGTAGGCGAAGCCGATCTCGATGCCTTTGGCGAAAATCATCGGAAACATGAGTCCGACGTGTTCGCCCTGGGAGACCGAGTTGGTGGTGACGAACGCCAACTCGGCCTTCGTGCCCTCGATGTAGTCCGAACCCTTGACGAACCAGAGCGCGATGTAGTCCAGATTCTTCGAGTACGGGCGTGGTCCGAAGACGAGGTCGTAGTCGGCCTTCTGATCTCTGGTCTGTGTCTTTGCCCCGGAGTACGGCGGGTTCCCAATGAGGTAGATCTCTCCGCCGTCGTTGGGGCAGACCGTGTTCCAATCGAGTTGATTGGCGTTTCCTTGCTGGATCTGTCCGGTCTCCTTGAGCGGGATCAGCGGGATCGAGAGGTTGAACTTCTCCTTGAACTCGGTGTTCATCTGGTGCTTCGCAATCCAGAGCGACAGGATCGCAGTCTCCGTGGCGAAGTCGGCGAGTTCGATGCCGTAGAAGTTCTCGATGCTGATCCTCGACTCGGCGAACAACACCTGGTGCTTCGCGTCGAGGTCCGCCAGGCGTTCCAAGATTGCATGCTCGAGTTTGCGCAGCTCCTTGTAGGCGATGATGAGGAAGTTGCCTGACCCGCATGCGGGGTCGAACACCTTGATAGCGCTGATCCGCTCAAGCAAAGCCTCGAGTTTCCGAACGGAGTCGAAGCTGGCGTCGAACTGCTCGCGGAGACCGTCGAGGAAGAGCGGCTCGATGGTCTTGAGGATGTTCGGCACTGATGTGTAGTGCTGTCCGAGATCACTTCGTTCGTCTGGGTTGACGACCGCCTGGAACATGGACCCGAAGATGTCGGGGTTGATCTCGCGCCAGATCAACTTCCCGGACTCGATGAGCAGGTCGCGGGCCTTCCTCGTGAACGCTGGCACCACGTGGTCAGACTTGATCGTGAACAGTCGGCCGTTAACGTACGGGAACCCGACCAAATGGCGCGGCTTCTGCCCCGGGTCCTCCGTATCCAACGCCCTGAACAGGTCGGTAAGGAAGTCGGCGAGGTCTGAGCCGTCTGCCAAGGTGTGGGAACCGACGGCGTTGGTGAACTGGCTCTCGTTAAAGATGCCGGTGTCTTCGGCGAAGAAGCAGAACAACAAACGGGTAAAGAAGATGTTGAGGGCGTGACGGCCGTGTGATTCCTCGAGCAGCCCAGGGTTGGCGGCGAGCAGCTCGTCGAAGAGCTTGCCCATCCGCTCTGCGGCCTTGACGTCGGCGTGTGCCTCGGCGACGTACTGCGCCTTCTCCATGCCTGCCCAGGGCAGGAAGAACGTGAAGTGCTGGTCGACGTCCCGGATCGGGATCATCAGGTTCTCGCCGGTCTTGGTGTCGACGGCAAGCAGCTCCGTGTAATCGGTGACGACCACGAAGCGGGTGCGGTACCGCACCACAGTGGGCGAGGTCCTCAATTCGTCGATCACGGCGAGCGGGTCGCCGGTGGTCTCCTTGAAGTAGACGACGTTCTTCTGCGCGATCTCGGTCGACTTGTCGTTGGCGACGTTGAGCGAGCCATTGCGCAGGCGCGTGACGTTGCTCTGCGGCTTCCCGTACGCCAAGAGCAGCTCGAAGATGAACTCGCGGTCGTACGACTCGCGCTCCCCTAGAGGTGCGACACGCTCCTCAACAGCCTTCAGGTTGAGTCTCACCACGTCAGTATCTTGATCGATCCGGTCGCTCTTCGCCCGGACCATTCCCACGGTATCGCCACCCCCACATCATGGCTGGTCCATGGTGGTCGGTCCTTCTCGGCGAGCAAGCCGCTCAGCACTTTCGGGCCGGACCAGTTGCACCGCGGATCGAAGTGTCCCACCCTGGATCGGCGCGAACCTGGTGAGCATCACAACTCGACCCAAGAGGTGCCGCTCCGGGCGGCGCAGCAAGTATGACAATCGACAACACTTTTGAGTTCAGATGGCTGAACTTGGATGGGCCCACCTGCAACCGTCGTTGTATTGGTCGGCCATCTGCCGGACCCAATGTGCGAGGGCGCTGTGACACGCATGCGCCGACGTCGACTGCTCGTCGTCAGCGGGAGGGTTGTGTAGAGCCAACTGGTCGAGCGCGGTGTGCAGCGGGTCTGGGTCGTCCCATGGCAGGTCGACTCGCTCATCCATGGCGGAGAACTCTTCGTAGCCCGAAACGAGCGCATCGATGTGCCATCGGAGCGCCTCTTCAAGTGCGTCGTAGACGGTAAGGCCGGGGCGGTGGCCTCGCGAGAGGTAGTCGACGGCGGATACCACGTCGAGCC
>DAORTY010000165.1:6211-7767 GCA_035432905.1 Ilumatobacteraceae bacterium | reverse complement strand
CAGCCGATCGGCGCGCTCCAACAACCTGTCGCGTTGAGTGCCCTCCAACCCTTTCGCCACCTTGGTCACCGCATCGACGTGACCCGCAGTGACGTCGCCGTCATCCAAGGCATCGGCCAGCGCCGGCACACCGCCCAACGTGCCCGCCCGCTCCAACGCCCGGCTCGCCTCACCGTGCGAGCCACGTGCGGCCTCGGCAATAGCCTGCTCCGGAAACGACGACACATCTGCCAACCGTGAGGCCAGATCGGCCTCCGCAGCCGTCAGCCACGACCTCACAACCGCAATCGACCGCAACCCGCCCTCGAGCGCTGACCGATCCGCGTCGGTCGAAGCACGCACCGATGCGACCGCCCGCATCCGCTCGCACACCGCCCCGACGTCCATACGAACAACCGTACTCAAGGGGTGTAACAGAGTATTTTGCGCCGCAGCGTTGTCCCGCTGAGTAGCGCTACCAGGGAAACGGGCCGGTGATCTCGTAGATGATGCCCTGGGTCGAGCTGATTCCGCGCTGCGAACCGACGTAGACCCGGCGGCCGTCGGGCGACACGTTCACACCAGTCAGCTCGCTGCTCGGCTGGCCGGTGAGCCGCGCCACCACCGTCGCGCGGCCGTCGAGCTCGACCGCTACCAGTTCCATGTTCCCGCCGTCCTCACAGACCAACAGGTCGTGGCCGGGTGTGGCCGCGATGTTGTCCACCCCGCTCAAGACCGAGCCGGGTGATGGCTGATACAGCACCTCCATGTGCTCGGAGACCACGTCGTAGCGCCACACAAAATTGTCGTGCTTGGTGGTGAGGAACACCTGGCGTCCGTCCATGATGCACAGGCCTTCGCCGCCCTTGAAGCGGGTCGCCGCAACCTGCGCTCGACACTGCACGACGGCAGCTGACGGGTCTGGAATCGCCAGCCACGTCACGGCACCGCCACCATCGACCACCGCCGCCTCCAGCACTCCGCCGGCGAGACCCGATGTCGGGTACCGGTAGCGGTAGAAGAACCCGTCGGGTTCATCCTCGGACAGGTAGATCGCACGCCGAGCGCCATCCACCGCCGCGGCCTCATGCGCGAACCTGCCCATCGCCAGATGCTGCGTGGCAGGGCGAGCCCCGGTCGGGTCCACCTCCCACACTGTGCCGTGATCGACCTCCTCGCAGGCCAACCATGTGTCCCACGGCGTGATGCCGCCGGCGCATGCACGGTTCAGCCCAGTCAGCACTCCCCGCGCCGCAACAAACGCGCCGCCGGCATCGAATCGCAACGCGGCCACACCACCGCCACCATTCGACGACTCGCCGTTCCACAACAGCCACCACCCACCGTCGGCGCGCGGCACAATGCCCGCGCCATCGGGATTGTTGAGGAACGTGTACGACGTTCCGGCCACCAGCTGACCGCTACGCGCTATCACGCGGCTCGTGAAGCCAGGCGGCAGTAGGAAGCCATTGACATCGGGCACCGAGCCGAGCGCAGGAAATCGCGAGAGGCGTGAAGCGGGGGCGCTACCAAGTGCCGGCCCGGGTGCGGAGCCAGGAGTGCCGACAGCAGCCACC
>DAORTY010000165.1:0-6111 GCA_035432905.1 Ilumatobacteraceae bacterium | reverse complement strand
TGGCCCTCCACTGGCCGCCGTCGCCGTTAGGGTCGGCGTGATGGACGTGATGTCGGCGAGCGATCGCGACCGCAGGGCGGCGATGGTGCGGATGAAGCGCCTCGCTCTCGGACTCTTGGTGTTCGTCACCGCCGTGTTCGTACTGGCCCGGTGGCAGGAGCCGAACCACGGCTGGTTGGGCTACGTGCGGGCCTTCTCCGAGGCTGCAATGATCGGTGCTCTGGCCGACTGGTTCGCGGTCACCGCACTCTTCCGTCACCCGCTCGGCATCCCCATCCCGCACACGGCGATCATCCCCCACCGCAAGGACCAGATCGGCGAGTCGCTCGGCGAGTTCGTGCAGGAGAACTTCCTCACCCGCGAAGTGCTCGACGAACGGCTCGGCAACGCTCACGTCGGCCAGCGGCTGGGCACCTGGCTCAGCGAGCCCACCAATGCCGGCAAAGCAGGCGAAGGTGTGGCCGACGCACTGCGCGGCAGCCTGGAGGTTCTCGACGATCGCGACGTGAGCAGCGCCCTCGAGGGCTTGATCGAACGCAAGATTCGCACCACTCCGGTCGCACCACTGATGGGTCGTGCGCTCGATGTGGCGATGGAAGGCGGCCATCACCAGCGATTGCTGGACGCAGTCCTCACCGGCTTGGCCGGCTTCCTCGACGACAACCGCAGCACCTTCCGCGCCCGGCTGGAGCAGGAGTCGCCGTGGTGGGTACCGGAGAAGTTCGACGATCGCATCTTCGAGAAGATCTACACCGCGGTGCACCGCTTCATCGCCGACGTCGGCAGCGATGCGAAGCACGAGGTACGGCTGGCCATCGATCAACGGGTGGTCGCGTTTGCCGCCCGCCTTCGCGCCGACCCTGAACTGATGGCGAAGGGCGAGGAGTTGAAGAACGAACTGCTCGCCCACCGCGATGTACGGGCCTGGCTGCAGTCGTTGTGGGGCGAGGTGAAGCAGAGCACGCTCCTTGCGACCGACGACCCGAACAGCGAACTGCGGGTGCGTCTCGACCGGTCGCTGGTCAACCTCGGCGAGCGCCTGCACGATGCGCCCGAGCTGCAGCAGAAGGTCGACGCGTGGGTGCAGCGCGCCGCCGGCTACGTGGTCGATCACTACCGCGGCGAGGTGGCCGAGATCATCAGCTCGACCGTGCAGAAGTGGGACGGCAAAGCAACTGCCGAACGGCTGGAGCTACAGGTCGGCCGCGATCTGCAGTTCATCCGCATCAACGGCACCATCGTCGGCGGCCTCGCCGGCCTCGCGATCTACATCGTCACCAAATTCGTCTTCTGAGCGCAGGCCTCTACCTCACCGCGTCATCCAGTTCGCAGCTCTGCCGCAGTCAACGCATGACACGGTGACGATTCGCAGGGCCTCAGCGGCCGACGGCACGCAGGGTGGCGACTGCCTCGGGCGACATCACGTCGACCACCACGGCCACCGGCTTCTTCGGACCCGTGACCGCCTTCAGCGCAGTACCACCCGACGCCGACGCGGGCAGCCCCGCCGTGAGCACGCCGAAGCGAGCCGTCGGGTCCGCCTCGTGCACGATTGCGCCCTTGGCGATCGCTCGCCACAGCAACTCGATGCGCTGCGCACCCGGCCGATTCGATGTTCGACCGCCAACCACTTCGAACCACCAGCGGCGGCCTTTCGCGTCCAGCGCGGACAGCGTCGGCTGCACGCCTGTCAACACCTTGCCCTCGTCGCTGATCTCGGTGTACCCCGCGTCGTCGAGCAGTGATTTCGCCAGATCCTTCGCCGCCCAGCCACCCAACATCGGATCGGTCGTCCGCCCCGAGCCAGCGGTCAGCTGCACCTGCGGCACTGCCGACTCGCCACCAATGCGGATCATCGCCGCGGCTGCATAGGCGGCGTCGGTGTCGAAGCCGATGAAGTGGCGGCCGGTGCGCACAGCGGCCACTCCGGTCGTACCGGAACCCATGAACGGGTCGAGGACCAGCTCGCCCTCGTAGGTGTTCATGTGGATCAGTCGCTCGGGCAGCGCTATCGGAAAGGGGGCAGGGTGACCGACGCGAGCGGCGCTCTCCGGTGGGATCTCCCACACATCGACGGTGGCCTCCATGAACTCGTCGCGACTCATCGTGCTGACCGAGGGCAGGCCCAGACGAGCACGTTCCTTCGCATCGACGGCTCGGTCGAAACGACCCTTGGAGGCGATGATCACCCGCTCGCTGAGGTCGCGCAGCACCGGGTTGCCCGGTCGCTGAAAGCTGCCCCACGCGCAGTTGCCGGCAGCCCCGCGCTGCTTCACCCACACGATCTCGCCGCGCAACAGCAGCCGCAGTTCGTCCTGCAGGATCGTGGTCACGTCGGCGGCCAGCGAGCGGTACGGACGACGACCGAGGTTGGCCACATTGACGGCGATCCGCCCACCCGGCTGCAACACCCGCGCACACTCCGCGAACACGTCGCGCAGCATGACCAGGTACTCCACGTACGTGGCCGGGATGTGCCCCTCACCCAACGCCTCCTCGTATGCCTTGCCGGCGAAGTAGGGCGGCGAGGTGACCACCAGCGCCACTGAGTTGTCGGCGATCTCGCTCATGTCGCGAGCGTCGCCGACGATGATGCGATCCACCGACGCGGTGGTACCGATGGTCGCGTCGGCAGAGATCTCCGGCGCGTGAAAGCGTTCGTAGAAGGGCGAGGAATCGTGTCCCTCGCGCTTGCCGACACCGAAGGCCGAGGTGCGGGTACCGCCCTTGCGCGACGGCTTGCCCTTCGGCGGTCCCGCTGTCGTCACGCAGGATTCTCCTGTGCAGCGGCGCGCTGCATCCGCTCTACCGGCGCCTGCCGCATCTCCGGGTGGGTCAGGATCCAGAAGCGATCGGTGAGGATCGCGTCGACGACCTCGGCGGCGATACCTGCGGGATCGACGCCGTTCTCCACCCCGTCGGTCAGCATCTGCTCGACGATCTGCCCAATCGTGCTGGTGGTCATCGGCGGCTCCGCACCGAGGCGTGGCTGCCACTTCTGGCTGTTGACCAGGTTGGTCTTCACGAAGCCCGGGCACAGCACGCTGACACCGACCGGCGAGCCAGTGCCCTTCATCTCCAGGAACAGCCCCTCGGTGATCGCGACCACTGCGGTCTTGGTGGCGTTGTAGGCCGCCACACCAGGCACCGCGAGGAGGCCCGCCATCGAAGCGGTGTTGACGATGTGCCCTTCACCCTGGTCCTGCATGATCGGCAGAAACGCGCGGATGCCGTGGATCACGCCGTACAGGTTGATGCCCACCACCCACTCCCACGACGACATCGGGCCGGTCCATGGGTCGCCCCTGCCGGCCACCCCGGCGTTGTTGCACAGCACGTGTGCACCACCGAAGCGATCGAGCGTCGCCTGCGCCAGCGCGTAGACGTTGGGCTCGAGCGACGTGTCGCACACGACCGGCAGCACCTCTGTGCCACCCTCGGCCAACTCGGCTTCTACCGCGCGCATGGCGATCTCGTCGACGTCGGCCAACACCACCTTCATGCCCTGCGCGGCGAACGCGTGCGCCAGAGCGCGACCGATACCGCTGCCCCCACCGGTGATGACTGCAACTTTGCCACTCAGGTTCTTCACGCGGCCACGTTACGCGACCCCCGCGCGCTGCCGCGCGATACGCGATTCAGGCCATGCCTTTGCCGAAGTCGCAGGTGCGCCACTTCTCGGGCGTGAGGCGTACGACCACAGTGTCCTCGTCGCTGGGGTTCGTGTCGGCATACCACTTGCCCAGCTCGGGGCCGAGGTAGCGCGTGGCCATCGCCAGGTTGTCGCGCGATTCGCCGGCAACGACGACGGGACCTTCGACGCTGACGTAGCTGTAGGGAGGCGTCTCCGTCTGCACGGTCATCGTGGCCCGGCCGGCGGCGCGCAGCAGACGCGCCTTGAGCGACCTTCCGCTCATGCTGATCAGCACGACCCCGTCCTCCCACTGGTACCAGATGGGCAGCGCCAGCGGTCCGTGGCCCGGGTGCTCGACGGCCAGCACTCCTATGCGCACGGCAGCAAGGAACTCGCTGCGCTCGGCTTCGGTCATGTTCATGTCGGTCATGTTCATGTCGGTCATGATCGAAGTCTGTCAGGAATCGCGACCGTGGCGATCTGCGCGAGCATGTGCCATGGAGATCGAGCAAGAACTCAGTCGCTTCTACGATCCCGATGCGGCGCCCGGCGAACGATGGTGCATCGTGCTGCGCCATGCCGACGACGAGTCGCGCGAGGAGTGGTACCTCGAGCATCGACTGGCCTACCGCGACCGCCACCTGGGCGACATCGTGGTACCCCGCGACAAGCGCACGTTCACCACCGATCTCACGTCCGTGCCGCAGCTGTTCACGTGGCTGGTGCCGCGCACCGGAACGCACCTGGCAGCCGCACTGGTACACGACGCGCTGACGCCGCCGTTCAGCCAGGGCGACGAGCCGGATTGGGTGGTGCCGCCCGACGCGGTCACGCAATTGCAGGCGGACCGAGTATTCCGCGACGCGATGGCCGACCTCGGCACGCCGCTCATCCGACGCTGGATGGTGTGGAGCGCGGTCAGCATCCCCACCGCGTGGAGCGTCTCCAAGGTCCGCGCCGGTCTCGGCTACGTCAGCCTGCTGGCCATCGCAGTACTCGGCTGGTTCGCCACCATCGACCTCTTCGATCAGGGCGAGTGGTTGCCGTGGATGGGCAACCGCAAGTGGTACGTCGAACTCGTCGCCGGCGGTCTCGGAGCCGTCATCATCCCGCTGATCTTGAGTCTGCTGTGGCCGTCGGGCCTGCGAAAAGCTGGCGCCATCACGGGCGTCGCATTTGCCGCGCTGCTACACGTCACGATCGCCGTTGGCGCAGTCACCTTCGTCTACCAGTTCGCCGAGTATCGGCTGGGTGTGTGGTCGCAGCCCAAGCGCTGGCTGAAGATCCTGCTCACGCTGGTGGCGCTGGCGGCCGTTGCGGTCACCTACTGGATGTTCCGCCACTACGAACCGTGCTCCACCTGCGCCTGACTGCCCGCCCGCACCGCTCGCTAGGGTGACGAGCGATGTCGTACCGGTACCTGTGGACTCCGTTGCAACTGGGGCCGGTGACGGCACGTAACCGCATCGTGTTCAGCGCGCACCTCACCAACTACGCCCGCGACGGCAAGCCCACCGAGCAGCACGCCGCGTACTACGCAGCTCGCGCCGCTGGTGGGGCGGGCCTGATCATCACCGAGGAACACAGCACGCACGCCACCGACTGGCCGTACGAGAAGCTGATCCACGGCTTCCACCGCGATGTGATTCCCGGCTACCGGGCCATCACCGAGGCAGTCCACCGCCACCGGGTGCCGATCTTCGCTCAGATCAACCACAACGGCGGCCAGGCCAGCAGCATGTACTCACGCCTGCCGGTGTGGGCGCCGTCCGCCGTCGCCGACCCGCTCTTTCGTGAGGTGCCCAAAGCCGTCACGCACGCCGAGATCGACGAGATCGTCGCCGGTTACGCCCTGGTCGCCGAGCACTGCGCAGAGGGCGGCTTCGACGGCATCGAACTGCAGTGCAGCCACAGCTCCATCGTGCGTGGCTTCCTCAGCCAGGCCACCAACAAGCGCACCGATCAGTACGGCGGCAGCATCGAGAACCGGGCCCGTCTGCTGGTCGAGATCGTGGCCGCGGTCCGCAAGGTCATCGGCACCCGCCTCGCCCTCGGTGTGCGCCTGTGCGGTGACGAACTGATCGAGGGCGGCACCACCATCGACGATGCGGTGCGCATCGCTCAGATCGCCGAAGCCACCGGCCAGGTCGACTACATCAACACGTCCATCGGCGTCGCCACCGCCAGCCTGTTCATGATCGAAGCGAGCATGCACATCCCGCCCGGCTATGCGATGTTCATCCCCTCCGCCTTCCGTAAGGCCGTCGATCTGCCAGTCGTCGGCGTCGGCCGTTTCAAGGATCCGTTGCAGGCAGAACGTGCCATCGCCGACGGCCATTGCGACCTCGTCGGTGTCGTACGCGGGCAGATCGCCGACCCCGACTTTGCCGCCAAGGCCCGCGCCGGCGCCACCGACGACATCCGGCTGTGCCTGTCGTGCAACCAGGAGTGCGTCGGCCGCATGGGCCTCAACCGCT
>DAORTY010000164.1:0-7804 GCA_035432905.1 Ilumatobacteraceae bacterium | reverse complement strand
CTCTACAACATAGTTGCGAGCGCAACTATTCCGCATCTCAGCCGGTGGGTACGACGATGCCGCGCGGGCGAGCGACGTCGACGATGGCGGCCCACTCGGCGTCTGTGTCATAGCCCAGCGCCCACAGCACGACTCCACCGATGCGTTGTTCGCGTGCGACGTCGACTCGTGCGCGCACGTCGGCGGGGTCCATGAAGTGCACCTCGCGGGTCTGCACGCAACGGTTGACGCCGTCGTTGCTTTCACGTTGATACGTGAACATGGACTCGTGCGTGCTCTCGTCACGAACGACCGTCGCCCCGTACTGCGCCACGAGCGCGGCAACCTCGCGGAGGTTTGGGTCGACCTTGCCCGGGGCGTCGGGTGGGCATGTGCCCGTGGTGCCCACCACCCAGTTGCGGCCGTACATGGGCACACCCAGGACGATCTTGCTGTCGTCGCCGACTGCCTTCTTCGCTGCTTTCACCGTGCTGCGCACCCAGGCGAGCGGTGCAATCGGGCCCGGGCGGTCGGTGGAGTAGTCGTAGGCCATGATGCGAATGCGGTCGACGTGTTTGCCCATTGCTGCATAGTCATAGACCCAGTAGCCGCTGTCACCGTTGCGTCCTGTGTCGAAGATCGGAGGGATGCTGACCGTGAGCACCTTGCCGAGGAAGTGCATCGCTGTCGACAGTTCGTCGATGAAGGCCACCCAGTTCGGCCGTGTGGTTGCCCATGTCCTTCTGCCGTCGACGAACGCGAACTTTTCGTAGTCGATGTCGATGCCGTCGAAGTCGTTCTTCTGCGCGAGTGCGACGATGGCCGTGACGTGCTGCGCGCGCGATTCGGGGTCGGCGAGCACCGCTGCCATGCCGCCGGCCGGCATGCCGTCGGTGATGGCGGGGATGACCTTCGCTCCACGTTGGCGGATGGTCTCGACGAGCGTGGTCAACTCCTGGTCGCTCCCGGGGAAGCTGATGTCGGTGGCACCGGTGGATGAGTAGCCGAACGGTGAGACCTCGTGCAGCGCGCTGCCGTGCGTGCTGATGGTCGAGGTCGCTTCGGGCATCACCCAGTAGGGCGCCCAGCCGCTGATCGGGATGTCCTTCAGCGGTGGTGCAGCAGCGGTGTTGCGAACGGTGACGGCAACGCCGATGCCGAGCGCGGCGACGACGGCGAGACCGACCAGCGGTCGCAGCCGTGACTTGCGGCGCCGAGCGTTGGTGGCGGCGGCTCCGATGCCGAGGTGTGTACCGTCGAGTTCGCGGAGTGAACGAACGACTGTGTACCCGCGACCATTGGCAATGTCGACCACGTTGGGGACCGCGAATGTGCGGCACCCGGCCGCGACCGCACTGGCAATTCCAGTCGGCGAATCCTCGATCGCGATGCAGTCCTTGGCGCGGACACCCAACCGATTGGCTGCTGTCAGATAGGGCTCGGGGTGCGGCTTGCCGTTCTTGACTTCGTCGCCGGTGATGACCACGTCGAACGTGCCACGTGGCAGCGACTGGACGATGGCGTCGGCGAAACGGGTCCAGCTCATGGTGACCAGCGCGCACGGAATTCCGGCCTTGCGCAGGGCGAGCAGGGTGTCGCGCGCTCCGGGCCGCCACGGCACCTTGCGTCGTACGCGGTCGATGACGCCGTCGAGCAGGCGATTGACGATGTCGTCGATCGGCATGTCGACACCGCCCCGGTCGCGCAGGATGGCAGCTGACACGCGCAGGTCGTTTCCGACCAACGAGTGGGCCTTCTCCTGGTCCCAGTGGCCACCGAATTCGGCGACGAGTTCGTACTCGCACTCGATCCAGTACGGCTCGGTGTCGACGAGGGTGCCGTCCATGTCCCACAGCACGGCGGCTGGGCGCGCCACGGCGCGGGGTTTCTTCGTGGCAGCGCTCATGTCGGCGATGACCCTAGTTGGCGTCCTCTCCACGGAGTGGGCAGCACGGCGTCAGAGAGCGAGCGCGACCCTGCGGCCTTCGAGAATGGCCTCATGGATCGTGCGGGGGGCAACACAGTCGCCGGCCTGCGCGGCGGCGCCGACGATCGGCTCCGTGGGCAGGCGGAAACCGCAATCGACGAGGGCCGCGCAGGGCACGATTCGGCGTTCGCCGCTGAAGCGGTCTTCCAGTTCGACCTCGCCGGCGCGCACGACGCGCAACAGGCTGCGGCGCTCGATCGTTGCGCCCTGTTGCTGCAGGCGAACGTTCGCCGGCGCCAGGTCGCCCGTGCGGGACAGTTCATTGCCGGCGATCTGGTCCTGGGTGATCAGGATCGCGCGGGTGCCCAGGGTTTCCGCGAGTGCAATGGCAATGGGGCCGCCGATGGGATCGAACAGCGCTATCTGGCCATCGGGGAGTGCCGTGCCGCGATGCACGTCGAGGACATCGAAGACAATTGCGCCCTCCGTGATCTCGTAGGACCGTGTGCCGGGCATGCCACCCGTGCACTGCACGACGGCCTCTCCTGCCGCTGAGTTCGCATCGGAGGTACCCAGCTCGATGCTCACACCAGCGCTCGCGCACTCGCTGATCAGCCACTGCACGAGTGGTCCACCAGGGCCGGCGGTGGCGGCGACTCCACCAAGGTGATCGGCCTGCTCGACAACGCGCACCCGGTGCCCACGCAGTGCCGCCACCCGCGCAGTCTCCAGGCCGGCCACGCCACCACCGACGACGACGACGTTGCGCGGCCGTGCGGTGGGTGCATACCAGTTCGGGTCTTGGGTTTCGCGGCCGCTGGTGGGCTCGCCCACACAGGTGACGATCGGGCTACGGGCATCGCGGACCTGGCAGGTCTGGTTGCAGCGGATGCAGGGGCGAACCGTGTCGGCGGTGTCGGTTGCCAGCTTGTTGACCAGGTCTGGGTCGGCGATCTGCGCCCGAGTCATCTCGACGGCGTCACAGACGCCGTCGCTGATCGCCCATTCCGCTTGGCCCCAGTCGACGACGGAACCCTGCAGGAAGACCGGTGTGCCTCCAGCCGCGGCTCGCATGTCGCGGCACAGGCCGATGTTGAATCCGCTGGGTTCGTGAAAGTCCGGACGGGTCTTCTCCGCCGTGTAGATGGAACCGCGGACCACCACGAGGTAGTCGAGATCGTCGCTGAGCGCAGCGACGATCTCCGCCGCTGCATCGGGCGTGATGCCCGCCCACGGTGCCATCTCGTCGCAGGAGAGCCGCAAACCGACGACCGCCGAACCGGCTGCGGCGCGCACGGCAGAGAGCACCTCGCGGACGAACAGCAGGCGGTCGTGGCCCCACAGATCGTCGCGCTGATTGGTGAGGCCGGACATGAACTGCCGCACCAGGCTGTGCTGCCCGGCGTTGACCTCCACGCCGTCACATCCGGCGGTGACCGCTGCTGCGGTGGCAGCGCCGAACCCGGCGACCACGGCCGCTATGTCGCTGGGCTCCATCCACTTGGGGACTTCGCGCGAGTTGACCTCGGGCATGCGTGACGGGGCCCACAGCTCGCGCTGGTTGTAGGCGCTGCTGCCCTGGCCGCCGGCGTGGTCGAGGCCGGCGATGACGAGCGCTCCGTGGGTGTGACACGCGGTTGCGATCGCTGCCCAGCCGGCTGCGCACGACGTTGCCAGTGGCGCCCGCTCGTAGGGCCAATCGCTGTCGTGGACGCTGGCGCCCTCGGTCACGACGATGCCGCAGCCGCCCCGCGCCCGACGCTCGTAGTACGCGGTGTGGCGCGTTGTGAAGGCGCGTTGCTCGTCGGCCAGGTTGGTGACGTGCGGCCCGAACATCACCCGGTTGGGTGCGGCTGCGGTGCCGAGCGTGATCGGCTGCAGAAGCTGCATGATCAGTTGCGAACCAACCGCAGCACCGGGATGACGCGAGGCCCCGCCTTCGCCTGGTAGTCGGCAATGACACCTTGGTTGAAGTCGTTCGCGTCGGTCACCCCGACGACGTTAGCTGCCACTCATTCGCTATGAGATGCCGACAATTCGCTGCCGCCCAACAAGCGCTTGATGTTGTCGAGGTGTCGCAGCAACACCAGCGCACCCAACGCAGCCGTGGTGGCGACCTCCCAGCCTGGGCCGCCGCTCAATGCGACACCGAGCGGAAGGCCGACGGTGAGCATCAGCGATGCCAGCGACGCCGTACCGGTGGCCTTGCGAATGACGACCCAGCCGACAGTGAGGATGGCGAAGACCAGCGGCTGCAGGACGAGTGTGGCGCCGCCCAACGTCGCCACGCCCTTGCCGCCCTTGAACTTGCGAGTGACTGGATACATGTGGCCGATGGTGGCGGCGGCGACCATTGTGTATGCCAACGGTGATGGTCGGTGAGTCAGGAGCAACGCAGCTCCTGCGGGAATGGCGCCCTTGAGGCCGTCGAGGATGAACACGACGACGCCCCACTTGGTGCCCAGCGTGCGAGCGATGTTGGACGCGCCCGGGTTGCCCGAACCGACCTTTTGAATGTCAACGCCCTTGCTGCGCGCCACCATCACGGCACTGGGAAAGGTGCCCAGCAGGTACGCGGGAACGACCAACAACCAGACCATCCTCACCCCCTCCGCTCAGCGCCCCAACGGCCGCCGTCACTGTACGTCCTCACCACCGTCGCGTGCAGTGGAGTGTGCTGGGCGCCCTTCACTGCACGCGACGTTGTTGGATCAGCGGTTGGACTGGAGCCAGGCGATGATGTCGGCGGTGACTTCGTCGCGGTTGGTCTCGTTGAGCAGCTCGTGGCGGGCACCCTCGTAGATCTGGCCGTCGCACGGGACGTCGTTGGCGGTCAGCGCCTTGGCGAGTGCGATTGCATGGGCGCCCATGGCAGCGGCTGGGTCCTGGTCGCCGGCGATCACGAGGACGGGGCAGGCGATGTCGCGGATGTGCTCGGTGGCGGGGCCGACGACGTCGAACAGGTCGATGAGGTACCCGAACGTGAGCGGATTGTTGTCGCCGCAGTATGGGTCGGCGACGTAGCGGTCGACTTCGGCTTCGTCGCGGCTGAGCCAGTCGAAGGGCGTGCGCGGCGGGTCGAATGCCGCGTTGTTGGCTGCCAGTAGGTCGCCGGCCGACATGTCGCGCATGCCTGCATCCGCGAAGCCCTGCAGCAGGGCGCCGGTGCCCGCGGCCTCGTTGACGTCGGCGGCCATGCCGCACAGGATTCCGCCCGCCAGGCCATCGGAGTGCTGGGTGAGGTAGGCGAGGCCGATGAGCGAGCCCATCGAGTGGCCGAAGAAGAAGACGGGTGTGTCGTCGGCGAGTTTCGCCACTTCGGCGGCACGCAATTGGTGGAGGTCGTCGATGACCGCCTGCCCGCCGCCCGGCCCCATCAGTCCGGGCACGGTGGCGGCACCGGTGCGACCGTGGCCGCGATGGTCGATGGCGACGGCCGCGAACCCGGCTGCGTTCAGCGCCTTCGCGAACCGGTCGTAGCGCCCGGAGTGCTCGGACGCGCCGTGAGCGATGATCACCAACCCGGTGGGCTCGTCAATCGGCCACGACCGACTGAACACCTCGACACCGTGCGAATCAACCATCGTCTGCTCGTCCATGTGCACCCCTCCTGTTGGGCCCCACGCTACGCGCAGTCGCTGCTCTCCATGAGATCGCAGATATGTACATGCTCGTACAGAGATGTACAATACGGTCATGTCGAATGTGTCGGTGAGCGAGGCGAGGGCAATCCTTCCAGAGCTCCTCGATCGCGTCCTCGCAGGTGAGGAGGTGACGCTGACTCGTCACGGCAGGGCCGTCGCGGTCATGGTGCGCCCCGATGCGTTGCGAGCACGCCGAGCCGACGGCGTGCTGGCCGCCGCCGTGCGGCTGCAGGACGTGTTGGACAGCGGGCGCTCGGTTCCGCTGGCGGCCACCCCGACGATGTCTGCTGAGCGAGCTGAAGCGCTACTGGCCGACGTCCGTGAGTCGCGGTCTGGGCGTGAGGGGCGCTAAGTGGACGCGTTCGATGCTGATGTGTTGGTCTACGCCACGGTGCCCGCCCACCCGCTCGGCGTGCGAGTTCGGTCACTCTTCCTGACCGCGGCCGGCCGTGGCGAGGTGGCCGGAGTGGGCTCGGTGCTCCTACTTCCCGAACTACTGGCCAAACCCATGCGCGAGGGAGCGCACGACGAACTGCAGGAACTGGCTGCGCTGCTGGGTCGGCTCGACCTGCTGCCCACCGATGGCCACACCGCACGGCTGGCCACCGCGCTCGCTGCGTCGTACCGGCTACGTGCAGCCGACGCCGTACACCTGGCGACTGCCGTGAACGCAGGCGCGACACGATTTCTCACGAACAACTCGAAGGACTTTCCGATGTCGATCCAGGAGATCGACGTCGTCTACCCCGCTCACTTGCCGGATTAGTTCAGTACCGGGATGCGGGCCGGTTTGGTGTGGTCCATCGCCGGTCGAGGCTTCAGTGAGAGGGCGACTGGCTGGGCGGCCAGTTCGGCGAGCGCGATCTCGCCGTCGCCACTGACGCACTCCGGGTCGGGGCCGTCGAGCGGCAGCCCGGTGAAGAACTTGGCGGCCATGCAGCCGCCCTGGCAGGCGTCGAAGGCACCGCAGCTGGCGCAGGCACCGGCCGACTGCGGCTCGCGCAACGAGGTGAACAGATCGCTCTGCTTCCACACCTTGGCAAAGCCACCTTCGTCGCGCACGTTGCCGGCACGGAACTCGTCGTGGATCACGAACGGGCAGGCGTAGACATCACCGATGGGGTCGATGAGGCAGACCACGCGGCCGGCGCCACACATGTTGAGGCCGGGCAGCGCCGGCCCGAGTGCGTTGAGGTGGAAGAACGAGTCGCCGGTGAGCACGTTCTCGCCGTTGGCCATCAGCCAGTTGTAGATCTCGCGCTGCTGCGCGTTGGTGGGGTGCAGGTTGTCCCAGCTGTCCACGCCACGCCCGCTGGGGCGCAGGCGGGTGACACGCAACTGGGCGCCGTAGCTGTCGGCGAGGGCCTTGAACTCGTCGAGCTGCGGCACATTCTGGCGAGTGACGACGACACTGATCTTGAACGGCCCGAAGTTGGCGGCGGCCAAATTGTCCATCGCCCGCCGGGCCATGTCGTAGCTGCCGATGCCGCGGACGGCGTCGTTGGTGGCGGCATCGACGCCGTCGAGGCTGATCTGGATGTCGAGGTAGTCCATCGACGCGAGGCGGCGGGCCTTCTCGGCATCGATGAACGCACCATTGGTGGAGAACTTGACACCGATGCCGCTGGCGACGGAGTACTCGACGAGCTCGAAGAAGTCGCGACGCACCATCGGCTCGCCACCACCGATGTTGATGTAGAAGACCTGCAGGTCGCGCAGCTCGTCGAGCACGCGCTTGGCCTCGGCGGTCGAGAGCTCGCGGTCGTCGCGCTGGCCCGATGATGACAGGCAGTGGACGCACTGCAGGTTGCACGCGTACGTCAGCTCCCAGGTGAGGCAGATGGGCGCATCGAGCCCGGTCTTCAATTGCGATACCAGCGACTCGACGCTCATGACTGCTCTACTTCCTGGCCTGTCTGGGGAAGGGTCCGAACGACCACGACCTGTGAATCCTGCAGCGATTGAAATGCCGTCACGAACGACGACCAACGTGCTTCGGTGACGCCGCATGCGGTGAGCGCGGCGGCGAACGTGTCGTGGTCGCCAAGTGCACGTGCCACGGCGACCATGTCGGGATGCTTGAGGAAGACCAACCGCCGATTGCCGTAGTGGTACGCCAGTGCGCCGAACGGCTCGGGACGCAGCGCCACCTGCGGATGCAGTGCCAGCGCGAGACCCAGGAGCGGGTGGGCGATCAGGTCAGTAGACACCGCACATGCCGTCGATGGAGATCTCTTCCACCAACAGCTCTTCG
>DAORTY010000163.1:0-7994 GCA_035432905.1 Ilumatobacteraceae bacterium | reverse complement strand
TGTAGCCGTCGATCTCGGCGGTCCTCGACGGCGCAGGCAGTGGCGTGGCGCGCTGCTCGCCCGGGACCTGGAGGTCCAGGCCGAGCGTGAGCCCGTCGCCGGACGCTGTTGGGGTGAAGTCGGCGAGGATCCGGTAGGTGCCCGGGACGGACAGGTCAGTGGTTGTGCTCCAGACGCCCTCCGCGTCACGGGTGGGATGCAGATGCTGGTAACCCGACAGGTCGCGGCGCACCACGATGAGGTGCAGCTCCTTGTCGTGCTCCTTGGTGTACTCGTTCACCGGGAGGCCGTCGGGGCCTTCGATCGTGAATCGGTAGTCGGCGGTGTCGGTGGCCTCGAGCGCCGTCTCTGTCGGGACGAGGGTATAGCCGGCCTGCGAGGTCTCAAGGCCCCCGAGCGTGGTGGCGGTGTGGTCCATGGCGACCATCTCGTCGCCTCCTGCCGTGTCATGGGCCCCGTCGATCGACGGGGTGTGGGTAGTGGGCTGATTCTGGGTGTCGACCGGGCCGACGGCCGCCCCGACGCCAAGGGCAGCGAAGAACACCGCTGCCGACAGGGCGCCGAAGGCGGCGAGCTTCGTCGGGACGTTCATGGCCTGACCTCGTACCCGGCCTCGTCGATCGCCGCGTTCACGTCCGCCTCTTCGAGGGGGGCGTCGCTGGTGATCTGCACCGTGCCCGCAGCCAGGTCGACGTCGACCCCGGTCACGCCGTCGACCTTGCGGACCTCGTTCGTCACCGAGGTGACGCAGTGTCCGCAGCTCATGCCGTCGACGTTGATTTTCCTGGTGGTGGACATCGGTGACTCCTTCGTGGTCGATACCCCTATGGGGTATGTCTGACGATACCCCTATGGGGTATACTCGTCAACAATCGATCCACGAGATGTCGTGCTGGAGGTACCGATGACCGAACGCGGATACACCGCAACCAAGGAACAGCTGCAGGCCCGGCTGTCACGCATCGAAGGCCAGGTCCGTGGCGTGAAGGGCATGGTCGACGACGACCGCTACTGCATCGACGTCCTCACCCAGATCAGCGCGATCCGCTCCGCGCTCGACAAGGTCGCCCTCGGGCTCCTGGACGGGCACACCCGGCACTGCCTCGCTGACGGACACGGCGGACCCACCGATCCTGACGAACAGGCCGACGAACTGATGAGCGCCGTCGGACGCCTCCTCACGCGATGAGCCGCCCGGCAATCTGCGCGGTCCGTCGAGAGCACGCCCGACGTCGGACGGACAACTGCGGCGACGGACCGTCGTCACGGACGAGTCGTAGGGTGACCGCCATGACACGACGGGCAACGGCGGTCGCAGCGATGTTGCTGCTCGGATTCGGCGTGCTCGGAATGCACGTGATGCTGGCCGCACCCTCGATGTCGCCCGACCAATCCGTCGGTCAGGAATGTCACCATGACCAGGACTGCTCACCGTCACCGATGTCGCACCTCGGAGCGATGTGCGCAGCGATCCTCGCCGTCATCGCCGTTGCCCTCGTGGGATTCCGACGGCGAGGACGATCAGTCCTTCGGCGCCTCGTCGCTCCGAGACGGATGCGACCGGGACCGACGGCGGCACCCGCTGCGCCGAACCTCGCGTCGTTGTGCATCCTCCGCTGCTGAGCGGCCTCTGTGGGACCGGGCCCGTTCCCGGACGCCACCACTAGAGACCGAACAATGAGGAGACCACATGACATCCCGACAGATCCGTCGCGCATTCAGCGTAGCGATCCTGGCCGTCGCGCTCGTCACGACCGCGGCGGCGTGCAGCAACGACGACGGCACCACCGGCAACTCAGGAGCCACCACGACCCGGGGGCAGACGGCTACGGCTGAACTTCCCGACGACGTGAACGACGCCGACGTCGCCTTCGTACAAGGCATGGTCCCGCACCACGAACAAGCCATCCAGATGTCCGAACTGGTGATTGCCAACGGTGACGATCCGACCGTGATCGCCCTCGCGGAGCAGATCAACGCCGCCCAAGGACCCGAGATCGACCAGATGAACACCTGGCTCGACGACTGGGACATCGACCCGGCCGGATCCGACGGCATGGACGGCATGGACGGAGCCAACGGCATGATGTCCGACGACGAGATGGACATGATGTCCGAGGCCATGGGCGCCGATCTCGACCGAATGTTCCTCGAGACGATGATCCGACACCACCAAGGGGCGATCCGGATGGCGGAGGTCGAACTCGAGGAGGGCTCGAACGCCGACGTCCTCGCGCTCGCCCAAGGGATCATCGACGGCCAACAGGCCGAGATCGACCAGATGCAGTCGATGCTCGAAGACACCTGACCCATTCGTGCGGGGCGGTCAACGGCGACCGCCCCGCACTCCGTGCTCGCCCGGCGGCCTGCACGGGGAACCAATCTCAGCGCGGTCGCTGCTTGATGCCAGCGTGCAGCAGTGCCACGACCTCGTCGATGCGAGCAGCACGTAGGTCCGGTCGACGCGTTGCGCCGTCGATCCAGCGCAGGTAAGCGCGGCGATAGAACTGGGCGAGCCCGTCGAAGAACTCCCCGGCAGCCGGATCCGCGTCGAGCGCTGTGGCCACGTCCCCAGCGAGGTCGTCGCGCTGAGGCCCTTCGGGCTCGAGCACGACGTCGACCTCATCGCCCGGCGCGATGCCGCAGTCCCGCCGCCAGGCCGGCCCGAGCAGGATCGCCGATCGCTCGTCGAGTGTCTCGATGACGGCGCGCACCGCCATGCCGTTGACGGTGCCAGCGACAGGGTGGGCGGGCTTGTGGCCCCATGCGTCGTCGGGATCGAAGGGGAGCGGGACCAGGACCCGACGCCTCGGGTCGCGCACGACGGTTGTGGTGAATCGCTGCGTCCGGTCATCCATCGGTCTGATTCTCGCGCTCGTCGGTCGATCGAACCGCACGGCTTCGGCTGGTCGTCAGGGCGTTCACCGGCCGAGCGACTGACGTTCCCTCCGATGACACTGATCGCAGCGGAGGCGGCTGTTCCGCCCGCGGCGCGGGTGCCTGATCACCTCAGTGGCGGACCCCAATTCGCACTGGCGTCGATCGATCCGTCGCTCGACAGGACGTGGCAGATGTCGTCCGGCCGGCAGTCGGCCGGGTTCAAGGTGGCGCTGCGATCGACGAGGCGGATGAGTTCCTGTTCGAGCGCAGCGAGCTGGACCCGCCGTTCGCGAACTTCGGCGATCTTGTCGGCCAGAAGCGCTGTGACGTGGCCGCACGGCGTGGTGCCATCGTCGCGGAGTTCGATCACACTGCCGATCTCGGCGAGGGTGAGCCCGGCCGCTTGCGCGGTCCGGATGAAGCGCAGTTGGTTGAGAGCAGCATCATCGTAGGTGCGGTAGCCGTTGGCTGAACGCGGCGGGGCGGCCAGCAGACCGCGTTTCTCGTAGTAGCGGACGGTTTCGGTAGGGATCGCCGCAGCTGCCGCCAGATCTCCGATGCGCATACGACGACAGTACTCCTTGACCTTGGAGTACGGATCAGGGTTTATGTTGCCATCAATCGACACGGTCGTCGCGAACATCGAGAGGACCACGTGACCAAGACAGAAGCCCTGCCGACACACCGCGGAGGTACGAGCCGCAGGCACGATCCGCTGTTTCCCGTTGCTGCAGGTGCTGCCGCGTTCGGTGTGTGCTGCGGTCTGCCGCTGCTCGGCTCCTTGGGAGCTGCGGGTGTGATCGCCGGGCTCGAAGTCGGGAGTTGGATCACCGTTGCGCCCGCCTCGTTCATCGCAGTGATCGGGGTGCTTCGGTGGCACCGCCAGCGGGTGTGCCACCCAGGTCCCGGGATAGCGAGCGCAGGTCTGGTATCCACAGTCGCCGTTGGCGCCACAGCGCCCCATCAGCAGGCTGGGCAGTGAGCTCATGCTGCAGCATCCCAACCGGCCCTTCGAGGCCGTGTCCGTCGTGTGGCGAGGTCGGCCCGATCGTCGGCTCGGCACCGGTTCGCCCGCACCATCACGACCCAGCCGATGGCGCCTGGCAACACTGCCCCACAGCGGGGTGTCGGGTCGTGTACCACCTCGACCAGATCACGGTCGACGCCGACGCAGTCATCGCCCAGGTCGCTCACAAAGCGACTGATCGACCGACGCCGGTGTGTTTCTGTTTCGCGCACACCGCCGACGACCTCGTCGCCGACGCCGCCCGGAACGGCGGTGCCAGCACCATCAAGTCGGCGATCAAGCACGCCGTCGCCGACCGGCGCTGCGCCTGCGAGCACCTCAATCCGTCCACCAAGTGCTGCCTGGCCGACATCCACCGCTCGCTCACAGGCACCGGGCCGGCCACGACGACAGATCGAGTGAGCCCGACATGAGCAGGACGTTCGACCTTTACGACCTGATCGTGATCGGCGCCGGCATGGCCGGCAGCGCCGCCGCGGAGAAATGCGCGACCGCCGGGTGGCGCGTCGCGATCGTCGACGACCTCCCCTACGGCGGCACCTGCGCGCTACGGGGATGTGACCCGAAGAAGATCCTGCGCCGAGGCGCCGAGATCATCGACGCCGCACACCTCCTCACCGGCAAAGGCATCGACCCGGCCGGACTGGCCATCGATTGGACGGCGCTCAGCGCCCACATGCACGGCTTCACCGACCCCGTCCCCGCCAACATGGAAACCAGCCTCGGGCGCCACGGCGTCGACACCCTCCACGGCACCGCACGATTCACCGGCCCGGACCGGCTCGACATCGACGGCACCAACCACCAGTTCCGACACGCCCTGATCGCCACCGGCGCCCGACCCCGACCACTCGACTTCCCGGGCGCCGATCACCTCATCGACTCCACCGGCTTCTTGTACCTCGACGCGCTCCCCCCACGGATCCTCTTCGTCGGCGGTGGGTTCATCTCCTTCGAGTTCGCCCACATCGCCGCGCGCACGGGCACCCACACCGTCATCGTCGACCACGGCCCCCGCCCGCTGCGCGGCTTCGACCCCGACCTCGTCGAACTCCTCGTCACCCGCAGCCACACCATCGACATCGACGTGCGCCGCAACACCGAGATCGTCGCCGTGCACCGCAGCGGCGACGGCTACCACGTCACCCTCGACGATCATCGCAGACAGACCACGATCACCACCGATCTCGTCGTGCACGGCGCCGGCCGCCAACCCGAACTCGATCGCCTCGACCTCGACGCCGCCGACATCGCCCACGGCACGCACGGCGTCCACGTCGCCAGCCACCTCCAGAGCACCACCAACCCACGCATCTACGCCGCCGGCGACGCCGCCGACACCCCCGGTGCGCCGCTCACCCCCGTCGCAGTGTTCGAAGGCAGAGTCGCCGCATCCAACATGCTCAAAGCCGCCGCCACCACACCCAACTACAGCGGGATCGCGACCGCCGTGTTCACCATCCCTGAACTCACCCGAGTCGGCCTGCTCGAGACCGAGGCCCGAGACGCCGGCATCGACCTCGACGTCCGCTACACCGACACCAGCGGCTGGTACTCCAACTACCGCATCGGCGAGACCGCCGCCGCCGCCAAGATTCTCATCGACCGCGCCACTGACACGATCGTCGGCGCCCACATGCTCGGACCCGAGTACGGCGAGCTGATCAATATCTGCGCGCTCGCCATCAAGCTCGGCCTCACCACCCGACAGCTCAAGTCCATGAACGCCGCGTACCCCACCGTCGGCAGCGACCTCGGCTCCATGCTCTGACCTAATCCCTGCACCGCACCACCCCGCACTTCCCCGGAGAGACCCCGGTCGCCACGACGGCACCCGGCCATCGGACCCGATGGTCACTGCCCAACGTCGGGGCACCCACCCGATCACAGAACGACATGGCCTGCGCATCCCGTCGCCTGCTACCGACTCCGCTACCGAACCCCGATGATGAGGAGCGACAGGTGGCGTACGTGACCGAGAAGCGAGGCGTGTTCTACGCGGTGATCTACCAAGGCCGGAACCCGGTATCGGGCAGGGACCGCCGACGCTGGCACCGCTGCGACGACCGCGCTGGCGCCGAGCAACTCGCGAACGACCTCACTGAGCAACGCGCCCGACAACGCCACACCGGCTCGTCACTGACCGTCGCCGAGTACATCCTCGGCCAATGGCTCCCTGCCAAGGAGGCGACACTCGCACCCACGACACATGCCCGCTACGTCACCTCGGTCGAGCACTACCTGCTCCCACACCTCGGCGACACACCGCTTCGTCGGCTCCGGACCGAGCACCTCGAGGCGCTCTACCGACGCCTCCTCATCACCGGCAGCAGGCGAGGTGGGCCACTCGCAGCGAAGACCGTTACGAACCTCCACCAGATCATCAGATCCTCACTCAACGACGCAGTCGGACGGGGCCTCCTGGCGTCGAACCCGGCGCAGGGTTCACACGTCCCGGACCCCCGCAAGCGACCATCGACTCGACGCCGCGCCCGCTCGTGGACCGCCGCCGAACTGAGCGACTTCCTGACCGAGACCGCCGCCAACCGCTACTCGATGTTGTTCCGACTGGCCGCCGCGACCGGGATGCGGCGCGGCGAGGTCCTCGGCCTGCGCTGGGACGACGTCCACTTCGACACCCGACGCATCGAAGTGACCCAGGCCCTCACCTCGATCGGGTACCGCCTCGAGTTTTCACGACTCAAGACCCGCACCAGCCGGCGCAACATCACCATCGACGCCGACACGATGGACCTGCTCGCCCGATGGCGACAGGAGCAGACAACGGGGCTCGCAGAGGCTGGCGCCGCCAACGCTCACGGGCTCGTGTTCGTCCGCCCCGACGGCCAGCCCCTCCACCCACACAGCGTCTCGCAGGCGTTCGACCGTGCACAGCGCCCCCTCGACGTGTCACCGATCCGGTTCCACGATCTGCGCCACACCCACGCCAGCCTTCTGTTGCGTGACCGGGTCCCGATAAAGGTCGTCTCCGAACGCCTCGGCCATTCCAACCCCGCGTTCACGATGACGACCTACCAGCACGTGCTTCCCGGAATGCAGGACGACGCCGCCGCCACATTTGGACAACTCCTCTCCAACCATTCACGAGAAGTCGGCGAGGTCGCGGCCGCCGCATAGCCGGTAGGCGTCGGTAGACACCCGGTAGCGGGGCCCTGACGCGACAGGGCCCCCGATCACTCGGAGGCCTTGCCATCACTGCCATGTCGTTGGTGGCGGGGGTGGGATTTGAACCCACGACCTTCGGGTTATGAGTCAGCCCGTACCACTGGGTGCCGGATCGTGCCCTTCTGCAAGGGATTCGGCGCCCATTGTACCGCCGCCGTGCCGGCCCGTACACCCCCGTGTCGCGCCGCACAGTAGAAGGAACAGTAGAAGCGCTGACGCTTGGCCGGGGTTCCTGCGGGACGACGAGCGAGGGGTCTACGCCCGACCTCCGGCCGTGGTCGGCTCAACGCAAGGAAGCACGAAGACCCCCGACGCGATCGACCTTCGGGTTCGAGTGCCACCAGCCGGGATCATCCGCGATCGCCACCTGACGTCGCCGTCACGCGACCTGGACGGCGTCCTTCAGCCTGGCAGGAACCTCCTCGGGGAACGACACCACGAGGTGCCGATCCAGAGCAGTTGCCACCCGGGCAAGGGTGTCGATCCGGTTGCGCGCACCGCCACCCTCCTCCATCCGGGAGATCACGGACTGGGTCGTGCCCATGCGCTCGGCCAACTCGCGCTGGCTGAGCCCTGCACCGGTGCGCAGGTCATAGATGAGCTGCCCGAGCGCGAGGTCCTGCTCGACACCCACCCGGGTCTCGGCGTCAGGGCCGGGACGCTTCTTCTTGACGTCGTCCCAGCGGGAGTAGTTGGCCATGGTCGTCTCCTTCATGGGTTCCGCTCGGCGCAGCTCTCGGCGACCTTGCGGGCTCTGGCGATCTCGGTGCGTTCGTTGTTGCGTTGCTTTCGGAACGTGGTCAGCAGGATGATGCGCCCGTCCTTGGTGAACCTGTAGGTGATCCGCCGAGCGGTCGGCCCGAGGCTGAATCGCAGTTCGAACAGCCCATCGCCGAGACTC
>DAORTY010000162.1:5468-8161 GCA_035432905.1 Ilumatobacteraceae bacterium | reverse complement strand
GCAGGGCTGCCGGCGTCGGAGGTTGCAGTGTTCGTGGGCGACAGCCTGCTCGCGCCGACGTTCGATCGTCATGTCACCTCGGCCTCTCGGCCTTCGATCGTGAGTCCCTCGGCGCCGCTCATCTGCTTTCAGAACGTGACCGAGGTTGTCCTTCGCGATGCTGCTGTCGCCGCGGGCGCCGACGTTCGGTATGGCTGGGAACTCGTGGATGCTGTCGATGACGGCGACTGTGTGACGGCATCCTTGGTCGAGCGCTCGTCGGGACGCGCACGAACCGTGCGCACTTCTTGGTTGGTCGCGGCGGACGGGGCCCACAGCCCTACTCGGGGCCGGTTGGGTATCGGTCGCCACGGACCCGGCGTTGTCGCGCACGCGGTGAGCATCGTGATCGACGCGGACCTCCGAGCCCGGACCGACGACAGGGCAAGTGTTCTCTACCGGATCAGCAACCTCCCCGGAGGGACGCTGCTGGTGATGGACAACGATCGGGATCGTTGGGGCCTGATCTACGAGTACGACCCCGCCGTCGATCCTGCGGCGTCGTTCACCGAGTCCCGACTTGTCGAACTCGCCCGAACAGCGATCGGTGATCCCCACCTCGACCTCACGATCGCGGGCGTTCGGTTCTGGCAGTCGACTGCGTTGGTCGCAGACCAGTTCCGACTGGGAAGGACCTTTCTGGTGGGCGACGCGGCCCATGTCACCACCCCGATCGGTGGGCTGGGAATGAACTGCGGCATCGCGGACGTCGACAACCTCTCTTGGAAGCTCGCCGCCGTCGCGTCCGGGTGGGCGGACGAGTCGCTCCTCGACAGCTACGAAGCGGAACGTCTCCCTGTGGCAGAGCTGACGGTGGAAGCGAGCCTGGGGCGTGCTCGGCCTCCGGCCGCAACCACCGGTCTCGTGCTCGGCGCCGCCTATGAGTCGTCGGCGGTCATTCCCGACGGCTCGCTGCCACCATTCGTGGACGACCTCGTCGGCGACTACGTGCCCACCGCCCGCCCCGGCCATCGCGCGCCTCACCTGTGGCTCGACGACACCCACGACCTGTCGACACTCGACCTCTTCGGGGCCGGCTTCGTCCTCCTCACGACCTCCGCCGGCACCGACTGGCACACCGCCATGGACGCGACATCCCGAATCCCGATTCGGGTTCATGAGATCAACCATCCCGAATGGCCGGACCTCTACGGAATCGGACCGCTCGGCGCGGTGCTCGTACGCCCCGACGGTTACGTCGCGTTTCGTGCGCAAGGCAAGCCAACGTGCCCGAGCGAGCTGGGCGACGCCTTGTCGACGTTGGTGGGTCAGACCTGACGATCCCGTGTCACCGAACCGTGTGGATCAGTTGGCGTGTCATCGGGGCGCGTGGAGCATGAAGGGTGCGATCCGGCCGGCGTCGATCGCGTCGATCACTTCGGCATGGTGCATCGACAATTCGACGTTTGGCGGAATCCCTCAGCGGGCACTGAAGAGAACACTCACAACAGGAGACTCTTACATGCTCGGCTTCATTCTCTTCCTCATCGTCATCGGCTTGATCGGTGGTTTCATCGCTCGTGCCGTGGTGCCGGGCCGCGACGCGCTGTCGCTCGGTGCCACCCTGCTGCTGGGCATCGTCGGCTCGTTCGTCGGCGGCTTCCTCGGCTACGTCCTGTTCCGGAACGACTCCAACGATGGCGCCTTTCAGGCCTCTGGGATCATCGGCTCGATCATCGGTTCGGTGATCGCCCTTCTCGTCTATCGCGCGGCGACCGGCCGCCGTTCGCTCCGTAGCTGACCACTGCGCGGTGCCGTCGCTGCCGTGCGCCTCGCATGGTGGCGGCGCCACACGCCTCGCCGGTGACACGACCGGGTGTGCAGCAGCAGACGATGTCGATCGGTCACGCATCTGGGCTGATCGAAGACCCGGCTCGACATGTCGGTTGAGCCACATCGACTGCACACCGGAGACGGGCGACCATTGCACACGGCGAGTCGGGACGAAGTAGGTGCCGTGCTGTCGATGGCGGGTCCGATCCTGCGCGGCGCGCTTCGTCAGACGACGGGTTGAGCCTCGAGCTGCCTACGATGGACAGCGCAGTCGATCGGCGATCGAGAGAGCGAGGGCCGCGGATGAGCCCCAGCACGGTGCAACCCAGCCCCTGGGTGTTGGCGACCGAGCCGACCAGCCTGGGCGACCCGACGAGCCTGATCACGTTGGTCGACGGGCAGACGTTCTGCCTCAGCGGCCGCTCGGGTGACTTCAACAACAACCCCACGCACGGGGTGTTCTTCGCCGACATGCGCGTGCTCAGCCAGGCCAGGTTGCTGGTCGGCGGTGCCCCTGTCGAGTCGTTGGCGGTCACGCTGGCCGACGCCAGCAATGCCACCTTCGTCGGCCGCTCGCAGCCTTCGTCACCGTCGGAACCGCGGTTGCTGGTGGTACGTCGCCGCAGCCTCGGGTCGGTGTGGCAGGAGGAGATCGAGCTGCGCAACACCGGTGGCGTTGCGATGTCGGCCGCCATCGAGATGCAGGTGGCCGCCGACTTCGCCGATGTCTTCGCGGTCAAGGAAGGTCGTACCGGGGTCGAGGGCGCGCACTCGGTGGAAGCTGACGGGCAGAGCCTGCTCTTCGGCTGGCGCTTGGGCGATGTCCACCGCACGACGAAGCTCACCATGGCCGGTGTCGAGGCGGAGGTCTCCCCGAAGGG
>DAORTY010000162.1:0-5368 GCA_035432905.1 Ilumatobacteraceae bacterium | reverse complement strand
ACAGGGCATCATCGCCCGGTCATCGCCGCCGGGGCGCCGTGGTACATGACGCTCTTCGGTCGCGACGCCCTGATCAGCGCGTACATGGCACTGCCGATCGACCCATCGCTCGCGCTCGGTGTGCTGCAGGCGCTGGCCGAACTGCAGGGCACCGCCGTCGACCAGATGACGGAGGAGCAGCCCGGGCGGATCATGCACGAGACCCGCAACCTCGGCGTCGAAGGGTCCACGCTCACCGGTGGCAGCACGTACTTCGGCTCGGTCGATGCGACCCCACTGTTCGTCGTCCTGCTCGGGGAACTGTCCCGCTGGGGGCTGCTGGAGGAGGTGCTGCTCGAGCTGCTGCCCCACGCCGATCGAGCCCTGGCCTGGATGCGTGATTACGGCGACCGCGATGGTGACGGTTACCTCGAGTACCTCACCACCTCCGAGCGGGGGCTGGTGAACCAAGGGTGGAAGGACTCGGGCGATGGCATCCGGTACCACGACGGGCGCATCGCCGAAGCGCCGCTGGCGCTGTGCGAGGTGCAGGGCTACGCGTACGCGGCGTACCGCGCCCGGGCATCGATTGCGGCTCGCCTGGGGCGTGCCGACGAGGAAGCCGAGTTCTCGCTGCTGGCCCAGCAGCTGAAGGACCGCTTCAACCGCGACTTCTGGGTGCAGGAACACGGGTGGTTCGCCGTCGCGCTCGGGCCCGACAAGGAGCAGGTCGACTCGCTGGCTTCGAACATGGGCCACTGCCTGTGGAGCGGCATCGTCGCCGATGAGCACGCCGCAGAGGTGGCGCGCCGCCTGATGTCGCCACCGATGTGGAGCGGATGGGGAATTCGCACGCTCGCCAGCGACGAGATCGGGTACGACCCGATGAGCTACCACTGCGGCACCGTGTGGCCCCACGACGGTGCACTGTGCGCGGCGGGGCTGCGTTCGTACGGGTTCACTGCCGACGCACTCACCGTCGCGCGCGGGCTGCTCGCCGCATCCGACGCGTGGAGCGGGCGGCTGCCGGAACTGTTCAGCGGCCTCGACCAAGCCGACGTCGGCACCCCCGTGCCGTTCCCCACCTCGTGCTCGCCACAGGCATGGGCGGCGGCGACCCCGTTCCTGCTGCTGCGCACCATGCTGGGGCTGGAGCCCGATGACGCGGCGGGGTTGACCATCGATCCGATCCCCGGTGCCCTCGACGACATGTACTTCATCGGCGTCCGACGGCTGGACCGCAGGTTCGACGTGCGTGTCGACGAGGGCAAGGCGACGATCACCGAGTGGACCCACGACCGCCTCTCCTGAGGCCGCCGATGCACTGCGACGCGACGCTCAGCGGGGCGCGACGCTCGAGCCGTCGGGCCGAGGCAGGTGGCGGTGCAGGGCCTCGGCCACACCCAGGCCCGACGCGGCCGACGTGAGCTGCACGCCTGCGGCGCGCACCGCTGCATCCGCATTGGCCACCCCGACCGCGATCGCTGCGATGGCGAACATGGGCAGGTCGTTGGCGGCGTCACCGATCGCGAGGATTCGTTGCTGCTCGACGCCAAGCTCGGCAACGGCAGCCCGCAAGCCCGTGCCCTTGTCGCAGCCCTCGGGCGCGAGCGCAACCGACGCCTTGTTGACGACCAGGTGGCGCCGGCTGCCGGTGGCCGCGCGCACTGCCTCGACCGTCGCGATCCAAGCAGAGGGGGCGCCGACCACGACGTGGCCCACGTCGAGCTCGGGCACTCCGGCGGCGAGTAGTCCGGCCACGACAGCCGGCTCGACCGGCTCGGCGAGCAGCACCAGCTCGCCGGTGGCCACGTCCACCAGCACGCCGCCCTCCTCGCACACGGCTCGATCGCACAGACCGACCACGGTGGGCACCACCTGCCGCAGGCTCTCCCACCGCCGGCCGGTGACGATGACCAGCGTGTGACCATCGGCGCGGGCCCGTTGCAGCGCCAGTGTCGCCGCCTCGGCCACCACCCCGCCGTCGTACAAGGTGCCGTCGACGTCGAGCGCGATCACCATCTTTTCCACGGTGCTGTCCTAGCCGGTCGCGGGATGGATGTGTGGGCATGGCCGAAACGGGGCACTGTTCATCGGAGGAACGCTGCGCGAGACTTCGCGTTGCCGCCGTCGGGCCGAACCGACGGGCAGGGAACGACCAGCACCTCACGACGAACAAGGGGCACGATGTGGTCAGTGATCTGAACGGCGGGCGGCGATGAGGTCTCTGGTCGTCGCGGCCAATCGGCTCCCTGTGGAGATCTCTGCCGCCGGTGACGTCACCTCCAGCCCCGGAGGCTTGGCCTCGGCACTCTCGCGAGTGGCCGTCGCCGGCTCCACCTGGGTCGGCTGGGCCGGCCCCGGTGCAGGCCGCGTCGCACCGATGTCGCTGGGCGACGCCCGTCTCCAACCCGTTGCCCTCTCGGCCGGCGAGGAGGCCCGGTACTACCAGGGCTTCTCCAACTCCGTGCTCTGGCCGCTGTTCCATGGCCGCCTGCGTCGCGAGGAGATGAATCGCGCATGGTGGCGCACCTATCGAGGCGTCAACGAACGCTTCGCGATCTCCATCGCTCGCACCGCGCAGCCCAACGCCACGGTGTGGGTGCACGACTATCACCTGCTGCTCGTGCCGAAGCTGCTGCGGGCTCGCCGGTCGGATGTGCGCATCGGGCTGTTTCTCCACATCCCTTTCCCGAACGCGCAGCTGTTCTCGATGTTGCCCTGGCGACAGGAGGTGCTGTCGGGAATGCTCGGCTCCGACCTGATCGGGTTCCAGGTCGCCGACGACACGGCGAACTTCATCAGCACGGCTGAGCGCCTGCTGCACGCCACCGTGGATGGCCACCGACTGCGCATCGGCTCGCGCACGGTGGAGGTCGACACCTTCCCGATCTCCGTCGACTTCGCCCGCTGGGATGCGCTGGGCAACGAAACGGCCGACGCTGCGGCCGCGCTTCGTGCCGATCTGGGGGTCGCCGCCGTCTTCCTCGGCATCGATCGACTCGACTACACCAAGGGCATCAGCCAGCGTCTGCAGGCGTTCGAGGAGCTGCTCGACGAAGGGCGGCTGGAGGCCGAACACTGCGCGTTCGTGCAGGTCGCCGTGCCCAGCCGCACCGACGTGCCCGCCTACCAGGACGAACGGATCGAGGTGGAGGCGCTGGTCGACAGGATCAACGCGCGGTACCGGCGACGCAACGGCGTCGGGCCGGTGCAGTACATCGAATCATCGTTCGACGACACCGGTCTGGCCGCGTGGTACCGAGCCGCCGACGCCCTCGTCGTGACGTCGTTGGCCGACGGCATGAACCTCGTGGCCAAGGAGTTCGTCGCGGCTCGCGGCGATGGTGACGGCATGGTGGTGCTCAGCGAGTTCGCCGGGGCAGCACAGGATCTCCCCGAGGCCTTGATCGTCAACCCGTACGACATCGAAGCGATCAAGTCCGCGTTGATGACTGCAGTCTCGCTGGCACCCGAGGAGCGACAGGAACGGATGGCCGCCATGCGCGACTCCGTCCGCCTCCACGACGTGCACCACTGGGCGGACCACTTCCTCGAACGACTGGAGGCCGTGCCGCGCACGCGGCGTCGCCACTCGTTCCTTCGGCGACCGGTCATCACCAAGCTCTCCGGGACAGCACGTCGGGTGCGTCCTGTCGCACACGATGGTGAACGCTGATGCGGGTCGGGTTGATCGCACCCACATGGCTGCCGATTCCGGCTCCGGCCTACGGGGGCACTGAGACCGTGGTCGACACGCTCGCGCGCGGGCTGCTGGCCGCGGGTCACGACGTGCTGCTGGTGTGCCACCCGGACTCGACGTGCCCCGTGCCACGTGCGTCGGTGGTCCCGGCCGCCGACACGGTGCGAATGGGCCGGGCCAGCATCGAGCTGGAACATGCGATCGGGGCGTACGAGCTGGTGAAGGGCTGCGACGTCGTGCACGACCACACACTCGCCGGCCCCGTGTACTCGGCGCGATTCCCGAGCCTCCCCGTCGTTGCGACCAATCACATGCCGTTCACGCGCACGATGACGGCGATCTTCGGTGCAGCAGCGCCGCGTGTCGGGCTGATCGCCATCTCTCACTCGCACGCCGCGTCGACGAAGCTGCCCATCGCCGGCGTCGTGCACCACGGCGTCGATCTCAGTGAGTTCCCGGAGGGCGCCGGCGATGGTGGCTACGTGGCCGTGCTCTCGCGCATGACGCCGGAGAAGGGCGTCCATCGGGCCATCGCGATCGCGCGGGCGGCCGGCATGCAGTTGCGCATCGCCGCCAAGATGCGCGAGCCGCACGAGCGCGAGTACTTCGACGAGTTCGTGCGACCGCACCTCGGCGACGACGTCGTGTACCTCGGTGAGCTCGGTGCCACCGAGAAGCGCAACCTGCTGGCCGGTGCGGCCGCGTTGCTCAACCCCATCAGCTGGCCCGAGCCGTTCGGGATGGCGATGGTGGAGGCGATGGCGTGCGGCACGCCCGTCGTGGGCTGCCCGCAGGGCGCCGCACCCGAGATCGTCGTCGACGGTGTCACCGGCTACCTCAGCGACGACGACGACGAGCTGGCAGCCGGCCTGCGTGCACTGCATCTCATCGATCGCGGCGCGTGCCGGCAGCGCATCGCCGACTGCTTCTCGGTCGAGCGCATGGTGGAGGGCCACTTACGTGTGTACGAACAGCAACGTGCGGCAGCCTCCCAGGGGTGGGGCCGGTGACATGGTGTGCACTCTCGAGCTCCTGTGGATACCGCTCGGCGCCGGTCAGCATGTCGTGCGCATCAGCGGTCGCGTCTTCGAGGCGTTGAGCGCGTTCGCCCAGCATCGGCCACCGTGCGCCCTCTACCACTCGGCGCTGGTCGTCACCGTTCCCGATGGCCGCTACGTGATCGAGATGACCCCCGTGCCCGACCAGCACGGCGAGCAGCGTGGCGTCGTCTGCGGGGGCTCGGTCGGCTCAGCGTGCCTCGGCAGGCTTCGCGTGTTCCGCTACGAGATCCACCGGTGGCGCGACGGTGTCATCCCCGACGCCCACCTCGCCACTGCCATCACGACGCTGCAACTCGATCCTTCCGACGCACAGCGGCTCCTGGCCCTCGTGCCGTCAGTGCCCACGCCCGTGTGGGGACGAGACGAGCTGGATGCCGGCGAGATGTGGAACTCGAACTCGGTCACCTCGTGGATCCTTCACCAGGCTGCCATCGACACCACCCAGCTCGCGCCACCCAACGGCGGCAGGGCACCCGGCTGGCGAGCCGGACTCGTCGTCGCAGCCCGCGCCGGCACTGCGGAGCCATGAGATGCTCCCTGCAGCAGAACCTCGTGGTGCTCGGAGATGTTCACGGGCCGTGCACATCGACGCCACAGTCGCCGCGTACCCTCCGACACATGGATC
>DAORTY010000161.1:0-8173 GCA_035432905.1 Ilumatobacteraceae bacterium | reverse complement strand
CTCGACATGGCTGCCGCCAAGGGCGTCATCCACAAGAACCAGGCCGCTCGCCGCAAGAGCCGCCTGATGAAGCAGGTCAACGCCAAGGCCACAGCCAGCTGAGCTTCCAGCACCTCAAGATCTGACACGAACCCGGGCCCAGCGCCCGGGTTCGTTCGCGTCTGCGCCCAGAATCAACGGCGGCCAGCGGGCGCCAGGCGTGAGAGGCGCGCCACCAACACCTCCATGACCAGTTCTTCTGGCCACTCCTTGGCACCGCGCAGGTCGAGGTCGGCCTGCGCCAGGAGCCCTACAGCACGGGTGACCGCGCCACCACCGATCTTGCGGTACTGATCGTGCGCCTTCTTGGCCGGAAAGCCAGGCTTGATACCCATCGCGGCTGCGGCCGATGCGTCGTCGCGTGCCCCGCTGCCATCGAGTGACAGCAGCTTGGTGTAGTGGCCGTGAAGGATCGACATGACCTGTAGCGGATGACGGTCGCCGGCGCGAACCATGCGATGCAGCAACTGCAGCGACAGCGTGGTGTCACCACGGTCGATGGCATCGGTCAGGTCCCACGGCGGAATTCCCCCGGCGTCACCGAGGAACGGTGAGACATCGGCGGTGGTCAGCTTCTTGTCATCGCCGTATGTGGAGTGGAGTGTGTCGAGGATGCCCTGCAGTCGGCCCGCGTCTTCGCCCAGCCAGGTCGCCAAGAGCTTGGTCGCCTGAGGGTCCAGTCGCAGACCGGCTGCCTTGATCTGTTCGTCGAACCAGCCGGTGCGCTCGGAGGCTCGGCTCGGAGCAGCAGAGCCGATGGTCGTCGCCGCTGCCCGTTTCAAAGCGTCGGTGAGCGCCTTCGGAATTCGACCACCTCCCGCGACAAGGACCAGATCGGTGGTGGGCAAGGGATCACCCAGGTACGCCACCAGCGACGCCACGTCGTCGGCGTTGAAGCGACCAACGCCACGAGCAACGACCACGCGCTTGTCGGTGAGGAATGGCGAGGTCTGCGCAGCATCGACAACGGCACGCACTTCATAGTCGTCGCCGTCGAAATCATCGACCATCAACGAGCGGTCGCCAGCACCGACCAAGGTCTTCACCAGGTCGCTGATCGCGGACAACATGAGCGACTCGTCGTCGCCGGTGATGAGGTAACAGGCCATGGTCATCTCAGATTGGCACACCGGCAGTGTCGAGCCGCGAGCGAGTCCACCACCACCAGGCGAGAAGGCACGACAGCGCAGCCGACCACCACAGCGTCGCCCACATGGGCGACGGCTCGACAGCAGCGGCGACGCTGGCGACGGTGGACACCCAGCGGGTGCCGACAGTTGCGGGCAGCATCACGAGCGGCTGCAGCGCGGAAGGTAGCAGCGACGCCAGTAGACCAGCGGGCAGGCCGTACAGCATCACAAAACCGGCGGCTGGAACGGCGGCCAGGTTGGCGGGCAGTGAGACTATTGGCAGCCGACCGAAGACCAACAGACTGGGAATGACAACTCCGACCTGGGCACCGAGCGTGACGGCCATCGGCAGTCGCAACCACTCCGGCCCCGGCAAGCGAAGAGCGAGCCATGGCCCGACGACGCAGACGCCCAGTGTTGCCCCCACTGACAGCCAGAAGCCGACGGACCAGACCAGGAGCGGATCGACCAGCACCAGGCCCAGAACGGCCAGCGACAGCACTCGCACCGGCCGCACCTGTTGACCGCGGACGTAGGCGGTTGCTGCCAGTACCGCCATCACGCCAGCGCGCAGCACGGACGGCTCGAACCGGGTCAGGGCCATGAACCACACGATCAATGCCACCGTCGCACCCCATCGCCACCACGGCCGCAACCGCCGCAGCAATGGCAATGCCCCGGCCAGCACGAACGCGACATTCTGGCCGGACACCGCAGTCAGATGCGACAGTCCTGACGCACGAAAGTTGTCGACCATCCACCCGGGCTGGCGGGCGTCGTCACCGATGACGAGACCCGTGAACAGCGCTGCGTCGACATCGGTCATCGTCGACTCGGCGACGCCACGCAGCCTGCCACGGACACGGTTGTTCGCGCGAGCAAGCGGTGAGCCGTCGATCACGTCGCCAGTCACCGTGAGTTGAAAGCGGCCGACCACATGACGCACCTGCGCGCGACGAGCATTCGAACCCAGCCCCGTACGCGACCCCTCGACCCATACGAATTGGCCGCTGTGACAGTCGGCAAGCTTCCGTCTGGCGCCTCCGTAGATCCAGGCGTCGAAGCGCTCGTCGTCGATCTCGACGGTGACCCGCAGCCCGGCCCCGTACGGCGTTGGATCGGCGACGATCTCCACCCAACCCGTGTACGCACCCACGTGGCGCGGTGTCGCCTGCTCCCAAGCCCGCGTTGCAGCCCATGAGCCGATCACAGCGACACAGGCGCACAGCAGGATGACGAACGGGCGCTGTCGCAGCAACACCACGCACGCAAGAGCGAGTGTCGACATCAGAAGCCCTTGCCAGACTGCAACGACAAGTGTCACCGTGGTCATGAGAATCGCAGCATCGGAGATCTGGTGCCGGCGGTCGGGGCCGGTCACGTCGTACGCTCACTGGATGCAACCCGTGGAGGCATATGCCCAGCCAGCGCCACAGTCACGGCTGACATCTCCGGTGAGAAAAGGCCCACGGGCATACCGACGACAGATTCGCCGCCTCGGCCCACTCGTGGCGTTGCTCCCGGCTGCCCTCCTCGGTGCGACAGCGTTACTGCTCCTTCATGGCAACACGTCGACGGTTCGCGGCGTGATGGGCTTCCTGACTGCTGTCGTCGCTGCACCCGGCCTGCTGGTTGCCGGCGCCCCGATGACCGGTGGCAGTGGCCCATACGCTGCGGCCGTACTCGGCAGTGGGGTGCTGTGGTTGCTGATCGGCATCGCCGCCTCGGCACGCGCCACGCGCACGCCGGTGGCCACCTGGGGCGACTTCTGGAAGGAATTCCTGTGGCTGGCAGGAGCGGTGTGGCTTGGCGTCGTTGGCGCGCTCGTCGCTGCCAACCTGATGCTTGGCGGCGCTTTTCTCTAGCGGGTGCAGCGCGCGGCGTCATACGGTGACCAGGCCCCGCAGGGCGTCCAGTTTTGCGGCACCGATTCCACGCACCTCGCCCAGATCATCGACCGATGCGAAGGGGCCATTCTCATTGCGGTACGACAGAATGGCGGCGGCCGTCGCCGGCCCAACGCCGGGCAGAGTGTCGAGATCATCGGCAGTGGCCGTGTTCAGGTTGATGGGGCCGCTCGGCGTTTTACTATCAGCCGAGCCCGGACTACCCGACACGACGGCAGGTGGCACCTCGCCGACCCTCGGCACGTAGACCCGCTCGCCATCCGCCAACATCGCCGCCAGATTGATGGCATCGGAGTTGGAGTCGGCCGCCACTCCCCCGGCTGCCTGGACTGCGTCGATCACTCGAGCCCCCGCGGCCAGTCGATAGACGCCAGGCGACTGCACCGCGCCGGCGACGTGCACCACCAAGATCCCTGATCCGATGGTTGTCGACGACACCGTTGATGACGTGTCGCTGGCCGCGATGGACGACGAGGTGGTCGGCTGTGCATACGGCAGCTTCGACTCAGTGGTTGCCGGCGGTGGCTTCACCAGCCAATACGCGCCGGCCATCACTGCCAGTACAACGACAGCCGAGGTGGCAACTCGTGCGACACCGACCCACTGCACCCATGCATGCGCCCGAGCCGTCAGCGACATTGGTGGGGCGGGGCGGTCTGGAATCTCGCTCAACGAGGCTCCCAACGTCGGCGGGCGCGTCGGCCCGATTGAACGACTGGGGGAAGCCAAGGCCGAACATATCGGCCCACCTATCAACTACGACGCGACGCGGTCCGAAAGTTCGTCGCGTACAGCCGTGGACACCTGGCGGCGGGCAACCCACGCCGCCTCGATCTCCATCGGGATGCGCAGGTATGCGCCGTGGTGGCCCTTGCGACGCAGGCGCCAGAGTGCGTAACTACCGATGTAACGGACGCTGAAACCGAACACGCCGTATCGCCGCCACTGGCGAACGTGCACCAACTCGTGACGCAGAAGGTAGGGGGTGGCCTTGCCGTGCCGCACGATCACCAGCGAGCGGAACGTGATGCCGTCGACGCCCTTCGGGACCGGTCCGCCCTCCCAGAGGCGGTACCCCTCGCGCTGTTCGACGGCCATAGGCGGGAAGCCTACCGCTCAATCCAGATCCGTCGGAACGCGCTGAAGGGCCACGACATCCAGCCTCGACGATTGCCCACCCGTCACAGCCTGACCTCGGTGTGACCCGGCGGGACCGCGACACAAACGATTGTGACGGAGTGCGGGCTACAGCTAGTAGCCGGGGTCGCTGGGCCAGTTGGGTTGAAAGAGGTGCCACTGTTCTGGCGAGCGGCGGATGAGGAACTCCAGCTCGTAGGCCAGGCTCTGGGTGACGCGAGCGACGTCTTCGCGTAGCCCCCCGGCACGCGCCAGCGACAGGGGTGGTCGCACCACGGCGTGATGGCCGTTGTACGCAGAGGTGAAATAGCAGCCCACAGGAAGCACCGGCGAGCCGACTCGCAGGGCAAGAGTCGCTGGGCCGGCCGGCAGCGTCGTCCGCTCGCCGAAAAACTCCACGTCGACCCCGTTCTTGTCCAGGTCGCGGTCGCACAGCAGGCACACGATCTGGTTCTCGCGAAGCGCCTTCAGCACCGCTGGGCCAGCCTTGGGCCCAGTGGGCACCACGGTCATGCCCAGCTCCTTGCGCAGGTCGGCGAACCACTCGAACAGCTCGGGTGGCTCCAAGGCCTCGACCACCACGGTCAGCTTGTAGCCCTGATCGGTCATCCACCGGCCGGCCCACTCCCAGCCGCCCAGGTGCGGCAGGGCAAAGATGCACCCGTTGCCCAGCTCCAACGCATCGGTGATGTGTTCGAAGCCGTCGACGGTGAAGCTGCGGTCAACGGTGCGCTTGCTCAGCGACGGCAACCGAAAGCTCTCCACGTAGTAGCGGGCGTAGCTGTCGAATGCCTGTTGCGTCGCAACCCGCAGCGAGGCGCCGCGTAACTTCGGATTCACCCGCTGCAGATGTCGCTCGATCATTGCCCGCTTGGCCGGGCTGGAGAAGCTGGCACCGAACCCCAGCGAGGTGGCAGCGGCCGCGGCCACGGGACCGGGCATCAATTTGGCTGCAAGCGCCCCGAGGCGATACGACCCGACCGTTGCCGCATCAGTGAGTCTCTTTCGGCCGGCCGCGACAGCCGAAACATCATCAGCCACAGCAGACGTCAGTCACGTCGACTCGACGTGCGACCGGTGGCGCGTGAGATGACGGTGCGGCGGCGCTCAGTGCGCACGACACGGCGGTTCTCACGGCGGCTACGACGTAGTTCGATGCGTTCAGCCGTCACGGGCGCGACCGCTGCCTGCTTCCAGACCTTCACGAATCGTTGCACTGCAGTGATGGCAGTGAGCGCCAGGGTGATCCAGAGGATGGGAATCAGCAGCGGCTCGTAGACCAGACCGAGCAGCAGGGCAATGATGCGCTCGGCGCGTTCCATGATGCCGCCCTTGGCATCGAGACCCAGCGACTCAGCCTTTGCACGCATGTAGCTGATGACCGAACTCAGTGCCATCACGGCGAAGGGCAACATCGCCATCAGCGGGTGAGCGCCGTTGGCGAAGTACCACGCGACGCCGCCGAACAGCAGTGCGTCGGCAAACCTGTCGATCGTGGAGTCGAAAAACGCGCCACGCTGGCTGGATGAGTTCGAGGCTTTCGCCAGCGCACCGTCGAGCAGATCGGGAAGAGCCGCCAGGATGACCAGCAACATTCCCAGGCGAAGCCAACCGGCACCGATCGCCACCGAGGCCCCGACCGCTACCAAAAGACCCATCACCGTCAGGTGATCGGGCGTGAGTCCAGTGCGACGCAGGCCATTCCCAATGGGTTTGACTGCCTTGTCGATCGGAACGCGGAACTTGCCGTCGAACATTGCTGCAGAGGCTATCTCTTGCCACCCGGCTCCGTTTCGGGCCAGCATGTGGGAATGACCAGTGCATCACCCGACGATCTCGTCGTCACCTTTCGATCTGTGCCACGACGACTCCGCGAGGCACAGGGCGATTCGCCCAAGGCCGAGTTCGATCACCTGTGTGTGGAACTCGAGCGGCTCGTCGGCGAAGCCGGCCGATTGATGCGGACCCCAGCCGACACGTCACGGATTGCTGACGCCATTGCTGCGACGCCTGCCGACGCGTGGCCCGAGGTAACACTCGACGAGCTCCGCGGCATCGCCTTGGCGATCGGCCATGAACTGCGCACGATCGCCGCCGCTGGGGAGCCCTAGATGTCCCACTCTTCGATGGGGTTGTCTTGCACCAGGTGCTCGACAACCTCACCGTCGACAGCATCGACCAACACCAGGCCGCGGCGGCGCGGCGGGTCTTCCGCCGAATAGATCAGCACCCGCCACGTCGGCCGGCTGCGCAGCCCGCGCCAGACCTGCTGAGCCGAGGCGTGCCCGACAGCGAACCCAACGGCACCCTGCGCCGCAACCAGCGCCTGCTTCTCGTCGATCTTCATCCGCCAACCCGACGTGAACGAGAACACTCCGAACAGACCCAGGAGCAACGCTGCCCACAGGAATCCGCTGTTGACCAGCGCCGACGAGTCACCCTTCCAGAGCCATACAGCTGCGCACACCGCTGCGAACGCGAAGTAGAGCGCCGCCGGCTTGCGGCGTCTGCTGTTGTCGGGGAAGTCGTACGACCCGACGAACTCGTGGGCGTTGAGATCGTCGGGAAGCGAGTCGCGGACCTCGTCGCCGGAGGAGGCGTGCTGGGCGTCAGTGGCATCGGTCATGGCCCCTACAGGCTAATGGCACGGCGGCGACTCGCCCTCATGCGGCATTGCTCTCGAAGCTGTGGCACCATGGGAGAATGAGTACGTTGCGCACTGACCGGGTTGCCTGCGGCGATGCCGGCGACATGGACCTTCACGTCTGGACACCCGAGCAGCCACCCAAGGCTGCGGTGTTGTTGATCCAGGAAATCTTCGGTGTCGGGCCGTACATTCGCGCTGTCGGCGAGCGGTTGGCAGCTGCTGGCTATTTGGTCGGCGCTCCCGATGTGTTCTGGCGGTTCGCGCCGAACTGGGAAGCCGGGCACGACCCCGCTGGATTGGGTGCCAGCATGGAAAAGGTCGGCCAGCTCGATTTTCCGACAGCGGTCGCTGACATCAGCGCCGCACTCGCCCACCTCGCCGAGCAGCCAGGCATCGAGTCCGCCCCAGCTGTGATGGGTTTCTGCCTCGGTGGCACGCTGGCATGGGCAGTCGCAGCCAACGCCGAGCCATCGGTGTGCATCAGCTACTACGGCTCGGGTGTGCCCGACATGTTGGGCCTTATGGACCAGGTCAGCTGCCCGACGTTGTTCCATTTCGGCAGCGAGGACGCATACATCCCCAACGCTGGCGTGGATGCCGTCGGTGCTGCCATTGCCGGCCGTGAGGGCTTCGTCCTCAACGTGGAGCAGGCCGGGCATGCCTTCGATAATCACGAGAGCGAGATGTTCCACAACGAGGCCGCCGCCAAAGCCGCGTGGGCCAAGACGATGGCGTTCCTGGGTCTCTACCTACCGGCCTGAGCCCACCAGCTATTCGAACAGCGCCGGCGGCCGATCGACCGTCGGCACCGCAAGACCCATGTGTTCATACGCCGCCGGCATGGCAATACGACCGCGAGGCGTGCGAGCGAGCAGACCCTGCTGGATGAGGAACGGCTCGTACATGTCCTCCACCGTCTCGGGCTGCTCACCGACGCTGATGGCGACGGTGCTGAGCCCCACCGGACCACCGGCGAACTGCCGGCAGATGGAGTTGAGAATCGCGCGGTCGACCTTGTCGAGGCCGCGCTCGTCGACACCGAACACCTTCAAGCCCGCACGGGCGGTGGACTCGGAGATGGTGCCGTCGCCGCGCACTTCAGCGAAGTCGCGAACACGTCGCAGAAGTCGGTTGGCAATGCGCGGCGTGCCACGCGATCGACGAGCGATCTCCCACGCACCCTCCTGTGAGATTCGCACGTGGAGGATGCCTGCAGCACGGCGCACGATGGCTTCCAGTTCGTCGTCGGCGTAGTAGTCGAGCCGCGCCACCAACCCGAAGCGGTCGCGCAGCGGCCCGGTGATCATGCCGGT
>DAORTY010000160.1:2221-8189 GCA_035432905.1 Ilumatobacteraceae bacterium | reverse complement strand
CACAGCAACGCCCACCTCCTGGTGTCCATCGAGAAGGACATGTTCATCTACCACGAGCAGGCAATACAGCAGGTATTTCTGGGCGCCCACTGGTTCATCAAAGCGATCAACGTCTACTACGGCACGCTGCACTTCATCATCACTGCCGGGCTGCTCGTCTGGCTGTACTCGAAGCGCCACGACGCATATCGCCGACTGCGCAACCTGCTCGGCGCCACCACATTCCTCGCGCTCATTGGCTACTGGGCGTTCCCCCTGGCACCACCGCGCCTGTACCTGCAGTGCGATGGCGACATCCCCGCGCTCGGCCCCGAGGGCGGGCTCGTCAAGCCCAACTGTTTCGTTGACACGCTCGACAAGATCGGCGGGCTCTGGAACTACCAGAGCAGCGCTGCAAAGGCCATCGCCAACGCCTACGCGGCAATGCCCAGCCTGCACTTCGGATGGTCGCTGTGGTGCGCGATCGTCATCTGGAACGAGATCGGTGGTCGCCGTGGTCGGGTACTGGCCGTTCTGTACCCAGCGCTCACGTTGTTCGCCATCGTCGTCACCGCGAACCACTACTTCCTCGATGCCGCTGGCGGCGTACTCATCTTGTTGGGCGGACTGCAGATCGTGAAGTGGCTAGAGCGTTATCGCTCATCCAGGCTGGCGGCTGCGCCGACCGAACAACTCGCGACGGCGGAATAGCGACATCGAGCAGGCGAAGACGGCGACCCCCGCCGAGCCGCCCAGCAGGAACGCAACCAACGCCTGGCGACGGGTCGTGTCGAAACTGATGACCAGCCACACCATCATCGCGATCGAGGCAGCAGCCGAAACCAGCGACTCCAGCACCAGACGTCCGATGCGCCGGAGATGCAACGCCCCGGTCAGCCGGCGAACACGAACCCCCAGCAGGACAGCCGATACGGTCTGTGCGGCGCCGTAGCCGATCGCCAGCGCTGCTGCCCGCGACGAAGTTGGCAGCAGTGCCGAAGCCACCGCCATCGTCACGACACCGACGACTGCGCCGGCCACCATCAGGGTCGAGGCTCGGCGCACATCACCGAGCACGAACAACACTCTCGTCATGATGAATGCCGAGCCGTAGCCGACCAAGCCGGGCCCGAAGGCGGCCAGCGTGTGGGCAATCGGCGCCAGACCCTGACCAGATGTTTGGCCGACGCCGGCGACGAGCCGGGTGAGCGGCCACGCGAGGGCGACCATGCCAGCACCCGCCAGGACAAGGAGGGGCACCGTCACGCGCATCGCGTAGTCGATGGCCGCTCGCACTTCGTCGACGCGCCCCGCTTGCCAACCGTCGGCCACTCGCGGGCCGAGGGTGGTGGCGATCGTGACGGCTATGAGCGCGTGGGGTAGCACATAGAACGCGAACGCGTACACGAAGACGGCGACACCACCCGGGGCGCCGTTGCCCAGCGCCAGCGCTGCGGCCGTGGGCACCAAGGTCCCCACGATGGACAGTGTCGCCCACCCAAATGACCGACGCATCGACTGCACTGCCGGGTGTCGGGGGTGCCAGCGCGGCAACCAATGCACGCCTGCGCGGCGTAGGGCCAGAGCCGGCGTCAGGCTTGATACCACGACCGCCAACGTCGTTCCACCGGCGATGAGCACGAACTCCCAGTGGGTCAGATTCAGATCGGCCACCGCACCGTCGCGTGTGGCCCGGAATGCAACGCAGGCGATGATCACGATCACGTTGTTGACCGCTGGGGCCAACGCTGCTGCGACGTAGCCGCCCTTGGCGTTCAGTGCTGCGCTCGTCACCGTCGACACGCCGTAACAGATCAGTTGCGGCACGAACACCAGCACCATCGGCACCATCAGGTGCAGCTTGCTGGCGGCAATCGACTGTGACGGTTCTGCGAGCAGCAGCAGGCGCCCCAGGAGCGGTGACGCCGCTGCTCCGACGATGGCGACCATTGTCAACACGAGCATGATGACCGCCGACGTCGCCTGCGTCGCCTCGCTGAGCGTGGCATCGCCACCCTCGCGTCGGGCAGCCACGAATGATGGCACGAGCACCGCTTGCAGCACTCCGCCAGCGACCAGTTCGAACATCAGGTTCGGAATCATGTTGGCGGTCTGGTACACATCGCCAAGAAGGCCGACACCCAGAACAGCAGCCGTTGCGACGACCCGCCCGAAGCCGGTGATGCGCGAGAACAGCGTGCACAACGTGACCAGAATCGTGTCTCGCCGAATGCTGGAACTCACCCCCTGGTCGAGTCCCTCGGTGGTCATCTGCGTTGCCACGTCATCTCGGTCGCTGTCGAGCTCGTTCTCCGAGAAGATCTGCCGCATGGCGACGAGCAGACGCCGCAGCCTCATCACCCGACAACATGCGAGCGACCTCGTCGATACGTTCTTGGCCATCGATACGCGTGGCAGTCGTCATCGTCTCGCCCAGCTCGACTCGCTTGCTGACCACGACGTGTGTGGTCGCCAGCGCTGCGACCTGCGCGAGGTGCGTCACAACCAGAACCTGATGCTGCTCGCCGAGTGCGGCCAGGTTCCTTCCGACGGCCACCGCCGCCGACCCGCCGATGCCCGCATCGACTTCATCGAAGACCAACGTGTCGGGGGCCTCGGTCAACACCAGACGCAATGCCAACATCGCCCGCGCCAGTTCCCCACCGCTGGCGACGCGAGCAAGCGGCAACAGTGGCGAGCCAGGATTCGCCGCCAGCAGGAACGCGACATCATCGCCAGGGTCGTGGTCGCCGACGGTGACCGTGACGCCTGCGTGTGGCATTGCCAGTTGGCGCAAGTGATGCTGAACCTCGTCGCCCAGCGCAGCGGCACCGCGGCGACGGGTGGCGGCCACGCCCGCCGCTGCGGCGCGCTCGTCGCGAACGGCAACCAGTCGTTCATCCTCCAAGAGGGCCACTCGCCCCTCGTAGCCCTCCAGCTCATCCAAGCGCGCCTCTACTTCGGCGTGAAACGAAACCACCTCGGCCAGCGTGTCGCCGTATTTGCGACGCAGGTCACGCAGCAATTGCATGCGCTCACGAACCTCCGAGAGTCGCTCCGGATCTTCGTCGATACTGTCAGCACGGGCACGGACGTCAGCGGCAACATCGACGACTTCGACGCTGAGTCCGCGAAGTCGACTCTCCAACTCGGCGAACGGTGCCTTGCCGGCCAACGCCCTGAGTGCTGCAGCAATCGAGTCGCCAGCACCGGCGTCGTCGGTGAGGGCGCCGACGGCCAGGGAGGCGAGCTCGCGGTACTCCACGGCTCGGGCCAGCTCGTCGTATTCGACCTCGAGCGCAACATCTTCCTCATCGCTCGCGATAGCGGCCATGCGCAACTCGGCCACCTGGTAGCGCAGCAGGTCCAGCTCGCGGGCCCGCGACTTGCTGTCGCCACCCAGCGCTGCCAGCGCCGCATCCAGTTCGGTCAACCGCGCACGCGCCGTCCGCAGCGGGGCCAGATCGGTGTGACAGTAGCGATCGAGAGCGTCGCGCTGCTCGCTCGCGGACAGCAGGCTCTGATGCGAATGCTGCCCGTGCAGGTCGACACAGCGCTCGCCGAGCTCAGCGAGGTTGCCAACCGTCGCGAGGCGACCATTGATGTAGGCCCTCGAACGGCCGTCGGCCGGAACGACGCGGGCGACGACGTATTCGTCGTCGCCGATGACGAAGCGCCCTTCGACCCGAGCCTCAGCAGCGCCCGGCCGAACCATCATCGCGTCGGCGCGACCGCCGACGAGAAGGCTGATCGCTTCCACCAACATCGTCTTGCCCGCGCCGGTCTCACCTGTCAGCGCCGTCAGTCCGGCGCCGAGCACCAGATCGAGGTGGTCGATCACTCCCAGCGATTCGATGTGAAGCTCGTGCAACATCTAGCGGTCCGTCAACCCGAACTTGGCCTTCAGGATCTGGTGGAATCGACGATCACCGAAGCGGACGAAACGAGCAACCTGATCCGCTGGAGCAACCGACACCCTGTCACCTTCAGCCAGGCTCGCTGCAGGTTGGCCATCGATCGAGAGCATCGCTGCACGGTGGCCGATCAACTCCACGGCCACCGGCTCCGCAGGGTCCAGAACGAGCGAACGATCGAACAGCATGTGGGGTGACACAGGGGTCATCAGCACGGCTCGTAGCCGTGGCGACAGCACAGGGCCGCGGGCCGACAGTGAGTAGGCGGTAGAACCGGTCGGTGTTGCCAGAATCAGCCCGTCCGCCGCATAGGACGTGAACGGCGTGCCATCGATCCACACCTGGAGCCGGATGGTGTGCCCTGCCTCTTGCTTTTCGACCACACCCTCGTTCAATGCCGTCCACGTCTGGCACTCGGTCGACCCGGAGCGATGGAGCGACACCGACAGCATCATGCGTTCGTCGATGTGCCATTCGCCCTCATCGGAGCCTGCGAACCACCGCTCGAGCGCATGATGCATGACCTCCGGCTCGACCTCCGTGAGGTACCCCAGCAGCCCGATGTTGACGCCGATGATCGGTACGTTGGCATCACCAACCAGCTTCACAGTGCGCAACATGGTGCCATCACCACCGAGGCTGACCGCGAGATCGGCCTCCGCCGCCGGACGGTCGGACTGCAGTTCGGTCACGCCGAGCGGAATCGCGTCATCGGCCAGCATCCATACGTCGTGACCACGTTCGCGAAGCCAAGCCGCAGCAGCGCGTGCCAGCGCGCCAGCCTCGAGGCGATCGTGATGGGCGACGAGGAGAACAGCGCTCACGCGGAAGATCCTGACTGATTGGTGATGGCATGCACGAGGAACTCCCGGTTGCCGTCGCCACCGTAGATCGGCGAGTCGACCCAACCCTGCACTGCGCAGTCAGCTTCGATGAGTGCAGCGCCCACCTCGTCGCGCACTCGCTCATGGATCGCAGTATCGGTGATGACGCCATGTGCCTTCGCCACCTCGACTCTGCCGGCCTCGAACTGCGGCTTCACCAGCAACACAAGGGCGCTACCGGGCAGCGCCGCGCCGATCAAGGGCGCAAGGACCCGACGCAGCGAGATGAACGACAGATCTGCCACCACCAACTGCACCGCCCCGCCGATTGCTGCCGGCGTTGCATCACGGATGTGGAACCGCTCCAATACCGTGACTCGTTGGTCGTCGCGGATTCGGGGATGCAGCTGACCATGGCCCACATCGAGCGCTACGACGTGCGCGGCGCCGCGCTGCAGTAGGCAGTCAGTAAACCCCCCGGTGCTGGCACCCGCATCGAGGGCGCGCAGGTTCCCGACATCGATCTCGAAAGCCGCCAGCGCAGCGTCCAACTTCTCGCCGCCACGGCTGACGAACCGCGCCGGTGGACCGGCGATCACGATCGCATCACCGGTGTGCACTTGGCGGGAAGCCTTGTCCGCAAAAGTCCCGTTCACAAGAACTCGGCCAGCGGTGATCGACCGCGCCGCGTCGGTTCGACTTTCCGCCAACTGTCGTCGAACAAGTTCAGCGTCCAACCGCTGACGCCTCGCCATGGTCAGGCCTTTTTGACAGCAGCCTTCTTGGCCGGAGCAGCCTTCTTGACAGCAGCCTTGCTGGCCGGAGCAGCCTTCTTGACAGCAGCCTTGCTGGCCGGAGCAGCCTTGCTGGCCGGAACAGCCTTGCTGGCCGGAGCAGCCTTGCTGGCCGGAGCAGCCTTGCTGGCTGGAGCTGCCTTGCTGGTCAGGCCGACCTTGCTGGTCAGGCCGACCTTGCTGGCAAGATCCTCGACGCGGCCCTCGACGTCGTCGAGACGCGAGGCGAACTTGCCGAGCTGCTTGGTGATCTCGGATTGCACGGTTGACACGAGGCTCTCGGTCGCCGAGCGGCCGCGATCGACCATCTCATGAACCAGCTTCTCGGTGTCCTTGCGACGAGCTTGGCCACCCTTCACGAACTCCTTGACCAACTTCTCCGCTTGTTCCTGAGACATCTCGGTGAAGTTCATTCCGGCATCGAGCAACCGCTTGAGTAGTGCGTTTCCAGACATGT
>DAORTY010000160.1:0-2121 GCA_035432905.1 Ilumatobacteraceae bacterium | reverse complement strand
CAGCCCATCGAAGTCGAAATTCCTGTGAAATCCGACCACCACGGCATCTGCGTCGCCTTCGAAACACGGCTCGACACCGCGGTTCTGCAGTGCCTGGACGATGCCCTCGCCGCCACAGACGAGTGCTCGCTCACCAGGATGCAGCAGCAGCGCGGCAGCCTGAGCAGACGTCAGCACGTCGCCGACTGCCGGAATCCCGAGCTGCCCCAGCGTTGCTTCTTGCATCTCGAGGCGCGTCGCCGAGTTGTTGGTGACGAACAGCACTCGGTGGCCGTTGGAGCGCAGTCGTTCGATGCCCTCGACGGAGCCGGCAATCGGCTGGTGCGCCAGCCACACCACGCCGTCGAGGTCGCAGAGCACTACTGCCGGCTGCCGTGCGCCAGTCCGTTGATCATCGGGTTCTTCAGTCATGGTCTGGCCATGTTGGCATGCGAGGTGCCAACCTGTGGTGGTGCCCCGCTTCGAACCCTTCACCGCGCTCCGCTTCAACTCGTCGCTCCCTCTCGCCGATGTCGCCGCGCCCCCGTACGACGTGCTGAGTAACGCCGACGTCGATGCACTGATTGCCCGCAACGGACACAACATCGTGGCCATCGATGTACCTCGTCACGCAGACGGCCCACAGCGCTACGACCTTGCCGCCCAACGCCTCGACGAGTGGGTCGCAGACGGAACCCTGGTGCGCGACGCCACGCCGTCCTTCACGCTCTATCGCATGCGATTCACCGACGAGACGGGCACCAATCGCGAGACGGTCGGTGTGCTCGGTGCACTGGAGGTCGTCGACGAAGGTGCCGACGGTGTGCTGCCCCACGAGCGAACGACCCCAAAGGCCAAGACGGACCGTCTCGACCTGACCCGAGCGACCAACACCAACCTGTCTCCGGTCTGGGGGCTTTCGCTCACGGCCGGACTGACCGATCTGTTGAGCGAGCCCGCTGAGCCGGTGGGCATGATGCGTGACGATGACGGTGTCGTCCATGTCGTTGAACGGGTCACGGATCCCCAGCGAGTCGCTGACATCGCGTCCGCCATCGGGGCCAATCCCGTGCTGATCGCCGACGGACACCATCGATACGCGATCAGCCGCACGTTCCGCGACGAAGTTCGCGCGGTTTCGGGCAACGACACCAGTGCTGAGCTGACCCTCACCTACGTTGCAGAGTTGGTGGCCGACCAGCTCAGTATCGACGCCATCCATCGGCTGTACCACGGCGTTCCTGCCGAGGAGCTGCTGGGCATTCTCGGCGAGTCGTTCGACCTCGACGAGGCAGGCGTCGTCACGCCCACCTTCGCCGCCCAAGTCGTCACTCGTGGGGCGCTGTGCCTCGTTCGAGTCGACGGCTCCGGAGTGTGGCTGACCCCTCGGCCAGCTGCCTTCGAAGGCGTTCGGGCACTTGATGGCGCCCTGCTGGAACACGCGCTGCGCGGCCACGACATCGATGTCAGCTACCAGCACGGTGTACAGCACGTCGTCGACCGAATTGCCAACGAGGATTCGTTGGTCGGCATCCTGATTCGACCGACGGGTATCGAGGAGATTCGGCGCACCGCCACCGAGCGACTGTTGATGCCACCGAAGTCGACCTTCTTCACGCCCAAGCTGCGAACCGGGTTGGTGCTTCGGCCGCTGGCCTGACGTGCCATACACTGGCAACGTGACCGCTTCCTCCGACTTCCCCGCCGGCGTCCTCACAGGCGATGCCGTTTCTCAAGTGTTCGCGCGTGCCAAGTCTGGCGGCTTCGCGCTGCCGGCTGCCAACTGCACGGGCAGCAACACCGCAAACGCCGTGATGGAGACCGCTGCTCGCGTCAACAGCCCCGTGATCATCCAGTACTCACACGGGGGCGGCGCGTTCGTCGCCGGTAAGGGCAGCGGATTGAAGGGCGATGCGGCGGCCATCGCCGGCTGTATCGCCGCCGCGCATCACGTACACACGCTTGCGAGCGAATACGGCGCACGGGTCATTCTTCATACGGACCACTGCGCAAAGGACAAGCTCGGCTGGATCGACGGTTTGCTCGATGCCGGCGAAGCCCATTTCGAGCGCACCGGCAGCCCGCTCTACAGCTCGCACATGCTCGACCTGTCCGAGGAGCCGATCGAGGAGAACCTCGACA
>DAORTY010000159.1:0-8197 GCA_035432905.1 Ilumatobacteraceae bacterium | reverse complement strand
GCATGCGCATGGAGGGTGCCGTCGAGGCGCTGCGTCGCGACCACGACCTCGAGCCGGCGCAAGCCGAAGCCTTCGAGATGCCCGCCTTTGCAGAAGGTGTCGCTGAGGGCACCAATCCGGCCGCTCGCGTACGCGACCTGGAGCGCGAGCTGCGCTTGATGGGGCCCATCAACCCGCTGGCACTGGAGGAGTTCAACGAACTGCAGGAGCGCCATCGCTTCCTGGAGGAACAGCTGGAGGATGTGCGTAACACGCGCCGCGACCTGATGCGTGTGATCAAGGCAGTGGACCTGGAGATCCAGACCGTGTTCTCGGCGGCGTTCGCCGACGTCAGCACGCATTTCACCAGCCTCTTCGCAACCCTCTTCCCCGGCGGCATGGGTCGGCTCATCCTCACCAACCCCGACGATCTGCTCAACACTGGCGTCGAGGTGGAGGCCAAGCCCAGTGGCAAGAACGTGAAGAAATTGTCGCTGCTGTCCGGTGGCGAGCGCAGCCTGACCGCACTGGCCTTCCTGTTCGCGGTGTTCCGTAGCCGTCCGTCGCCGTTCTACGTGATGGACGAGGTCGAAGCTGCACTCGACGATGTCAACCTGCATCGCTTCCTCGGTCTGATCCACGAGTTCCGCCGTGAAGCGCAGCTACTGATCGTCAGCCACCAGAAGCGCACCATGGAGGCCGGTGACAGCCTTCTGGGCGTCACGATGCAGCCCGGCGGCTCGTCGAAGGTCGTCGTCGAGAAGGTCAGCACCATCGCCTGATTCCGACGAGCTGGTCTCACCGTGCAATCGGGCGGTTGGGGTATTCTCTCGAACTCAACAGCTACACGGACAGTCGTGATCTCATGTCGAACAACACACCACCCGCAATTCAGCTCGTCGGCCTGCGCAAGGCGTTCGGCCTCGGAGAGCACGAGGTCGTCGCCGTCAATTCCGTCGACCTCAGTATCGATGAGGGTGAGTTCTTCTCGCTGCTCGGTCCGTCCGGCAGCGGCAAGACGACGGTGCTGCGGATGATCGCCGGCTTCGAGAGTCCGACGGCGGGCGCCATTCTGCTGCAGGGCCGCGACGTCACCGGTCTTGCCCCGTTCGACCGCGACGTCAACACCGTGTTCCAGGACTATGCGCTCTTCCCGCACATGACCGTGCTGCAGAACATCGAGTATGGCCTGAAGGTCAAGAAGGTCTCCAAGACGGAACGCCGCGCTCGTGCCAACGAGATGTTGGAGTCCGTTCGGCTGGGTAGTTTCGGGCATCGTCGGCCGAACCAGCTCAGCGGCGGGCAGCGTCAACGTGTGGCGTTGGCCCGAGCGCTGGTCAACCGACCCAAAGTGCTGCTGCTCGACGAGCCGTTGGGTGCGCTCGACGCCAAGCTGCGCGAAGAGATGCAGGTCGAGCTCAAGGAGATACAGCGCGAGGTGGGCATCACCTTCGTGTTCGTCACCCACGACCAGGGCGAGGCGCTCAGCATGAGCAACCGGATCGCTGTGTTCAACCACGGACGTATCGAGCAGGTGGGCACACCGCGCGAGATCTACGACAAGCCCGAGACGGCGTTCGTCGCCGGCTTCGTCGGCACCAGCAACGTGTTGTCAGCGGCGCTGTCGCGCGAGTTGATGGGGGTTGCCGCGGTGCACAGCATTCGCCCTGAGCGCATCCGCGTGGTGCAGGCCGTCGCCTCCGACGGTGAGATCTCTGTCGCCGGCGTCGTGACCGACCTGCAGTATCTTGGTGCGGACAGTCGTATCCGCGTGGAACTACCGGGCGGCGAACACCTTCTCGCCAGCGTGCCGAGCGACGGGCTCGTTGGGGTTGCCATGGGCGGTCCAATCCGCCTGGCATGGTCGCGATTTGCGGCCTACACAGTCGACGAAACAACCACCTCTGAAGGGGGAGACCAATGAGGACCACAAGAACCGCAATGGCGCTACTCGCGTCGTTGTCGATCATCGTCGCGGCCTGCGGCGACGACGAGAAGGTCGCGTCGACAACTGTCGCGACCACCATCGCCAGCACCGCGGACACGGCCACACCCGACACCACCGGTGGTGATGTCGATTACATGTGGACACCGAACGCCGATCTGTTGGCCGGCGCCGAGGGGCAGGTCAACATCGTTGCCTGGGCCGGCTACGCCGAAGACGGCTCCACCGATCCTGCGTACGACTGGGTCACGCCGTTCGAGAAGATCACCAGCTGTGCGGTCAACGTCAAGACCGGTGCATCCAGTGACGAGATGGTGCAGCTCATGCAGAGCGGTGAGTACGACGGTGTGTCGGCCTCTGGCGATGCGACGCAGCGCCTGATCGCCGGCGACGAGGTTGCGGCCATCGACCCGGCACAGTTCTCCAGCTACGCCGACATCTTCGAGGGCCTCAAGCTGCAGCCGTGGAACTCGGTGGACGGCACGCCGTACGGCATTCCGCACGGTCGTGGCGCCAACCTTCTGGTGTACAACACCGAGGCATTTGCGGGTGCTGCTCCGGATTCCTGGAGCATCATGTTCGAGCCGGGCAGCCCGGCCGACGGTTCCATCTCCGTCTACGACAGCGCCATCTACATCGCTGACGCCGGCCTCTATCTGATGGCGACGAAGCCCGAGCTCGGCATCACCAACCCGTACGCGCTCGACCAGGATCAGTTCGACGCGGCGGTCGCACTGCTGAACGACCAGAAGGCGCTCACCAGCCAGTACTGGGGTGACTACACCGTGCAGCAGAGTTCGCTGGAGAACGGCGACGTGCTCGCCGGCACCACCTGGCAGGTCATCGTCAACCTGGCGCAGGCCAATGGCGCCAAGATCGATGCAGTGAAGCCCGTCGAGGGTTCCACCGGTTGGTCCGACACGTGGATGCTGTCGGCGAAGGCCGCAAACCCCAACTGCATGAAGTTGTGGATGGACTGGATCGCCTCACCGTGGGCCAACTCACAGGTTGCCGTCTGGTTCGGTGAGGCTCCCAGCAACGCCAAGTCGTGCGATCTCGAGGGCATGGCCGAGCACTGCACTACGTTCCACGCGTCGGAGGACGACTACTGGAAGGACGTGTGGTACTGGACCACCGCCACCGAGGAATGCCTCGACGGCCGCACCGACGTGAAGTGTGTGCCCTACACGAAGTGGGTGGATGCTTGGACCACCCTTCGCTCCTGAACGACGGTGAGGGCCCCGCCGTCGGGGACGTCGTGACCGTCACGAACGGGGGAGGGAGGGCCGTAGGGCCTTCCCTCCCGTTTCGTGGCGTCAATCGCGCCTTCCACGGGCGTCGTCGGCTGGGCGTCGCCAGCACACTTGGCCTGCCGCTGCTGTGGATGCTGGGGGTCTATGTCGGCTCGCTGTTGTTGCTCATGGTCAGTTCGCTCTACGAGCTGGACTCGGCGACGCAGAAGCCCAGCAACACCCTCACGATGTCCAATCTCAGTGAGGCATTCACGAACACCAGTGTGATCTGGGTGATGGCGCGAACGACACTGCTGGCGTTGACGGTCACAGTGATCTGCTTCTCGATCGCGCTGCCCGTCTCGTTCTTCATCTCGAAGATCGCCTGGCGTCGTACTCGCCGTGGCCTGGTGGTGGCGATGCTGATGCCGCTGTGGGCGGGCTACCTCGTCAAGGGCTACGCCTGGCGCGCCATGGTCGCTCCGGCGGGCGGCCGGTTCGCCGCCGACGGAAAGGGCGCCGGTGGTTTCCTCGACAGCACCTTCGGCTGGACGCCCGGGTATGGCCGGGTCGCCATCGTCATCACGCTCGTCTACTTCTGGTTGCCCTACATGGTGTTGCCCATCTACGCGGGCATCGAGCGGTTGTCGCCATCGCTGCTCGACGCCGCTGGCGATCTGGGTGCCAAGCCGTTTCGCACGTTTCGTTCGGTGATGTTGCCGCTGCTGCTGCCCGCGGTCGCCGCCGGCTCGATCTTCACGTTCTCGCTGACCCTCGGCGACTACATCGTCCCGCAACTGGTCAACAACGGCAAAGAGAAGTTCATGTTCGGCACGCTGATCAACAGCACGCTGGGGGCGCCCAACCAACCCCTCGCCGCGGCCTACACGTTGTGGCCGCTGCTGATCGTCGTCGTGTACCTGTTCGCGATGAAGCGCCTGGGCGCATTCGAGAACCTGTGATGCGGCTCTCTCGGTTCTCGCGAGCGACGTTGTGCGCTATGACGGTGCTGACCCTTGTGTTCCTGTACCTGCCGCTGCTGGTGGTCGCACGGCTGTCCTTCAACCCGCAGAAGTCGGTGTCGTGGCCGGGCTGGTCGGGTTACACGACCTCCTGGTGGGGGAAGGCGTGGGAGGCCGACGGGCCCCGCGAGGCACTGCTGAACTCGTGCAAGGTCGCCTTCGCCTCGATGCTGATCGCGCTCGTACTGGGCAGCCTCGCCGCGTTTGCGATGACCCGCTTCCAGTTCTTCGGCAAGACGTCGGTGTCGTTCCTTTTGGTGCTACCGATCGCGCTCCCGGGCATCGTCACCGGTATTGCGTTGCAGAACACCTTCTCACGCACCATCGATCTCGGGCTGTTCTCCTTCAAGGTCGGCTTCGGCTTCCACTCGCTGATCATCGCCCACGCCACCTTCTGCGTGGTGGTTGCGTACAACAACGTCGTGGCCCGCTTGCGGCGATCGTCGCCGAACCTGCTCGAGGCCTCTGCCGACCTTGGTGCGCACGGCTCGCAGACGTTTCGCTACATCACCTTTCCGCTGGTCCGGTCGGCACTGGTGGCGGGCGGCATCTTGGCGTTCGCACTCAGCTTCGACGAGATCGTGGTCACGACCTTCACTGCCGGGTCCGGGTTCGAGACGCTGCCGGTATGGATCTACGCCAACTTCAGTCGGCCCAACAACGTGCCGCTCGTCAACGTGATGGCCACCTTCGTGATGGTGGTGTCGATTCCGTTGGCGTGGCTCGCACAGCGCCTCAGTGACGGTGGCGGCGAGTCATGACCCACACGCGGGGCTGAGCGTCGCTCCACGACACGGGTAGCGTGGCGACGCCATGTTGTGGATCTATCTCGTACTCATCGCCGCCGTCCTCGTTTTCGGTGTCGGCGTCGTCCTTGTCAACCGTCGCCGATCGGCAGCCCCTGCAGCGCCAGTGCGCCCGGCACTGCCGCCGAAGCCGAAGCCTGTGCCCGTCGAGGTGGCTCCCGAACCGGTCTCGGACGTTGTTGCACAGGACACGGTCGTGGAGGAGCCGGCGGGGCTCGAACGCCCCAACTTCCGGTCGCGGATGTCCAAGGCGCGCTCGGTGTTCACGGGCGCGTTGCTGGGCATCGCCGGGCGTACGGGCATCACCAATGAGACGTGGGATGACCTGGAGGAAGCCCTGCTACGTGCCGACGTCGGCGTGCGCGTCACCGATGAACTGCTGGGTGGCTTGCGCACCCGTGTGAAGGCCAAGGAGATAACGGAACCCGGTCAGCTGTTGGCCGCGCTGCAGGTCGAGATGACGTCACGTCTCGCTGGCGCCGACCGCTCGTTGCATCTCGTGCCCGGTGATTCCGACAGCCCCAACGTGTGGCTTTTCGTCGGCGTCAACGGTGTCGGCAAGACCACCACCATCGGCAAGGTCGCGGCGGTGCAGCAGCAGGCCGGAGTCAGCGTGCTGATGGCGGCGGGCGACACGTTCCGCGCCGCGGCCGCCGAGCAGCTGACCACATGGGCCGAGCGCAGCGGTGCCGAGATCGTGCGTGGCAACGAGGGTGGCGACCCCAGCGCCGTCATCTTCGACGCCATCGAGCGTGCGGGCGCGCGTGGCATTCAACTGGTGCTGGCGGACACAGCCGGGCGCCTCCACACCAAGACCAACCTGATGGACGAGCTGCGCAAGGTGCGCCGTGTCGCGGCCAAGGGCAAGGGTCGCGTCACCGAAGTTCTCCTGGTCATCGACGCCACCACGGGCCAGAACGGCCTCACCCAGGCACGTGAGTTCGGCGATGCCACTGACGTGACCGGCGTCGTACTGACCAAGCTCGACGGCTCGGCAAAGGGCGGCATCGTGTTCGCCATCGAGACCGAGCTCGGCCTGCCGGTGAAACTCGTCGGACTTGGAGAGACCATCGGTGACCTCGTGCCATTCGAACCGGTCGAGTTCGTCGAGGCCCTCGTCAGCCTCGACTGAAATTCCTTGGGAACCGAGGCGACGCTTCGCAGCGTCGAACCAGGTGAACGACGTGCACCACACCGGTGCCGGTCCGTCCTCATCACACAAGGAACCATCAACATGCTTCGCTCACGACGCTTCGCCTTCGCCGCTGCCGCCATCCTCGTCGGTCTTTCTGCGTGTGGCGACTCCAGCCCACGCACGGTCGCCGGGCGGTCGCCGGTCGTCATCCAGCTCGGAGGTGGCTCGTCGAGCGGAGCCGGTAGGGAGGTTGCCGCTGCTGACAAGATGATGGCGCAACCGCAGGACATCACCTTCGTCTTCGACGGTGACTCCTCGACGGTTGGTGCCGCCGGTTCGGCATGGACGCTGCCCGGTGGTGGCACGCCCGACGCCGCTCGGCTCATGAAGCTGGCTCAGCTGCTCGGAGTGGATGGCGAGTTGCGAGAGCTGCCGGCCGATCAGGGCGGTGGCTGGATGGTCGGTGCCGCTGACTACAGCACGGCAACACTGACCGTCGGTGCTGATGGCATGTTGAGCTGGTGGTTCAACCCCGCCCCGTCGACCGTGGAGAGTTCTGCCGACTGCGTGTACGTGGATCCAGCCATCGACGTCGTGCCGGCCGACACGACCGGTGAGGTCACGACCGTTGGTGGCGACGCGGTCGTCAGCCCGCCCGACGGCAGCTGTGATGCGCCGTTGCCGCCCGCCAATGTTCCCGACAAGGCGACTGCCGAAGCAAAGGCCAAGCAGCTCTTCGCCGAGATGGGCTACGACAACTCCAACTACGAGTACGAGACCTACGCAGATGAGTGGGGGGCCAACGTCACGGCCTATCTGCTCCTCGACGGCATGCGGAGCCCGCTCGCGCTGTCGGTCGGCTACGGCGCCGACAGCGAAGTGACCTGGGCAGCGGGCTCGCTGGCCGAGCCTGTCGCGGCGGGGGAGTATCCGCTGGTCGGCGTCGACGGCGGCGTGGTGCGCCTGAACGACCAGACCGGTCAGTGGGGCGGCTACTGGGGTGGCCCCATGGCCCGCATGGAGAGCACCGGTGCCGGCGAGGTCGTCGCCGATTCTGCAGGTTCCGAAGGCGTCGCCACATCCGACGATGTAGTGGCTGTGCCCGAACCGACCGAGACTGCCGGTACGGAACCCGGTCAGGTTGTCGAGCCGGCCACCATCGCCCTGCCGGCACTCGAGCCGGTAACCGTTCACCTCACCGACGTGACGTTGGGCCTGACCATGATCTGGGCCGCCGACAACACTGTCTGGCTACTGCCGGCATATGAGTTCGATGCCGACGACGGCGGTCAGTACACGGTCATCGCCGTCGACGACAGCTTCATCCAGCTGCCGACTCCGTACCCGAGCGACTCCGCACCGGTCGAGACAGTCGCGCCCGCCGAGTCCGTGGCCCCGGGCGACACGGGCGTGGCTCCTACCACGGCCGACGACACCCAGGCCGTTGCCGAGGAAGTCGGCAAGTCGATCGTCGGTCTCTCGGTGGACGAGGGCACCAAGGTCGCCGAGGCTGCCGGGTTCACGGTCCGAGTCTCGACGCTCGACGGGGTCCCGCAAGCCGTGACCGCAGACTTCCTTTCGAATCGACTCAACGTGTCCGTGGGTGACGGCGTCGTGACCGGCATCGACAACATCGGCTGACGCATCCGGGTCGTCGTCACTCGGCGCAGATAGCGTTTCGCCTCGCATGTTTGATTCCCTGTCGTCCCGCCTCGAAGGCATCGTCAAGCGGTTGCGCGGCAAAGGCCGCCTGACCGAAGCCGATGTCGACGAGATGCTGAAAGAGATCCGCACCGCGCTGCTCGAGGCCGACGTCAACGTCGGCGTCGTGCGCAACGTGGTTGCCCGCATCCGCGAACAGGCGGTGGGCAGCAAGGTCAGCGAAGCGCTCGACCCCAGCCAGCAGGTCATCAAGATCGTCAACGCCGAGCTCACCGCCATGCTCGGTGGCGAGACGCTGAAGATCTCGTATGCGTCGCGCCCGCCCACCGTCATCTTGATGGCCGGCCTGCAGGGGTCGGGTAAGACCACCAACTCGGCCAAGCTGGCCCGCTGGTTCAAGAGCCAGGGCCGCCAGC
>DAORTY010000158.1:6422-8201 GCA_035432905.1 Ilumatobacteraceae bacterium | reverse complement strand
CGGGTTCGGGAGCGTGCACCACGGCGGAGATGCTCCCGCCGCGGTCGTCTTCGACAACATGCGCGCCGCAGTCACCTACGACACCATCGTGGGAGAACGACACAGCTACGCGTACACCCGCGACGGCGGCCAGACCTGGACACGTATGGACCTTCCCACGTACCCAACACCAGCGCCCTAGCTGCCGAAGTGAGCGGTTCAGCTGAACCGCTCGTGATGGTGCCGAGCTACCGCTCTGCTCGCTGGACAAAGGGCGCCGGATCGGGCATCCTGCGCTTACTGCAATTGCCCGGTGTTACCTTCAGCACGAGGGAGATCCTGATGTCATTGCCAACTACGTGTCCACGGTGCAATGCGGAACTGGAGCCCGGCAGCATCACCGGGCAGGGAATGTTCATCAACTGGATTCCACAGGGGAACTCCGTCGGATGGATCACACTCGGCAAGGAGCACCTTGCAACCGGCAGCCTCTCCCGCCCACCGATGCTTTCGGGTGCTCGCTGCACCTCGTGTGGTCTAGGAATGTTCGGGGATTGAGTAACCCGACGGCCGTCTGGGTTCCGATCATCAATGACCGGCCGCCGCAGGCATCTCGGAAGACTCCCTCGTCGTCAACGCGACCTAGCTGCCCCACTCAGATCACCGGAAAGCTGCCGTTCGTTGTGCGTCCGTGAAGTGGCGCCCGCGTCAGGCGCTGGGCGCGCACCACTCGTACGGGTCAGGCGGTGCGGGAAATGCCGGCTGCCTTCAGCACGGCCGGCGTGACGCCGACCGCCCGCCAGGCCGCCTGCGAGATACCTGTTCGTTCGCCGTAGGTCTTTGCAACTTTGACGAACTCGGCCTCGAGGGCGGCAATGTCGACAGTGGCGCCCATTGTTGCCAGTTCGGCCTCGAGATCCATGCGCTCTTGCACGAGTCGAAGCTCCTTCACCGCATCGGCCGCACCAAGTTCACCATCAATGGCCGCCAACCGCTTGGCAATGGAATCAGGGGTGCGTTTGCGACCCCGCGCCGGCTTGTTGGCGCGCAACGCTTCGAGGTAATCGCGCACCACTTTGCCTTCGGTGCGACCCACAGCCAACGCCGCCTTGTGTGCATCTGTCATCGGACCTTTGGGACCACGTTTTGCCATGGTTGCCAGACTAGTTGCAACCCCAACTAGTCTCAACCTTTCTGGAAAGACCGGGCTGATGGAACTGAGCAAACTCTTCGAATTGGAACCTCATGGGCCCGACACATTCGTCGGAATTGGGCCGAAGTATCCGTGGGGTGGGTTGTTCGGCGGACAGATCGTGGCGCAGGCATTGCGCGCCGCAGCACAAACCGTTGAACCCCTGCAAGAGGTGCATTCACTGCGCGCGTATTTCATTCGTCGTGGCGACCACACGGAACCGATCCGGTTCGAGGTCGATCGCATTCGCAACGGGCGCAGCTTCTCCACTCGGCGTGTCGTTGCCCGCCAGGCCATCGGCGCGATTCTCAACTTGGAGGCGTCATTTCACCTTCCAGAAGACACCGCCGACGTACAGACTGTCCCAATGGACCGCGCCATGCCCGACCCGGATGAAGTGGCCAGCGACGCCTGGACGACAGCATTCGATCGCCGCTCGGTGCCCCGCGACAGACTCCCTTCAGCGGCCAGCACAGGTGCCGGGCGCAGTGCGGCATGGATGCGTGTCACCACCGAGATCGCCGACCATCAATTGCTGCACCGCTGCTGGCTGGCGTACATGAGCGACGACATGCCATCCGACACTGTGCGCGCCGCGCATCCCGACT
>DAORTY010000158.1:4031-6322 GCA_035432905.1 Ilumatobacteraceae bacterium | reverse complement strand
GCGTACATGAGCGACGACATGCCATCCGACACTGTGCGCGCCGCGCATCCCGACTTCCAACGAACCGACGAGCACGGCATCACATTCACCGCCAGCCTCGACCACACCATTTGGTTCCATCGTGCGGTGCGCGCCGACCAATGGCATCTCTATGACTTCAGTTGCCATGCGTTCACCGGCGCACGCGGCCTCGGTATCGGGCACGTTTTCAGCACCGACGGCGCACACGTGGCGACGGTGGCGCAAGAGGTATTGATGCGCGACGCTCGCGAATCCAAGCGGCAGCGGCAAGACTGAGGGCCATGTCTTCGCTCGACGATTTGGCCGACCAGATCAACACCATTGCCCGCCTCAACGGCACCTTCACCTTGCGGTCCGGTCAGATCGCCACCGAGTACTTCGACAAGTACCGCTTCGAGGCCCAACCCGCACTGCTCGCTGAGATTGCTGCTGCATTGGCGCCGCTGATCCCCACCGGTACCGAGGTGTTGGCCGGTCTGGAAATGGGCGGTATCCCGATTGCCACGGCACTGTCGTTGCACACCGGGCTGCCGGCGGCGTTCGTCCGCAAGGAAGCCAAGCAGTACGGCACGGCCCGCCTGGCCGAGGGTGCCGAGATCGCCAGCAAGCGGGTCACCGTGATCGAAGACGTCATCACCACCGGCGGTCAAGTGGTCATCAGCACCAACGACCTACGTTCGCTCGGGGCCATCGTCGACCACGTCGTGTGCGTCATCGACCGCAGCCCCGACAAGGCAGCAGCCCTCACTGCCGAAGGCCTCACGCTGCACGCCTTGCTCACTCGCGCCCAACTCGACGCCGCGGAAGCCCGCCGCTCCGCCTGATCCCCGTTCGCCATCTTTACGTAAAAGTTCCGAGCTCACAGGCCCAGGTCACAGGCCGACAGTGTTTACGTAAAACGGCGGTCAGCGGGGGAAGAGGACGCCGGGGTTGAGCATGTTGGTGGGGTCGAGCGCCTGCTTGACCGCATGCAGGACGGCGTAGGCGGCTGGGCCCTTCAGACGCTGCAGCCATTCGGCCTTGGCCACACCGATGCCGTGCTCGGCGCTGATGGTGCCACCGAGGTCGATCGCCGCGTTGAGTACGTGCTCGCGCAACAGTGCAGTCGCCTCACCCGCGCCCAGCACATTGACGTGCAGGTTGCCCTCCGCCAGGTGCCCGAAGACCACCAGTTCAGCACCGTGGGGAACGGCTGCCCGCACCCGACGAACGAGCCGGTCGAGGTTCTGCACCGGCACGGCCACATCGAGTTTCAGCGGTACGCCGGCGGCACCGATAGCGATCGTGATGTGGTCGCGAATTCTGTAGAGCAGCTCGCGCTGCGCACCGACTGCCAGCACGCCACGTTCGTTCTCCAGGAGTGCCGCCAGCTCGTCGGTCGGGTCGGCATGCGCGGCACAGTCGACCATCACGAACGCACCGGCCGACGAGGGCTCCAAGGGCGGCTTCACCGACAGGAAGCTGCACGCAATGGCCAACGCCTCGGGCAGCATCAGCTCGACAGCATCGAGGCTGGGCAGCTCGCGCAGGCGTGGCAGCAGCGACACGGCATCGACCAACGAGTCGCACGCGATCAGCGCTGCGGCGGTTGCGCGGTACCACGGCACCAGCTTCATTCGCGCCGCGGTCACGACGGCCAGTGTGCCCTCGCTGCCCACCAGCAGGCTGGGCAGGTGTGGGCCGGCGGTCTCCTTCGGCAGCCCCTCCAACTGGGTGACGATGGATCCGTCGGCGAACACTGCCTGCACGCCCATCACCTGCGCGCGCATGGTGCCGAACCGCACGACGCGCGAGCCACCGGCGTTGGTGTTGACAGCTCCGCCGACCGTGGCCGTCGCACGCGCACCCCAGTCGACAGCGAAGTCCAGACCTGCGGCGCGGGCGTGCAACTGGAGTTGCTCGATGGTGACACCGGCACCGGCCGTCACCTGCAGCGACAGCGCATCCACGGCGCCGAGCGACGTGAACCGTTGCAACGACAGCAACACCGCACCGTCGCGGGGCACGCTGCCGCCGACCAGTCCCGTGTTGCCACCTTGCGGCACAACCGCCACGCCCGCGGCGGCGCACACACCGAGCACGGCTGCCACTTCCTCGGTCGACCCCGGCCGGACCACCGCCGGGGTGGTGCCGTGCCACTGACGCAGCCAATCCGTCTCGTAGGTCGCGCGCAGGTCGGCGTCGACCAACACATGGTCCGCGCCGACAACCTCGCGTAGGGCGGCTACCAGCAGGCTGCTCACCGGGTTCTAGGCAACGATCTCGGCGCC
>DAORTY010000158.1:0-3931 GCA_035432905.1 Ilumatobacteraceae bacterium | reverse complement strand
CCGGTGACGTTGGGGTCCATCGTCGTGCCGCTGATGTCCTTGCCACCCTTGTCGATGATCAACACGTCGACCTGCGGGAACGGAAGTGCGGGCACGAGCGTGCGGGCGAAGTCGGTGAGCTCGATCTCGGCCGGCCCGCCGACCTCGTCGGACGTCAGCGCACGCAGGCGCACCACGTCACCGCTGGCCGACTCGATCGTGCCCACGCCCCCCAGCAGTCGGCCACTGGCACGCAGCGCAGCGATGCCGTTCAGAATGCGGTTGCGCATCTCCTCGGGCCCGCAGGCGTGGATCTGCGCGGCACCCGGCTGCTTGCCGAAACCGACCACCGCCATCTTCGTGCAGCCCGATTCGATGGGCCCCTTGAAGCATGTGTGCGGCTTGATGCGATTCACCGGAAGGATGCGGTCGGCGCCCGCCGCGTGGCGGTCGAGATAGAGCGGCATGCCATCGTCGGTGCGGGCGACCTCCACCGTCTCCATCGTCGCTCTGATCTCGGCGCCGATGGCTTCCTCGGTCATGCCCAGGCTCTCCAGCATCTTGCGCTGACCCTCGGCCTTGGCACCGCCGTGGCTGCCCATCGCGGGCACTACGAACGGCTCGGCGCCCAGCGCGCGCAGCCCGCTGATGGTGCCGCGCAGTAGTGCCACACGATCCGTCAGCCCACGGCTGCCGCCGCCGACGGCGACGGTCATGCCCGGCGTGACCGAACTCGCCAGCCGCGCGACCACGTCGGCGTGCGCGGCCGTTTCCACATCGGCGATCGGCTCCGTGTGCGGCAACGCGAGGCGCACCTCGGTGAGCGCCGGCACCTTCAGGTCAGGGTGGAACGGCAGCTCCACCCCCTGCACGATTTCGTCCCAGTTCACGACGCAACCGTAGTCCTGATCGCCGCCACCGTGTCATGCCGCATCAGCGTCCCCCGCAGTCGGGGCATGACATGGTGGCGGAAATCGAGCTAGTCGATGATCATCCGGTCGGTCGCGGTACGGCCGAAGGTCTCCGGCGCGTACATCTCCTCGGCGCGGGTCGGCGGCACCACGAAGGTGCCTGGCGTGGTCGCACGAGCGATGTACGAGTAGGTGTACGTGCCCGCCGGCAGCAGCGTGGTGAAGGCTTCGGTGCGGTCGTCGCGCAACTGCTCGTGTTGGAACCAGCGGCCCCACCATCCGTCGCAGCAGCCCCAGTAGCCGGTGTCGCCATCGGTGGACGACGCCGGGGCGGCTTGCGTCACGATCAGCGCGGGGTTCAGGCTCTCGAGACCCGCCGGCAGCGGGTCGACCAGTGCGACATGCGTGCGCTGGCTCTCGGCAACCATCGTCAACGTCACACGCACCCGAGCTCCCGCCTTCACGTGCCATGTACCGTCGGCGTCACGAGTGACGTCGGAGGGATCGTCCACGGCCGTGTACACGCGGTCGACCACGAAGCCGCGGTCGAGTGCATCCAGCTGGAGATCGGCAGGCGCGTAGCGCAGGCCGATGCGGTAGTAGAGGCGACCATCGCCGGCCTTGGCCAGCACCAGGTCACTGTCGCCGGCGTCGATCAATGCCCCGGTCGGGATGGTGATGGTGGCGCGGTCCGTCTCGCGTCCCTGGAACGTGTGCTCACCGGCGAACTGCTCGCCGAGCCACACCCGGGCCACGAAGTCGGGGCTCTGCGCCTCGTAGGCGTCGAAGTACGACTTGAGCGCGAGCAGGATGAACGAGTTCTCCTGCACGTTGTCCCAGCGACCCTTCACCTTGTTGGCCAACAGGCCGGCGACCACCTTCGGAATCAGGTCGCTCTGCGGCGAGTTGGCGATCAACGCATCCAACACGATGCCATCGGTTCGACGGTCACTCTGCATGATCACGTACGAACTATCGCTATACGTGGTGGCGAAGTTGGCGGCGCCGGCAGTTTCGACAGCACGGTTGCCGATCGTCCGCTCGATCTCCTGGCGGGTGCCGCTGTCGTCGACCACCGACCACAGCCAGGCCATCGCATCGACGGCGATGTCGTTGCGGTTCGCCGAATACAGACTGTTCGCCTTGCTCGCATCCCGGTCGCCGGCGAGGTTCCGCACCCACAGCGCATACGAGCTGACCGCAACCTTTTCCTGCGGCCCGTAGTACCGGGGGAAGTGCGATTCGATGTCGGCGATGTAGGCGAGTGCCGCTTCCACAGCGGACGACGGCACCGTGTAGCCGGCATCGCGAGCGAGGACAAGCGCATGGGTGGCCTGCACGGTGATGAACGGGTCGACCTCGTCGTACCGCCGCCAATACGGGAAGCCACCGTCATCGTTCTGCAGCGCCACGAGGCCTGCGATGTCGTCCTTCATCGACGCCGAGATCTCGGCCTTCGAAGGCACCCCCGCGGCGTCGAACGCATCGAGCACGTCGGCCAGCGCAGCGATGGCGATGATGCGCGAGGCATAGGCGTCGGTGCTGGTGTACGGGTAGTCCTGCAGGTAGATCACGGCGTCGGTGAGCGCTTGCAGCGAGGTGCTGGAGGTGGAGATCTCGAGCCCACCGAAGTCCCTGATCACATCGGTGGGAGCCAGCAGTGGCTGGTCGACGGACCCGACATCGACGACCCCGTAGGTCGCAAAGGCCTCAGCGGTGGCCGGTGTGTAGACCGGCAGTTCGACGGTGGCCGAGTCGGCGAGGTCGCCGCTCACCGCTGTCACACGGAACCCAGCGGTTCCCACCTGGGCGGTTGCCACCGGGAAGCGCACCTCGATGCGATCGTTGGCGGGCACCGTCACGTGCATGCCCTCAACGCCGACGAGCGTGAGGTTGGACGTCTGCAACACGACGTCGGTCTCCAATGGTGCGTCGGTCTGGTTCTGCAGCACGACGGGCAGCTCGAACGAATCGCCGAAGTTCGCGAAGCGCGGCGCCGACGGCCGCACGGCCAGCGGAAGGCGGGCGGTGATGTTGCTCTCGGCGCTGCCGAATCGATCGGCGCCGCTGACCGCCACCACCATCACCCGGTAGCGGGTGAGGTTGTCGGGCAGCGTCACGTCCACGGTGGCGGTGCCGTCAACGGCGGTGATGACCGTCGGGTTGAACAGCGCGAGTGCATCGAAGTTGGAGCGCACGTCCACTGGGTCCACGCCGCCGGTCATTGCCAGCTTCTCACCGCCACCTGCCTCTGCGTAGAAGTTGTCGCCGCTCGGGGCGGCCGCCGACTCATCACTCGCTGCCGCCGTGGTCTCGGGTGCCATGGTGTCCGCCGTGGCCGACGAGTCGCCGCGCACTCGGGCAGGGTCTTGCAACCGAATCTGCTGGCGCCCGAACTGTGCGTTCACCCACTCGTAGCCGGGTGCGTAGAACACGCTCAACGGATCGGTGAGGGTGTAGCCCGACAGCGCCAGTACCGCTTCGTCGACGACGACCACTGCGAACTCGGCACCCTGCACCGGCGCACCGCTGGCGTTCTTCACCGTCACATCGATGCTGGTGGATTCGCCGGGCATCAGTTCGGTCGCACGTGGGACTGCTGTGACGTCGAGCGTGCGCGATACCGGCGGCACCGAGAGGTTCATGGTGCCCACCGCATACGCAGGCCGCTGCGGCACATCGGTTGCGACAGTGCCGTCGTCGTTGGTGCGATCGGCCGCACCGACGACCTCCAGTTCGAGCGACAGCTGCGGTACATCCGCCTCGGTGATCGGAATCTCGACGACTGCACTGCCGTTCACCACCTGGAAGCGAATGGTGTCGCGGATGCCATGACGGCTGACCGTCACCAGGCCTTCGCCCACGGCGAACGGTGCCTGGACCAGCAGTTCGGCGGTGTCGCCGACCGCGTAGGTTTCCTGCGAAGGAACCACGGTCAGCACCTGCTGATCGACGCCCCGGCTCGGCTGGCTCTCGGCACCGCTGACCCACGCGGTGGTCTCGGTGCGGTTGCGGCCGCCATGTTCGTCGGTGACGACTGC
>DAORTY010000157.1:7050-8215 GCA_035432905.1 Ilumatobacteraceae bacterium | reverse complement strand
ACCACCAGTTTGATGCCGTCGAGGTTCAGCGACCCGCGACCGATGTGGTCGATGATGCGGCCCGGGGTGCCGACCACGATGTGCACACCACGGTCGAGCGCCTGCAGCTGACGGAAGATCGGCTGCCCGCCGTAGACCGGCACGCACTTGGCGCCCAGGTTCTTGCCGTAGCGAAAGAATGCCTCGCTGACCTGCATGGCCAGCTCGCGGGTCGGTACCAACACCAACGCAACGGCCTTGTTGGCGGCGCGCCCGTCGATGAGCTGCAATGCCGGCAGCGCGAAGGCTGCGGTCTTGCCGGTGCCGGTGGCGGCCTGACCAAGAAGGTCTCTGCCCTCCATCAGGAACGGGATGGTCTCGCTCTGAATGGGGGTGGGCTCTTCGTAGCCCAATTCGTCAAGTGCCTTCAGGAGCTCGGGCCGAAGGCCGAGTGCTGCGAAGCCGCTTTGTGTAACTGTCGTGGCCGCTGTGGCGGCGTCTGCGGCGATGTCGCCGGAATCGGTGACGTCGCTCTGGACGTCTTCACTGTGTGCTTCCACTGTGTCTCTCATTTCATGAATCACTCAACGATAGGGGTAGCGAGCCCCGTTCGTTTGTGACACCGCCAACGCTACGTGCTGTGCGGGAACGCGGAGAATGCCGCGTCGAGTTCGACGCACAAGATGTCGGCCAGTGCGCGGGTGAAGACGATGGGTGGCTTGATCTTGATCACGTTGTCGTGCGGGCCGTCCGTGGAGATCAACACGCCGCGCTCGCGGAGGCGGTTGGCGACGTTGGCGGCCAGTTCCGTGGCGGGCTGCTTGGTGGTGCGATCGGTGACGAGATCGAGCCCGAGGTACAGCCCGCGGCCGCGGACATCGCCGATCGCGTCGTGCCGGCTGGCGAGATCGTGGAAGCGTCCGAGAAGGTAGCCGCCGGTGTCGAGCGCACGCGCCATCAGACCTTCGCCCTCGATGACATCGAGCACGGCCATGCCGACGGCGCACGAGACAGGATTGCCGCCGAAGGTGTTGAACCACTCCATGCCGTTGGCGAACTGCGCTGCGAGCGCAGCCGTGGTGACCACCGCCCCCAGCGGATGACCGTTGCCGATGGGCTTGCCGAGCGTGACGATGTCGGGCACGACGCCGTGCTCCTCGAACGCCCACATGGCGGTACCGACGCG
>DAORTY010000157.1:0-6950 GCA_035432905.1 Ilumatobacteraceae bacterium | reverse complement strand
AGGTGAACGTGTGGCGCCCATCCGCCGTTGACCGTGTGGTCACCGATGAAGCCGACGACATCTCCGGCGGCGACCGCCTGGCCGGGGTGAACCTGCGTCAGCGTGCGGCGCGAGAGGTGGCCGTACAGCACCCAGAACGGTGTGCCGTGCGCGCCGGGCCCGGCTGTGTGGCGCAGCACGACGGTGGGGCCGTAGTCGTAGGCGAGGTCGTTGTCGACCACGGACTCGACGATGCCGGGCAGCATGGCGTGAACGGTGGTGTCCTCCGCGATGAACAGGTCGATGCCAGTGTGCACCGACCGTGGCTCGGGTGCATCGGTGTGAAACTGCTCACCCTGATAGCACGAGCGGTCCTCGTCGTAACGGCCCACCACGACCTGTGCGCCGACGGCGTCCATCTGGGCCCGCATCCACTCCCACGACTCCACCGGGCCGGGGAACTGTGTCGCCGGGGCACCGTCCGCAAGGCTGATGACGACGCGACCAGCCCGACGAAGATCGATGGGCAGCACGTTCGCGGGTCGGCAATCCGGAGATGTGATCCATTCGATGATGCGATCGTGCTGCGGTACCGGCTCCAGCCCGGCGGCCTCGCGTGCGGCGAAGTGCAAGAACTCCGGACGAATGCCCATCAGTCGGCGCAGCAGCCGTAGAGCAGGTGCCTGGGAGATGGTGAGGTAGCTGTTGTCGGGGAACTCGCGCTGGCGATGCGACGAGATGGCAACGCTCATCGCCAAGCGCGTGGCGGCGAGGTCGTAAACGACGCGCAGTTCGTCGGCCGTGAGCTCGAACTCGGCGACGTACCCGCTGATGACATCACGTCCGGCGGCGATCACGTCGATGGTGTCGAGCAGTGCGTAGGCGAGCGTCACAGCCAGTTCGTTGACCTGGCGCGCGAACAGCATGTCGCCGAAGTCGATGAGTCCGCTGATCGAAGCGTTGTCGACCAGCACGTTGTGGTCGTTGGCGTCCTGGTGCACGACTGCGCCGCGCAGGTATGGCAGCGACGGCTGCACGCGCTGGAGGTGGCGCTCGAACGTACGCTCCACGACTGCGCGGTCGCCCTCGTTCGCGATGTCGGCAGACCACGGCACGACCGTTGCCACGTTGTCGAGGTTCCAGAGGAAGCCGGACCTGTGCGCTGCCGGATGCCCGAACCCCTGCAGCCCGCGCGACATGCGCCCCATGAAGCGCCCCAGTTGATGCCGCAGTTCGGCCGTGTGGGGGACCGTGGCGTACGCAGCACCTGGCAGGAACGTCAGCGCGCGCAGGAGGTGCCCGTCGTGTTCCACCACACCGGGTGCAGCAACTCGGGGCACAGCCAGCGTGGGGTCGGTGACCGCGAGATGGGCGAGCGCCGCGTGCTGTAGCTCCAGAGTTGCGAGGGTCTCGGCCGTGTTCGACACCTTGACGATATAGTCGCCGACCCGCACGTTCTGGTCGCGTTCGGACGCCAGCGAGCGTGCCGGGCCGGTGATGCCGAAGTACTCACCGGCGAGTTGAGCGACCTGCTCGAAACCGATGGCGGGTGGCGGCGATTCGAACACGGTGTCAGGCATGCGAGTAGTGACCTTACTCAGCGGAACTTTCGCGGAGATCGTCGACAAGCAGTGAATTCAAAGGTCGCTCCGTAGCGACCCTTGAATTCACTGTTCGTCCGGACCGGCATCAGAGTCCCGCCCGTGGCGAAGTAGGGTCGGCGACCGTGCCTGATCGTGTCGTCATCACTGGAAGTGGGTTGTTCACTCCGCCCCATTCCATCTCCAACGAAGAGCTGGTGGCGTCACTGACCGTTGCCATCGAGCAATGGAACGAGGAGCACGCCGCCGAGATCGCCGCTGGCGAACTTGCCGAGCGAGCTGTGCCGAACGCCGAGTTCATCGAGCGGGCATCGGGCATCAAGAGCCGCTTCGTGATGGACAAGGTGGGCGTGCTCGACCCCACCCGTCTGCGTCCCCACCTGCCGATGCGCAGCGAGGACGAGTTGGGACTACAGGCGGAGATGGCGCTGCCCGCGATCTATGAGGCGCTGGCTCAGGCCGGCAGGCGCCCCGACGAGGTCGACTGCGTCATCGTTGGTTGCTCCAACCTGCAGCGCGCCTACCCGGCCGTGGCCATCGAGATCCAGCACGCACTCGGTGCCGGCGGCTGGGCGTACGACATGAACGTGGCATGTTCGTCGGCGACGTTCAGCATGCAGGCTGCGGCCGACGCGTTGCGTAATGGTTCGGCGAACTGTGTCGTGGTGGTGCACCCGGAGATCACGTCCGGGCACAACAACTTCGCCGCGCGCGATCACCACTTCATCTTCGGCGACGCGTGCACCGCTGTCGTCTTGGAACGTGCCGACGATGCGATTGCCGGCGAGCAGTGGGAGGTTCTGCGCGGGCGGCTGGCCACGAGGTTCTCCAACAGCATCCGCAACGACTTCGGGTACCTCAACGCGTCGGAGGATGGCGACCGCGAACCGAGTGAGTTGGTATTTCGTCAGCGTGGCCAGCAGGTGTTCAAGGAGGTGTGCCCGATGGTGGTCGGCCACATCAACGAGCAATTGACGGCGCTGTCGTTGGCGGCAACCGATGTCCGACGTTTCTGGCTGCACCAGGCCAACTTGAAGATGAACCAGCTCATCGCCAAGGGGGTGCTCGGTCGGCTGCCCGACGAGGACGAGGCACCGGTCATCCTCGACCGCTACGCCAACACCTCGTCTGCCGGCTCGGTCATCGCGTTCCACCTCTGTCGCGCCGACATGGTCTCCGGCGACATCGGTGTGCTGTGCAGCTTCGGTGCCGGCTACAGCATCGGCAGCCTGGTCATCCGCAAGCTCTGACGCCGGGTTGGCTCACATCTTGATGCGGGCGTTGGCGGGGTCGTAGAGCGGGCGCAGCGAGACAGTCGCGGCGTGCTCGGCACCGTTGATCTCCACCGTCCACGCGCCTTCGGCGAGCCATCCGGGTGTGATGACCTCGCCGTGGCCTTCGACCATCGCCAGCCCGACTGCCGCTCCCACCGTGTGGCCATACGATCCGGCGCGCAGGTAGCCGATCGCTACGCCATCGCGCCGCAGGACTTCGGCGTGGTAGAGCAGGGGGTCGGGGTCGGTGAGCTGAACCGACACCAGCCGACGGGCGAGCGGGCCGGCGGCCTTGCGGTCGGCCACCGCCTCGCGACCGATGAAGCCGGTCGGCTTGTCCATCGCGAGCGCGAAACCGAAGCCCGCTTCCAGCGGGCCGTCGGTGTTGTCGATGTCGTGGCCGTAGTCGCGGTAGCCCTTCTCCAGTCGCAGGCTGGCCAACGCCTTCAACCCGGCGTGGCGCAACCCGAACGGGGGCCCGGCAGCGACGATGCGGTCGTAGACGTGCACCGACTGTTCGGTGGGCACGTACAGCTCGTAGCCCAGCTCACCCAGATACGTGATGCGTACGCAGAGCACACGGGCGAAACCGAGGTCGATCTCACGAGCGGCGCGAAACGGGAAGGCTTCGTTGGAGAGGTCGACGGTGGTCAGTGTCTGCAGCAGTGCACGCGAGTTGGGGCCCTGCACGTTGATCTGTGCGTATGCGCCGGTGACGTCGGTGACGAAGGCGTGGTGGCCGGCTGCGGCGCGGGAGAGCTGTGATTCGACGTGACGGTGAGCGGTGTCGGTGGCGACCACGAGGAACTCGTGATCTGCCAACTTCGTCACAGTGAGATCAGCCTCCAAGGTGCCGCGCTCGTTGAGCCACTGCGTGTAGGTGATCTCGCCAATTGTGCCGTTGACCGCGTTCGCGGACAGCGTGTCGAGCACGGCGCCGGCTTCGCTGCCCTGCACCCTGAACTTCGACATGAAACTCATGTCCATCAACACCACGGCCTCACGACAGGCGCGGTGCTCGGCCTCCCAGTGAGACCACCACGACGGGCGTCCCCACGTGAGCGGCCCGGGTTCCGGCACCTCGCCTGGCCCCGCGTACCAGTCGGCGCTCTCCCAGCCGCTGACGTCGCGCAGGTACGCACCCTGCTCGACGAGTCGCGCGTGCAGCGGGGAGAGCTTTGCCCCGCGGGCCGTCTGCAACGACTTGTTCGGGTAGTGGCACTGATACACCATGCCCAACGACTCGACGGTGCGGGTGCGACGGTACTCGGGGTTCGATTGGTACGGCTGCAGCCGGGCGGGGTGCATGCCGGTGACGTCGGCGCCGGGGTCGCCGTCGACGATCCAGTGCGCGACCAGCCGACCCAGGCCGCCGCCGGTAAGGATGCCGATGGAGTTGAGACCTGCGGCGACGAAGTAGTTGCGCACCTCCGGCGCCGGGCCGATGATCGGCCGCAGATCCGGTGTGAAGCTCTCCGGGCCGCAGAAGAACGTGCGGATGCCGGTGTCGAGCGAGATCGGCACGCGCGACATCGCAGCCTCGACGTACGGACCCATCCTGTCCCAGTCGGGTTGGATCGAGGTGAACGACGAGTCGGCCGGAATCGAGCCCACGTTCCACGGTGCGCACTGCGTCTCGAACAGGCCGATCATCAAGCCACCCACCTCCTCGCGGTAGTAACCGAAGTTGGCCGGGTCCTCGATGACCGGCCACGACGGGTCGAGCCCCTCCATTTGCTCGGTGATGAGGTAGTAGTGCTCAGCGGCTTGCAGCGGAATAGACACGCCCGACTTGGCGCCCAGTTGGCGAGCCCACATGCCCGCGGCGTTGACCACGTACTCGCATTCGATGGTGCCCTGATCGGTGACGACACCGCACACCGCGCCGTCGCAGGTGAGCACGTCGATCACCGAGACACCCTGCGCGATGCGCACGCCGGTCTGGCGGGCGCCCTTCGCCATCGACATGGTCGCGTCGACGGGGTTCACGCGACCGTCGCCGGCCACGTAGAAGCCGGCGAGCAGGTCGTCGGTGCGGGCGAGCGGGAACATCTCGCCGACCTCGCGCGGCGACAGTTCCTGCACGTCCACGCCGCAGTAGCGGTTGAACGTGGACACCCGTCGGTACTCCTCCAGGCGGCCCTCGTCGGCGGCGAGCTCGATGAAGCCCACCGGCTTGAAACCGGTGGCCAGGCCCGTCTCTGCTTCCAGGTTCGTGTACAGGTCGCGGGTGTACTTGCGCAGCTCCGTGGACGTCTCGCTGGTGGAACCGAAGGTGACCATCAACCCCGCTGCGTGCCAGGTCGTGCCGCTGGTGAGTTGGTCGCGTTCGAGCAGGACGGTGTCGGTCCAGCCGAGGTGCCCAAGGTGGTAGGCGATCGACGTGCCGATGATGCCGCCACCGATGACCACGACACGGGCACGGGACGGAAGCGATGACGACGGCGGGCTCACAGCACGACATTGAACCATGCGGCCCAAACCGGCACTGCATGCCCGCGGCCGCAGTGACAGTCGACACAGGCGTAAGGTGGGCAGATGAAGGAGCTCATCTATCACCGCATGTTGCTGCCAGCCGTCGAACGCAATGCCGATCGAACCTGTGCCATCAACACGTCCAACGGCTTCACGACCACGTTCGAGCAGCACCTCGACCGTGTCGGCCATCTCATCGGTGGGCTCGGCTCGCTGGGCCTCGGACGTTCCGATCGCTTCGCGGTGATGACCCTCAACTCACCGGAGTACCTCGAGCTCTACCACGCGTCGTTCCTGGGCGGCGGCGTCATCAACCCGCTCAACTTGCGCTTTGCGCCCAAGGAGCTGGCCTACGTGCTGCGCGATTCGGGCACCAAGACCATCTTCGTGGATGGGTTTTTCGCCGGTCTGATCGACAAGGTGAAGGAGGAGGCCGGCATCGAACATGTCGTACTCATCGGCCAGGGCGATGTGCCCCACACCGTGGGCTACGACGATCTGCTCGCGTCGTCCAACGCGGTAATTCCCGATGAGGGAGAAGAGACCGACCCGGTGGTCCTGATGTACACGGGCGGCACCACCGGCCAGCCCAAGGGTGTGTTGCTCGACCAGCGCGCCGAGATCCTCAACGCCTACCACGTGATGATGACGCTGAAGATGCATCGCAACACCGTCAACCTGATGCAGACCCCCATGTTCCACGCGGCCTCGATGTTCAGCATTCTCGGGGGGCCGGCACTGGGTGCGGTGTCGGTGATCGTGCCGATGTTCGACCCCAAGGCAGTGATGGCCGCGGTCGAGGAACACCAGCCGACGGTCACCGTGATGGTGCCGACCATGATCGGCCTGACGATGGCTCATCCCGAGTTCCGTCCGACTGGTCTGGCCAGTTTTACCGACCTCGTCTACGGCGCGTCGCCGATGCCGCAGGCGCTGCTGGAGAAGGTGCTCGGTCTGTACCCGGACATGAACATCTGGCAGGGCTACGGCATGACCGAGAGCAGCAGCGTGCTGACGTTGCTCGGCCCCGACGAGCACCGGGCTGATGGCAAGTATCTGCGCTCCGCCGGCATGCCGCTGCCGGGCGTGGTTCTCAGCATTCAAGACGAGGACGGCAACATGCTGCCCATCGGTGAGACCGGCGAGGTCTGCGCGCGCAGTGGCAACTTCATGGTCGAGTACTGGAACAAGCCTGAGGCCACCGAGGAAGTGTTCCGCAATGGTTGGTACCACAGCGGCGATGCCGGGTACCTCGACGCCGATGGCTACCTGTACCTGGTCGACCGCGTGAAGGACATGATCGTCACCGGTGGCGAGAACGTGTACTCCACCGAGGTCGAGCAGGCGCTGGCATCGCATGCGGCCGTGCTGCAGGTCGCCGTCATCGGCATTCCCAGCCCGCAGTGGGGTGAGGCGGTACACGCAGTGGTCGTGCTGCGCGATGGCTTCGTCGCCACGGTCGAGGAGTTGATTGCTCACTCCCGTGAGTGGATCGCCGGCTACAAGGTGCCCAAGAGCATCGAGTTCCGAACCGAGCCGCTGCCACTGTCCGGCGCCATGAAGGTGCTGAAGAAGGACCTGCGCGCCCCCTACTGGGAAGGCCACGACCGCAAGGTCAACT
>DAORTY010000156.1:0-8225 GCA_035432905.1 Ilumatobacteraceae bacterium | reverse complement strand
AACGCGCTGAACCCCGCTCTGGGCCGCCGAGGCAATGCGGTGTGGTTGGGCACCGGGTCGCTGGTGCGCACCGATGCGCTACGCGATGTTCGATTCGATGCCTCACCCGTGTTGGAAGCGCACTGGTTGGCCGGGGTGGCGCTGCTCGCCGCCGGTTGGCGAGTGACCGCGCCCGCGGACCCGCCGGTGGTGGCGCTGCGTCCGGTGCAGTCTGAACAATCCGTCGCCGAGGATCGCGAACAGCGTGCACGCGCTGCTCGCCGGATGGTGTTCGGCCCCGGCGGCGTGTTGCGCTCGGGTTCATTCAGTCTCAGCCAGCGTGTTGCCGTTGCTGCCTGGGCAGTGCGACCGCTGTCGGGGCTCCGGCGAGTGGTCTTTCTCGCGCTGCTCGGCTCAGCGATCCTCGCCGGCTCGGTGCCCTTTCATGCGACGGCCACCGTCGTGGTGTGCGGCTGGTTGCCGGCATTCGTCTACACATCACTCGGCCTTGCGCTGCTCAGCGGCTGGACCCTGCGACCCGGTGATCGGGCACGCTGGTCGTTGCACTCGATGGGTGCTGCCTGTCGCAGCCTGCGCTCGGCGCGTGAACGTCCGGCTTCTCGCGCACCGATTATTGCGCTGCCCAGCCCCCAGTACGGTGCCGGCCTGGTCATTGCGGTCGTTGGACTGAGCGTCGTGCTGGTATTGCGCGGCATCAGTGATCGGCTGACGCACACGCTCGGCGAACTACCCCAGGCGCAATTGATGGCGTTGCTGATCGTGACGCTCTGGGCGCTGGCACTGTCGCTCGACCTCCTTCGGGTTCTGGTGAGAAGGTCGCAATTGCGCCGCACGGCACGTGTTGCATCGTCGCTGCCAGCAACGTTGGGGGAGCGTGCCGTCAGCATCGTCGATCTCACGGCCCTGGGTGCCGGCCTGTTGAGCCAGACCGGCGTCGAGGTCAACGAGCGACTGTTGTTGGATTCGACGATTCCCACCCGCTCCGGTATCACCACGATGCGCGTGCGCTGCATGGTGCGCAACGTGTCGCGTCGAACGGACGGCGACTTTCGTATCGGTGTCGAGTTCGCCGACACGAACGATGCGACCGCCAACGCACTCGCTGAGTTCTGCACCATCGAACCCGTCTGGGAACGCTTGGGGACGTTGCCGGCAGGTGAGCCGATCGGTGAGCTGCATCTGACGTATGTCGATGAACCGGAAACCCAACCGGCGAGTGGCCGCATGGCGGTGCGTCTGGTGGCGCTGCTCGCGCTCGTCGGCGTGGCGGCCAGCTCCGTTCCCGCGACGGTTGATGCGTCGGCATCGATGAACCACCGCATCAGCGGCATCGTGTTGGCGGTTGCCGCCGAGCCAGGAACAGCGAACTCCACCACGACATCGACACCCGACCCGACATCGACACCCGACACGGCCGTGGATACCACGCTGGAGCTCGATGTGACGACTGTGGCGCCGGAGGTCTCCATTGGTGACCCCGCACCGGTGCCCGGCGCGGTCATCGTTGCTGTCTGTTCGCTTGCCGCCGGTGCCGACGGTGCATGGGGTACCGCCGACGATCACTACGGCTCGCCGGTCTCAGCCATGACCGAACCCGACGGCACATATCAGCTGTCGTTGGTCGGCGAGGCGTGTTGGGCAACGGTGGCACCGCCCGAGTTGCTGACCGACCCGAACGGCGGCGAGGTGGTCCTCTCCGCACTCGATGTCAGTAGCACCTCCACCACCCCCACCACCGTCCAGCGGGTAGTCCTCCAGCGAGCCGGAACCGACGTCGTCGTGCCCGCTCCAGTGCCCACCCCGGAGGCACCCGATCAGCCCACCCTCAGCAAGCTGTCGTCGTTGGTGCTGCTCAACGCTCGCGGCCGCACGGTCGGAAGGGTGACGGCCGATGCAGTGCGAGGGTTGCAGTTCTCCGTCGAGAAGGACAGTTCACTGCCCACCCCGGCCAAGGCACAGCTCGCAACTGCGACCACCGTTCAGCGGTCCACGCTGTCGGTTTTCGTGCTGTCCATTGCCTCGCTCTTGGCGCTCAGCATCATGTTGGGCCTTGCTCGCCCGCGGTCGGCAGGGGCGAAGCGGCTACATGGCTCGTGACGGGTGGAAACCATCGTCCGTTTCGCCGTCGGTGGCTTTCGCGATCAGGTATCCGATCGCCCGCTCAGCCTTCGGGTATCGGTGTGCCAGCTGCCAGAAGTCGGTTCCGTGGCCACCGACCTCCAAGTGCGCCAACTCATGAATGATCACGTAATCGATCACCCAGTCGGGAAAAGCCGCCAGGCGGGTGGAGATCCGAATGTGGCCGGTGGTGGTCGTACACGAACCCCATCTGCTCGTCATGTCGTCGGCCCAGCGAATGTCGCGTGGACGCGGCAGTTCGTAGCGGCGGGCGAGTGTGGTGGCGCGCGCATGCAGGTCGATGCGCTCGGCGGACATCTTGCGCGTGAAACTGGCCGACATCTTGGCGACCCACATCTCGGTCTCGGCACTGCTCATCCAACTCGGCACCGTGACGGTGAGCACTCCGGCGCTCAACTGCGCCCCGACGGTTCGCTTGCGTCGAGCCGAGCGGATGACCGTCACGCCGAACGGCTCAGAGGCTGCGCGGTCGGCCACGGGAGGGTTGATTTCAGGGCCGAACCCGGGCAAAGGTTGTGCGTTGGTCACGAGTGGTCAGAGCGAGTCGCCGAAGGATTGCGGATCGATCAGGTGCACCACTTCGCCCGCTGTGACGCGACCATCGGCGTGGACGTCGAACCAGCAGCCGCCCAGATTGGTGAAGCGAACGTCGTCGGCTCCGATCGCCCTACGGACCGTGCGCAGCAAGCCGGCATGGGTGACCACGAGCACCTCACCGCCGGGATGTTCGGCCGCAATTCGGCGGAGTGCCGCCAACGCGCGTTCGGTGACCTCCTCGGCCAGTTCTGCACCCTCGGGGCGACGATGCTCGGCGAGATAGTTGGGCCAGCCCTCCTCGATCTCGTGAACCGTCAGCCCCTGCCACGGACCGAACGCGTTCTCCATCAGGCCCGGGTCGACCTGCACGGGCCCGATGCCCAGCGCCTCCGCGATGATGGCCGCGGTGTACGCAGCGCGTTGCAGCGTGCTCGCCCAGACGGCATCGAACGTGCCCAGCAATTCGGCAGCGGCCACTGCCTGCAACATGCCGGCATCGGTCAACGGCGGGTCGGCCTGGCCCTGCCAGCGGCCGACCGCGTTCCACTCGCTCTCGCCATGGCGCAGCGTGAGCACGCGCGTGACGGTGTGGGCAGTCGGCAGCACTTGGTCGAGGGTAGCTGTCCAGGTACGCATCACGGCCACTACCATGCCCGCATGGCCACGCTTCGTCTGTTCGCTGGGGCCCGCGAGGCTGCGGGCACCGGCTCGGCGCAGTTCGACGGTGGCACAGTGGGCGAAGTGTTGGCTGCAGCGGTTGTTCGCTACGGCGAGAGTTTCCAGACGGTGCTCGGCAGCTGTCGTGTGTGGGTGAACGGCGACGCCGCCGACCCCCAGACCGTGGTCGGTGTCGAAGACGAAGTGGCGGTACTGCCGCCCGTGAGTGGAGGTTCCACATGACTACTCCCCAGCCCACTGCCGCCGAGCTCGAGCCGAGCACGCTGCCACTCGACGAGCTCCGTGCCCTGCGCACCGTGCTGCAGCACGAGGATGACGCGATCAGCTACGTGCGTCGTCTCGCACAGGCCCGCCTCGATCTGCTGCGCGCAGAGTTGCACAACCGCTCGGCCGGTGGTGAGAAGAACATCACCGGTGAACTGCCTGCCATTCTGGGATCCCATCTCACCGGCGGGCAGCCGCGCCCCCCGCGGCCGGCCGACGACTTCAGCGATCACCCGCTGGCTCTCGCGCTCGAGGAGCTGTGCCGTGATGCCGGCAGCACCGATCTGCCGTCGATGAACGGCGACGAGCTCATCGACTATCTGGCTCGTCTTCATGAGTTCGAGCAGTTGCGTTCGCATGAGCGCAAGGAACTGTTCGGGCGCATCGATGCACTCAGCGCCGAACTGGTTCGCCGCTATCGCGACGGCGAGGCCGACGTCGACGGTCTGCTCGCCCGAGACTGATCGCACACTGCCATGGCCGATGTGCGTGACGAACTCGACAAACGTCTGGCAGACGTCGGCGAGTTCATCCGCGCCCAGCGCGAGGTCGCCCGTATGAGCGTGCGTCGGCTCGCTGAGGTTGCCGGCGTCAGCAACCCGTACCTGTCGCAGATCGAGCGCGGCCTGCGCAAGCCCTCGGCCGACATCCTGCAGCAGATCGCGAAGGCGCTACAGATCAGCGCCGAGACGCTGTACGAACGTGCTGGCTTCATGGATGCCGACTCGTCTGCCAGGGGTGTTCGTGAGGCCATCGCCGCCGACGCACGACTCACCAAGGAGCAGCAGCAAGCGCTGCTCAACGTCTACGAAAGCTTCGTCGGCCAACACCGAACATGACGTCGTTCACGCCCGGCGGCGCGACCTCAGAACCGCGAATGCCAGTAGGCCGCTGAGCAGCGATGCGACGAGGATTGCCATCTTGGCGTCGGCTCGGTGTTCCTCGGTGTCGAAGGCGAGCTCGGCGATGAAGATGGCGACCGTGAAGCCGATGCCTGCTGCATTGCCGGCACCCAACAGTTGACGGCTGGAGGTACCCGCTGGTCGGTCGGCGAACCCGGAACGCTCGGCGAACTTCACGGCCAGCATCACTCCCAGCGGCTTGCCGACCATGAGACCGACCAACACGCCCCACATGATCGGTGACTTGAACGCGCTGCGCATCGAATCGGTGCTGACCTCGATACCTGCGTTGGCGAATGCGAACAGCGGCACGATCAGGTAACTGGTCCATGGGTGCAGCAGGTGCTCCAACCATTCGACCGTGCTGACACTGTTACGGGCGAGTTCGACGGTGCCTCGTGCGTCTTCGACGGTGGACAGATTGGTCAGGTCCTCGATGTCGATCAGTTCGGGTGCGTGTCGCGGTTGGACGGGTGCGAGGAGGCCGCAGATCACGCCGGCCAACGTGGGGTGCACGCCGGCTTCGTGGAGCGCGAACCACATCACCGTGCCCAGCGCGACGTACACACCCAGATGGGACACCCCCCACCGGCGTGCCGCCAACAACAACGCCAAGGCCCCGGCAGCGACGCTGAGCCACGAGAACGAGACACCTTGCGAGTAGAAGATCGCGATGACGACGATTGCACCAATGTCGTCGACGACCGCCAGGCCCAGCAGAAATGCGCGCAGCGTCGCGGGAACGCTGCTGCCGGCGAGCGCCAACACTCCTACCGCGAGTGCGATGTCGGTTGCCATCGGGACGCCCCAGCCCTTCGGCTCGGTCCCACCCGCAATGGCCAGATAGAGCGCTGCGGGGATGATCATGCCGCCGAGCGCAGCGGCAACCGGAAGGGCCGCGGCCCGGCGGCCGGCGAGATGGCCGCTGGTCATCTCCCGCTTGATCTCGAGCCCGACGATGAGGAAGAAGAGGGCCATCAGCGCGTCGTTGACCCAATGGCGCAGGTCGAGCGACAGCCCGTGCCCGGCGATCTCGATGGTCGCCGTACTGGCCCAGAGGTTCTCGTACGACGCAGACCACGGCGAATTTGCCCACACCAGCGCAGCGACAGCGGCAGCGACCAGCAGCGCGCCGCCGGCGGCCTCTGTGTGCAGGAAGTCGCGCATCGGGGCCAACGCGCGGACCAACGGCGACCGCTTCTTGCGTGGCAGCGTCAAGGGCATGGGGTCGAGTCTGCCACGCGCACCTCGACGACGATGTTGCCGGATCCGGAATGTCGACCGGCTGGATAGTGTTTCAGACCGTCGTGCAACGAGTTGCAGTACTTTCACTCCACACGTCACCGCTTGCCCAACCAGGCTCGGGTGACAGTGGCGGTATGAACGTCTATGTGCGCGAGTTGGTATCGGCCCTTTCGCAGGCAGGCGTGGAGTGCACCACCTTCACCCGCCGCACCAGCGACGAACAGCCTGAGATCGTCGTCGTCGAGCCCGGCCATCGTGTGGTTCACGTATCGGCGGGTCCCTACGACCTGGCCAAGGAGCAGTTGTACACCGTGCTCGACGAGTTCGGCGACCGGGTCATTGACTATCTGAAGAACGACTTTCCCGCTGATGTCGTGCACGCCAACTACTTCCTCAGCGGCTTGGTCGCACACCGCATCAAGCACGAACTGGACATCCCGTTCGTCAGCACCTTCCACACGCTGGCCAAGGTGAAAGCCGAGGGCGGTGACGAGGAACCCGCGTGGCGGCACCGAGCCGAGCAGGAGATCATCGCCTGCGCCGATGCCATCTGCGTCAGCTGCACCGAGGAAGAGCGCCAGTTCCGCCGGCTCTACGGCAACCCCAAGGGACGCATCGAGATCGTCGCGCCCGGCGTGGAACACGCGTTCTTCGCGCCGGGGGAACGCAGCGGCGCCCGTCACGCGCTCGACCTTCCCGTCGATGCACCGGTGCTGCTCTTCGTCGGCCGCATCCAACCGTTGAAAGCTCCCGACATTGCTGTGCGTGCTCTTGCCCAACTGCGCCGCCGCGACGCGCTGCTGATGATCGTCGGTGGTGCCAGTGGTCGCGAGGGTGATGACGAGATCGCCATCCTGGAAGCACTGATCGACGAACTCGGGGTTCGTGATCAGGTGCTCTTCGTGCCACCCCAGCCGCATCACATTCTCAGCACCTACTACCGCGCCGCCGACGTCGTCATCGTGCCCAGTCGCAGCGAGAGCTTCGGGCTCGTGGCGCTGGAGGCGTCGGCGTGCGGCATTCCGGTCGTCGCTGCCGGCGTGGGCGGTCTGCTCACCCTTGTCGACCACGGCGAGACCGGCTACCTGGTTCCCGATCGCGACCCGGCGCTGTTCGCTCACTACCTGCGCGAGATCATCGACCACCCGGTCCATGCCGCCGCTCTGGGTCGCCGCGGTGCCGAGCGCGCCAAGCGTTATACGTGGGGTTTTGCTGCCGCCCGGCTTCGTCGGCTGTACACGGACCTGGGTGCACGCGAACTCGTCGCCTGCGTCTGATGAGCCGTTCGTGACCGACTACCACCTTCCCCCCTCGCTGGAGACGCTCGAACGCGCGATCTCTGGGTGGCTGGAGGGTTTCGCCGCGGAGAACCCCGCGTTCGAAGCCATCGATCGAGGCGAGCCCGGCGAGCCCGAGCCGCGCTGGTACGTGCGGTTGCGTGGCGACGAGAAGGACCACATCACCATCTGGATCACACTCGGTCAGCGGACCCTGCGATACGAGGCATACGTGCTGCCCGCGCCGCAGGAGAACGTGAGTGAGGTGTACGAAATGGCGCTGCGCAGAAACGACAGGATCGTTGGCGCACACTTCGCGATCGGCGTCGAGGACGCGCTGTTCCTGCGTGGCGAGATACCGCTCGCATGGCTCACCGAGGCCGAACTCGATCGAATCATCGGGTCGCTGTACACCTACACCGAGCAGGCCTTCCCCGGCCTGATTCGCCTGGCCTTCGCCAGCAAGTTCCCCTGATATTGCCGATTCGCGAATCTCACCGTGCCCAGTCTCAGTGCCGGGCGGGTGGTTACGTCGGGGAAGCCGTGCCACCCACCCGGCGGGGTGGGCGCGACGCGTAGCCTGGATCCATGACGACGTATCGGTTGGCAGTGGTGGGTGGCGGCAACATGGGGGCAGCGCTGGTCGGCGGGCTACTGCATGCAGGCTGGGCTGCGGGCGACATCGCTGTGGTAGAGGTATTGCCCGCACGGGTGGCCGAGCTGGCGCAGATGTTCCCGGGTGTCGCCGTCACGGGTGAAACGCCGCCGTGCGAGTCAGCGCTCATCGCGGTCAAGCCCTACGACGTTGCCAGCGCGTGCGCGACGGCCGCCGAAGCGGGGGCAACGCGGTTGCTCAGCATCGCCGCCGGCATTGGCATCGCGGCGCTGCAGGCAGCGGCGGGCACCGAGGTGGCGGTGGTGCGAGCGATGCCCAACACGCCGGCACTCGTCGGACAGGGTGCAGCCGCGATCTGCGGCGGGACGACTGCTGACGAGACCGACCTCGAATGGGCCGAGTCGATTCTCGGCTCCGTCGGCATCGTGGTGCGCGTGCCTGAATCGCAACTCGACGCGGTCACCGGGCTCGCCGGCAGCGGGCCCGCCTACCTGTTCCTCGTTGCCGAGGCACTCGTCGAAGCCGGTGTCCTGGCCGGTATCAGCAGGGCCAACAGTGAGGCGTTGG
>DAORTY010000155.1:0-8266 GCA_035432905.1 Ilumatobacteraceae bacterium | reverse complement strand
GTCCGGTCTTGGCGGAGACGCCGACCGTCCAGCCGGGCAGCTCGGTCGTCAGGTACAGGCGCTCCAGCAGCCGTCGGTACGAAGACGCTGTCGGCTGGGTGACGTCGAGGGCTTGTGACAGTTCGGTGTTGACCACCGTCGATGAGGTCCGTCGGGCGATGAGCCGGTAGAGCCGTGACAGTGCCCCCGAGTGGCGGACGTCGATCAGGTCGGGCAGATCGCGATCGGCCACGGTCGCGAGGTAGCTCGCGAACCAGCGGGTCCGTTGCGCCGGCGTGGTACGCCGGAGGGCTGCCGGGTAACCCCCTGCGGCAACCACGTCGAAGACGTCGGCTCGTTCGAGGGTCGTGCGGAAGTTGCGCGGCTCGCCGTCGCTGAGCAGCTCGGCTAACCAACGATGCTTCGCGCCGAAGATCTCGGCCGCGGCGAGCGGCATGAGCGAGAGCCGATGTGCTCGACCGGTGAGCGTTTCGGTCCCGGGCGGCAACAGGAACGAGCTCACCGACCCGGCGAGCAGGAACCGGGCCGCCCCGCCTTGGCGGTCGACGACGCGCTTGACGTAAGAGAGCACCTCCGGGGCGCGATGGAACTCGTCGATCGCCACGAGCCCTGGCGATGCCAGCGCGGATCGGACGTCCTCACGAACGAGCTGGAGCACGCTGTCGTCGTCGAGGTCGAGCACGAGTGCGTTCCGTCGATGGGCGATCGAGCGGAGCAGCGTGGACTTGCCGGATCCCCGGGGGCCTTCGAGCAGGATCGCCGGCTCTTCGTCGAGTAGCCGGTCGATGAACGGATCGGCCCACCGTTCCACGTGCTCGATTGTCGTGATCACGCTCTCAACCTAGCTCAAACCGACGAATCGTCCCGTTCCAATTTGCATGATCGTCCCATTGCTCTTTACATGATCGTCCCAAGTCTGGCTTCACGATCGTCCCGGCCGCGGATCGTTGTGACACCCTCGAGCGAGGCTCGCCGTCGACAGACAAGGAGGCCGTGATGGTTGTGTACGTGACGTACCGGGTGCCCGTCGAGGTGGAGCTGGAGATCGAGACCAGCGAGATCATCAACGTGCACATCATGGATGAGAAGTTGGAGGGGCCGCTCGGCGTCTTCAACTACGAACTGGTACCGGTCGGCGGGCGGTTGAAGAAGCGCGCACTGGAGCTCGTCGAGGAGGCCGAGTGGCCCGGTTGGACCTTCGGCTACTGACCCTCGCGACGACCCCTCGTGACCGGCTTGGTCCCGGATTGGTCCTTCTCAGGTCCTTCCTCCAAACGAACAGGGCGAAACTGAACGTACCTAGAAGGACACAAAAGACCAGGTCATAGGCACTTCGACCGAATCGTCGCAGATCGCGAAACCCCTGCTACACGTTGAAGCGGAACTCCATGACGTCGCCGTCCAGGGGGTGGTAGTCCTTGCCTTCGATGCGGATCTTGCCCAGTTCCTTGGCCTTGCTCCATGATCCGATTTCCAGCAGCTCATCCCAGTGGATGACCTCGGCCTTGATGAAGCCGCGTTGGAAGTCGGTGTGGATGCGGCCGGCGCACTCGGGGGCGGACGAGCCGGCGTAGAACGTCCACGCGCGGGTCTCCTTCTCACCGGTCGTCAGGTACGTGCGCATCCCCAGCAGGTGGTACGCCGAGCGCACCATCCGGAACAGCGCACCCTCACCGAGGCCGAAGCCTTCCAACATCTCGGCGCGCTCGACCGGGTCGACGATGGTCGCGGCCTCGGCCTCCAGCTGCACGCACATGCCGATGACTTCCACGTTGTCGCCGGCCGAGGTGAACTCGTCGCGCACGCGCTGCTCGAGTTCGGGGATGCGATCGAGGTCGTTCTCGCCGACGTTGACCACGGCGAGCACCGAACGGTTGGTCAGCAGGAAGTACGGCTTGAGCACCTCACGCAGGTCGGCCTTCAGGCCGGCGCGGTACAGCGGCAGGCCCTGCGACAGAGCATCGTACGCGGCTTGCAATGCTTCCAGCTCGCCGGCTGCGTGCTTGTCCAGCTTGGCCTGACGGGTGGCCTGATTGAGGCGCTTCTCCACGGTCTCCAGGTCGGCCAGCGCCAGCTCGATCTCGACCACGCGCAGGTGATCGAGCGGGTCGGACGGGCCGGTGACATCGTCGTCGACGAAGGCGCGCAGCACGAACACGATGGCGTCGACCTCGCGGATGTTGGCCAGGAACTTGTTGCCCAGACCCTCACCCTTCGACGCGCCCTCGACGAGGCCACCGATGTCGACCACCTCGACCGATGCGTGCACCAGCACCTTCGTCTTGCTCATCGCACCCAGACGCTCGACACGCTCATCGGGCACCTTGGCCACACCGATGTTGGGGTCCTTCGTGGCGAAGGGGTATGGCGCAGCCAGCGCGCCCCCACCCGTGAGAGCGTTGTACAACGAGCTCTTGCCCGCATTGGGGAGACCGACCAGGCCGAAGCGTTCCATAGCGCCCGTGAGGCTACCGGCAGGGGAGTCGCCAAGAGATTTTGCCGTTTCGGCGATCTCGCCGTGCCCAGTACGGGTGTGAAGCCATTCGCCACTGCCACCCTCATCGTCGCGACCGCCCTGGCCGGTGCCGCCGCTCTTACCCCTCACGTGAGTGCAGGTCAGTTGGGCACGGCGATGCCGTCCAACTGCGTCGCTCACACCAGCTTCAGCGGCGGCGCCGACGCTGCCGGCGACTACCGCTGCGCCGGCCTCGCGATCGACTATCACACCGCCGGTGCGTCACATTCGCCGTTCCCGATCTGGGCCGGGCAATGGCTGTTCACCGATCAGGACGGCCAGTTCCGGGTTGGGTCGTGCACCTTCAACCGAGGCGAACACCCGACCGTCGAGCAGCCGTCGCAGCTTGTCAGCCAGAGCTTCCCCAACGACCCGACGGGTGCGAAAGGTGCGTACCTCTCCTGGCGCTACGGCGACACGAAGGACGATATGACGGCCGCCGCGATGTGGGCGCTGTTCCACTACTACGCGCAGGACGCGGCAGGTTCGAACCGGGCGAGCAACGCCAACGCGCCGTTGGTCCCGTCGCTCGATGGCATCGCCGCCGACAGCGGTTCGGAGGAACTGCAGACCCGCACACAGCAGCTCAACCACGAAGCCGTTCAGTACTCGGGGCCATGGCAGTTGACAGTGTCGCTCGGCGCCGACGGCGTCCTTGCGGCCACGCTCGTCTCGGGCACCACGCCGGTGGCCGAGCAACCGATCTCCGTACTCGTGAGTGGCACCGATCGCACGTTGGCGGCCACGACGGGTGCGGACGGCGTCGCCACGGTGACGGTTCCTCTCGCTGCCGGAACCGTCACCGTGGTTGCCACCGCCAGTACCCCTGGCTCGGCGGCGGTGTTCAGGGGCATTGCCGCCTCCCTCGACCCGCAGGGCGCCCAGACGCTGGTGACGGGCGGCGCACCCTCCGCGCTGTCCGCCACCGCGCAACTGGAAGTCGCCCCGCCGGCAACGACGACCACGACCGTGCCCGAAACGACCACGACGGTGCCCGAAACGACGACCACCGTTGCCGAAACGACGACCACCGTTGCCGAAACGACGACCACCGTTGCCGATACGACGACCACCTCGACCATTGTCGAATCAACGACGTCGGTCGCCTCGGAGGCGCCCACGACCACAACCACCGAGTTGCCCATCGCGCTGACGACGACAATCCCGATCACCATCGAGCAGGTGGTCTCATTGCCCAGGACCGGTGGTGGCGGTGACAGCTCTGTGGCCTACTTCGCCACTGCGCTGCTGGTCGCAGGCATTGGGTTGCTGGGCACCCTGCGCCGCCGCGGATCGTTCGCGTACACTTTCGAAGGTGACCCCGGTTGATGCTCTCGAACGAGTCGTACATTGCCTGGACCGCGCCCACGACACCGGCTTCAAGGCCAAGGCGTTCGTGCGGGCGTTGGAAGTGGCTCGTTCGCTCCCTCCTGCGGAACTCGCCCAGCGAGCCGACGCCGACACGCTGACCGACCTGGAAGGCATCGGCGACAGTTCGGCGAAGGTGATTCGCCAGGCACTTGCAGGTGGCGACGTTGCCTACCTCACGGATCTCGAAGCCACGACGCAGGTGCCCATCACCACTGCCGGTGCCGCGTACCGTCAGGCCTTGCTCGGCGATCTGCACCTGCACAGCCGGTGGAGCGACGGCGGTGCCACCATCGAGGCAATGGCTCGCACGGCCCGCTCCTTGGGTCACGAGTACATGGTGCTCACCGACCATTCGCCCCGCCTCACCATTGCCCACGGGCTCAGCGCCGAGCGGTTGGAACAGCAGTTGGCCGACGTGGCAGCGCTCAACCAGCAGATGGCGCCGTTCCGCATCCTCACCGGTATCGAAGTCGACATCTTGGAGGACGGAACGCTCGACCACGGCGACGACGTGCTCTCGCAGCTCGACGTCGTCGTTGCCAGCGTGCACAGCAAGCTGCGCATGGGTGAGAAGGCGATGACCGAACGCATGGTGCGTGCCGTCGCCAATCCGAACGTCGACATCCTCGGTCACTGCACCGGACGGCTGATCGGTAAGCGCGACCCCTCCACGTTCGATGCCGACTATGTGTTCGCCGCCTGCGCGCAGTTCCACACTGCGGTGGAGATCAACTGTCGCCCCGAGCGCCTCGACCCGCCGCGGCCGTTGCTGCAGATGGCCATCGAGTACGGCTGCTACTTCGCCATCAACACCGATGCCCACGCCACCGGTCAGCTGGAATGGCAGGCCCACGGTTGCGACCGTGCCGCCGAAATGGGCGTCCCGCTGGACCGAGTGTTGAACACCTGGCCCCTCGAGCAGCTGCTCGCATGGGTCGCAAACCCCTGACCCGTCCCCCAAACCGCGTCGGAAACGCTCGGGCAACAGAACGACGCTCGGGGCCGTTGGGGCGGTGGGGTCGTCCCGATAGGATCGAAACCTATGTCGAAGAAGACCAAGAAGCGCAAGGCGCGTCTGCGCCGCAGCAAGGCAAACCACGGCAAGCGTCCCAACATGGGGCGTGGCTGACGCATTCCTAGCCCCCGCACCCGCCTCACGGCGCGGTGCCGAGGCCGACGTCTTTCACGACGCCGGTCACGAGGTGACGGTGGCGGATCCGTATCGGTGGCTGGAGGACAACGAGTCCTCTGGGGTTTCGTCCCCCGACGTCACTGCGTGGGTAGCAACACACAATCAACGAACTCGCGAGGCGCTCGATGTTCGGCCCACCTGGGGCCGGTGGCACGAGCGCCTTTCCGCGCTCACGGCGCTGCCCACGGTGTTGTCGCTGCAGGTGGCCGGTGACTCGCTCTTCCTGCTGGAACGCGCTGCCGGGGCCGATCAGTACTCGCTGGTCGTGCGTAGCGCGACCGATCCACTGGCCGGCGCGCGCACCCTGCTCGACCCGGCGCAACTGGCCACGGATGCGGCGGTGGCCATCGACTGGTATCACCCCTCGGCCGACGGACGCATGGTGGCGTACGGCCTCAGCGAGGGTGGCACGGAGAACAGCACGCTGCACGTGATGGACGTTGCGACCGGCCAAGTCGCGTCCGAACGGATTCCCGACACACGAGCAGCCAGCGTCGCCTGGCTTCCCGACAACTCAGGTTTCTGGTATGCCGTGTACGAGGCCGGGTCCGAGTACCACCGGCACATCCGCTTCCACCGCCTGGGCACCTCTCCCGAGACGGACACCGTGGTGTTCGACCGCCAGCCCACGCCAGAGTCGTGGCCGGATGTCACCATCAGCCGCGACGGCCGCCACTTACTCGTGCACGTGATGGTGAAGTGGACGCAGATCGACATCCATCTGCTGGACACCGTCACCGGTGAGTGGACCGCGCTCGTCGAAGGGGTCGACGCCCAGACGTCGCTGCAGGTGAAGGGCGACTCGCTGGTCGGTGTGACGACACGCGACGCGCCGAACGGGCGTGTGATTCGGGCGTCGCTGACCGCACCGAGCGTGTGGGAGACCGTCGTGGCCGAGCGCCCCGATGTCGTGCTCGGCGGCTGCACCGTCTGCGGCGACGAATTGCTGGTGGTCGCCAGCCGCATCGCCATCGACAGGGTCGAGCGGTACGCGTTCGACGGCACACCCGCGGGTGAGATCGATCTCGGGGCGGTCAGCGTGGCGGCGCTCGACGCCGACGCCGGTCGTGCGTTCATCGCCATTGGCACGTTCGGCGCACCGGTGGCTGTCCAGCGGTTCACCGGCCACGACGGTCTGCAGCCGTGGTCCGCAGCCCCGGACCCAACGGTGCTGCCGACCCTCACGATCACGCAGGTGCACTATCCGTCGCTGGACGGCACGCTGATCCCGATGTTCGTGGCGCATCGAGCGGATGTCACCCCGTCGAATCAGACGCCATTGATCCTCACCGGCTACGGCGGCTTCGCCATCGCCGAGTCGCCCGTGTGGATGCCCAACCTGGCGGCATGGTGCGCGGCAGGCGGGGTCTACTGCATCGCCGGCCTGCGTGGCGGGTACGAGTACGGCGAGGCCTGGCACCACGCCGGCCGCCGTGCCAACAAGCAGCGTGTTTTCGACGACTTCCACGCTGCCGCGGACTGGCTGGTCGCGCAGGGATACACGGCCCGCGAACGCATGGCGATCCACGGCGGCAGCAACGGCGGTTTGCTGATGGGAGTTGCCATCACGCAGCGCCCCGATCTGGCGCCCGCCGTGTGGTGCGCCGTTCCGTTGCTGGACATGATCCGATTCCCGCAGTTTCTCATCGCTCGCCTGTGGACCGACGAGTACGGCGACCCGGATGTGCCCGAGGAGTTCGGTTGGCTGTACGCCTACTCCCCGTATCACCACGTGCTCGACGGCGTCGACTACCCGGCCGTGCTGTTCACGACGGCCGAGGGCGACACCCGCGTCGACCCGTGTCACGCCCGCAAGATGGCTGCGGCCCTCACCGCGGCGAGCGCCAGCCAGGCCGATCGCCCGATCCTGCTCGCTCAGGCCGGCCGTGCGGGGCATGGGGTCGGCAAACCGGCCAGCATGCGCGTCGCTGAGGGCGCCGACGTGCTGGCGTTCTTCTCGTGGCAACTCGGCATCGAGCACCTCGTATGACGGCCGTCGGTGAACTCGTCATCGCCTCGACCGTAGAGCCGTGGCAGACCATTGGACTTCAGGTCACTGATGGTGTCGCCCGTATCGGAGGTATCGCTCTCCGATTCGTGCCGGTCGCCGCCGACGGGCGCGAAGGCGTCATCTCGTGGGGATTGGTCGGCTCGCCCACCGATGCGTCCGACATCGACGGCCTCGCCACGCATCACCTGGACGCAGCGCCCGACGGGGGCCGCGACCATGCGCTCGACATCGTCGGGTTCGATCATCTGGTCGTGATGACGTCGTCATTGGAGCGCACGTGCAGCGCAATCGAGGCCGCCACCGGTGAGCCGTTGAAGCGCATCCGTGAGGCCGGCTCTATTCGCCAGGGCTTCCACCGCCTCGGTGAACTGATCATCGAAGTGGTCGAGTCTCCGCAGGTCACCGCACCTACGGCCAGCTTCTGGGGCTTCGTGTGGAACCTGACCGACCTCCACGAGACCTGCGATCAACTCGGTCCCGATGTCGTGTCGCTGCCGAAGGCGGCAGTGCAACCCCGCCGGTTCATCGCCTCGGTCCGAGCATCGGTGGGTCTCGGTCTGCCCCTTGCCCTGATGACACCGCCATCACGGTCATAGAATCGACCCTGCATGTCGCGTAGCTACCGCACTCTCGCTCTGGCCCTCGTCGGCATGCTCGTCCTCGTCGGGCTCGCCAAGCTCGTCGGTCGCGACACGCAGGCGGCTGGTTCCTCGGAACCCGTGAGCGCTGAATCCGTGAGCGGCACGACGGTGGGCGACGCTGACGTGAGTGAAACCCTCGCGGCCACCGATGCGACCGACATCGTGACCGACGTCGTCGACGGCGATCAATCCACCACCTCGGCGGCTACCCCGCCCATCACCGCAGCGTGCACGATCACCACCGTGTTGAAGACAGGAGCGACGGGTGACGAGGTGCAGTGCCTGGAGTCGCAGTTGTTCACGGCCGGTTATGCCACCACCGTCGACACCACCTTCGATGCCGCCACTGACGCTGCCGTCAAGGCCTACCAAACAGCCAAGAGCCTGGAGGTCGACGGCATCGTCGGCCGCAAGACGGCGCAGGCCATGGGCATCTGGGCAGGGCCGCTGGGCCCGATGCCGGCCACCGACGACGACTGCCCCGACACCCCGCATGGTGCCATCGTCGATCGCGCCAACCAGCGCGGCGCGCTGTG
>DAORTY010000154.1:0-8268 GCA_035432905.1 Ilumatobacteraceae bacterium | reverse complement strand
TCGCGTCGCCGTCGGCGGCGAAGATGCCGCGGGCAGACGGAACGCCGGTCAGGCTGCGGTTGGACGTGACGCCGTCGACATGATCGAGTGCGTCGAGCACTGACTCTGGAGCGCGATCGTTGCGTTGCAAGGTGGCTGTCACCGTGACGTCATGGGCGGCCGCGAGCGTGAACTCGCGTTGCATCGTCGGCTCTGGGTCGCTTCGCCAACGGTCGCGCGGGTCGACCCGCAACCGTGTGAGCACCACGGCAGTCGGCGCATCTGCCGCGACGGCGACGTGGGTGATCGGCAGGCGCACGACCTCGGTGTTGACACCGAGCCCGAGCTCCGCGAACCCGACGGCGGATGGGCCGGTGTCGGTCCCGCCCTCGCGCCGTGCCACACCGGTGATGGTGATCGTGATGGGGACGCCGGCGGTCACAGCCACTGCTTGGCCCTCGCCGACCAGCGACTCCGGCCCGAGGGAGACATCGGTGGCTGTGCCGGTGGCTTCAGCGATGCGAACCGAGGTGATCATCCGATTGGCGACGGTGTCGGGTGGCTGCAGCAGGTGCAGCGTGCCCTGTGTGGTCGATACCTCGAGGAACTGGCCAACTGGGTCGCTGCGGTCACCGACCACCCATGCGGTCGATGGGTCCCCGTCCACAGCCATCGCCGGCCGTTGCTCGGGTCGATAGGCAAACGGTTCGCCGTAGCCGCTGGCCGTGACCACGAGCCCGGTGTCGAGCGTGGCGATCGTCTGATCATCGGCGTTGGGAACGAGACCGAAGATCGGAAGGCGCTGGTCGCCCTCGTCAGCGCGCTGCAGGTCGCTGCCGGCGCCGCCCTTCTCGGTGAAGCCGCTGACATCCTGCGAGCTGCGCCATTGGTGCGCACGGTCGCGGTTGGAGTCGGTGAGGATGACCAGAGCGCCATCGAGCCGGTCATCGGGGGTCAGGTCCGCTGCATAGCGCAACGCTTCGTCGCCGTGCAGCAGTCCAGCCCCTGAGGCATCGACCACTCCGTCGCCACTGCCCACCAGTACCACGATCTGGGAACTCGCTCGCACGATGGAGACGGGGTCGTTCACCGGAACCAACTCCACCGGCGGCAATGGGGCACCGATCTCCGTGGAGCTGAGCGCCGTCTCGTCGAGCATTGGGATGACAGGATTGTTCGGTGCCGCGACGCCGTACTCGATGGGCGCACCGAGGCCCACGGGCTGGCGACGGAACAGATCCGCGACCTCCTCTGGGCGCGGGGTGCGGAAGCGGTCGAATGCAAGGTCGTTGGCGACCCAGATTGTGTCGACGCCGAGATAGCGCGCAACGGCGGCGATGGACGACGGGTCGAGCGTGTGCTCCTGCAGGCGATCGTCCAACGCATAGAGCAGGTCCATCGCGCCGGGAGAGCCAAGGGGCAGCAGGTCGCGCGTCACCAGCGGTTTCGTGGTGAGGCCGGGCAGCGGCGGGTCCACGGTGTAGCCCCATCGGAATGCGCCGAACTCGGAGCCGGGCAACTGCAGCACCCGATACTCCGACGACGACGTGGAGAGGTCGTGTGCGGCATCGAGCCATGCTGCCGGTGGAGTCTCGTCGCGCTCCAACGCCGGGTCGACCAGATTGCCGGCGAACAGCGCGGGAAGGTTGACGACAGCGATCAGTATCACGAGCACCGGCGCCAGCGAGCGCAGTCGCCAGCGGGTGGCGGCAATGGCCGCAACGAGTGCGCCGGCACCCAGCGCCAGCCCGAAGTTGGACACCGGCAATGCGCGGGTGCTGCTGCGCAACGCCAGAGCGAGCGAACTTCGTGAGTTCTCGGCCAGCGGCGACATCAGCGGGGAGGCATCGTCGATGGGGTGCACGCCAACAGCGAGGATGATGCCCGCGAGAACCAGCAGGGCGGCGTACCGCCGCTGGCCCCAGCGGGTGAGAGCCAGCCCCGCAACACAGACCAGCAGCAGCCCGAAGCTGATGGCGATCGCACGGCCTGACTCCATGTACGTCTGCGAAGCGGTGGTGGTGAAGGCGTATGGATCGCGAACGTAGAACAGCCAGTAGCCCATGCCGCGCAGCGTTTCCGTCGACGCAGAGGTGAGCGAGGTGGCTTGCAGGCTCTCGCTGTATGCCAGCACGTCAGCCCCGTACGCGCCCTGCGCGCGCAACATCGCTATCCACCACAGCGACACCGCTGTGGCCAAACCGCCGATACGAAGCACGGCACCCAACGCTCGACGCCAGCCGATGGTGCGCTGTATCAGCGCGTGCAACAGCCACAGGATCGGTGCCGGTGCAATCATGATCACTGCTGTCGCGTTGACCGCGCTGCACGACACGAGGACCAGTGCCATCAGCGCTGGGTGGCGCCAGCGGTGCTCACTGGTGACCGAACGAATGGTGAGGCCGACCAACCAGCCGAGTGCGGCCCACGGCAGCAACATCGCACTGGTACGCGAGGCATAGGGGAGGATGTACGGCGAGAGTTGGTAGACGACGGCAGCTGCGATTGCCCCGTGCTTGGGCATCCCCAACAGGCGCGCTGCCCAATAGACGCCGAGGGCAGCCAGCAACAGCAGCGTGCCGATCCACAGCCGATGGGCAATCCAGTCAGGTACGCCGAGTTTGTCGAACACCCAGTACCAGGGTCCTTGTGGCCAGAGGTAGGCAATGGTCTGGTGCGGGACCCACCCGGCGAACTGGCGGGTGTCCCACGTGAAGGGAGCATCGGCGATGAGGCGGCCAGGGTCGAGATACAGGTAGAGCTTGGTGTCCGCCGGCATCCGCCCCGGCTTGGTCAGCAACAGTGGCACGTAGGCAATGAAGGCGAGCAGACCCACGGTCCACCGCGAGGTGCGTGCCGTGAGCTGCCCGCCGCTCACGGAATGGCCCCCAGGACCCCGTACAACGCCGTCAGGCCGACCAGGCCGGCAGAGCAGGCCCCAATGACGTACGGCCACCAGTCGCGCTTGTCACGGTCGAGCCAGACAGCGGCGCTGATCAGCAGCGGGAAGGCCGTGAACAAGAAGCGAGGGCGAGCGGTGACAGTGCTGGGCAGCAACATCAGCAGCAACACGACGGCGATGTATGCAGTGCAGTACGAGGGAAGCCGATGCTTGTAGAGGAACCACAACAGCAACACCATCGTGACCACGCTGACGGCGGTGATGGTATTGGTGGGTGACGTCAGCGGGTGCGTGAAGGCTTTCAGCGTTCGTCGGACAGCTGTCAGGCCGAAACTGGTGCCTTCTCCCCACGCCTCGGTCTGCACCCGGAACCACACGCCGCGCTCGCTGGTGTGAGCATCGATCCAGAGCATGAACCCGACGAATCCGATCGGGGCGAGGAGGGGAGCGAAGAGTGAGCGCCATTCGCGTCGATCGCGGATGGCGAAGAACGCCGCAATTGCGCAGGCCGCGATGAGGGCGATGCCGTTGGGTCGGGTTGCAGTTCCGATCGCGGCGAGTACCCCGGCCAGCACCCATTGGCGCTTGAGGAGGCACCACAGACAGCCGGCGGCAAGGGCGAGCAGCAGCGCCTCGGTGTACGCGAACGACAGCACGAAACTTCCAGGAAACAGTGCCATCAAGACCATGGACCGCTCGGCGATGCGTACACCGAACAGCTCACGAGCGAGTATTCCCACCAGCAGCACGGCTACCGCTCCGAGCACGAAGTTGGTGAACAGCGCAGCAACGGTGTCGCCCCCGGGCAGCACTCGGTCGACGAGACGGACCAACATCGGATACGCCGGAAAGAAGGCAGCGCGGGCATCGGCGACGTCGTAGGTGACGTGGGGCTGGACAATTCGTGGATAGCCCGAACGGACGATCCGTAGGTACCACAGGCCGTCCCAGGAGGTGAGCACGTCGAGCATGGGGCGCACGGCGCTGGTGGGAATCGGGGTGTTCGCGTAGTGCGGATCAGCGAAGGGTGCGTTGGGGAAGTTGTCCCTGACGAGGTTGGCGTCGGCGCTCAGCTCGGCCGCCACGATCGCAGCGCCCACCATCACGCAAAGGCGCGAGAAGAGATAGACGAGCCCTGCCTTGCGAAGGACTCCACGCCAGGCGGCAGTCTCGAGAGGGAGGTCGGGGAAGGGGATTTCAGTGGTGGTGGCGGAGGTCATCGGAGAGTGGGTGAGCGTCGAATCGGAGCGACGATAACAGCACGCGTGGTCACCAGCGGCTCATGGGGAGCACTCGTTGGCGGGGTCCGAACTTCGGTGGCCGGGGGCTGACTGCCAGCAGCAATCGGGCGGCGCGACCTCGTTGACCTGTGTAGGGCTCGAGCAGGTCGAGCATCTCCTCATCGGTACCCCGGGCGCGTCCGGTGAGGGCGAAGACAATTGCGTTCTTGAGGTGATAGTCGCCCACGGCGAGTGCGTCCGGGTCGCCGAACGCCGTTGCGAGCGCCGAACCAATCGTCCATTGGCCGATTCCAGGGAGGGACCGCAGTCGAGTGGCGGCCTCGTGTGGACTCAGCTGTGCCCACTCATGGAGCTGCACTTCTCGACGCGCCACCTCTCGCAACGCATCTGCTCGCCGCGTCTCGATACCGAGCGGGTGGAACCACCAGGCCGGGCGCCCGGCCAGGTCCGGGGCCGTTGGCGGCAACCGCAACGTAGGGTGCGGTCCTGGCGCCGGCTGGCCCAAGCGACGCACCAATCGGTGCCACTGCCGAACGGCCTCCTGGGCTGTGATTCGCTGCCCGAGAATCACCGGTAGCAGCTCGTGGTACAGCGTCGAACTTGCGCCGAAGGTCACCGCCGGTGCCAGCCGCTGGGCGGTCAACAGTCGCGGATGGCCGGACTCGAAGGCGTGGCCAGGGTCGAGAGTGCCGGTGAGGGCAGGGACACGCGTGAGCAACCAGTCGGCACCGTCACCGTATGCAGCCTGGCGGAGGTGACCAGTGCTCCAGTCGAGGTGCAGCGTGCCCGGGCCGTCAGGGGTGAACGTTGCCCGCCAGAAGTCGCTGGCACCAAGCTGGGTCGTGGGGTCGGCGTGGCCGAACCGGTACGTGGACAGCACCCGCCGCAGTGGCTCGCCGCGGGTAGGGAGGACCGACGCGCTGGGCACCTCGTGAGCGTAACTCGTCGGGGTGACACCCGATCGGACAGCATGGCTGCATGGAAGTCATCGAACGAACCTCACCCACCGACGGCGTGGTGTTGCTCACGCTCAATCGTCCATCCTCGTTGAACTCGATGACCGCCGAGTTGGTGCAGTCGTTGCACGACCACATTCGTGACATCGCGATCGACCCGGTGGCCCGAGTCGTGATTCTCACCGGAGCGGGCCGCGGGTTCTGCGCTGGTCTCGACCTGCGCGGCTACGGCGCGGCGCCACACACCGAACACCTCGGCCGCACACAGGCCGGGTTCGCAGTCCAGAAGCACATTGCGTCGCTCATCCCTGCCCTGCGGTCGCTGCCCCAGCCGATAATCGCCGCCGTCAACGGTGCCGCCGCCGGGGGAGGATTCGCCCTCGTACTTGGTTCGGACATCCGGCTGGCGGCGCGTTCGGCGAAGTTCAATGCGGCCTTCATCCGCATCGGGCTCTCCGCGTGCGACATCGGCACCAGCTGGCTGCTGCCGCGCATCGTGGGTGTTGCTCGAGCGCAAGAGTTGATGTTGACCGGCCGCGTCTTCGACGCCGACGAGGCGTACCGAATCGGCCTGGTCGTCGACCTACTCGATGACGACACCCTGATGGATGCTGCGCTGGCAAAGGCTGACGAGATCATGCGGAACAGCCCGTTCGGGGTGGCACTCACCAAGGAGGGCATGTGGGGTGCGCTGGAGATTCCTGCCCTGCAGAACGCCATCGACATGGAGAACCGTCAGCAGATCATGGCCAGCGCGACCGTCGATCATCGCGAAGCCATGTCGGCCTTCGTCGAACGACGTCCACCGACGTACACCAACGGCTGAATGCCCGCAGTGCGAGTGCCACGCCGCCAGTGCGAGTGCCACGAGCCAGTCCGAGTGGGTACTCCTACCCCGGGGTGCGAGTACCCACTCGCATTGAACTCTGGTACTCGGACCGACGCGCTGGCACTCGCACCACTAGATTCGCAGGGAGACGGGTGCCTCGCCGCCGACGAGTGGGTGGTGGCACGCAACGAAATGACCCACACCGATGGACCGCAGCTGCGGTTCCTCGGTGCGACAACGGTCGTCGGCTGCCGGGCATCGCGGGTTGAAGCGACAGCCTGGCGGTGGCAGCACCGGCGAGGGCGGTTCGCCCTGGATTGCGACCTGCTGGATGGCAACGTCGGGGTTGGGCACCGGGATGGAGTCGATGAGCACCTTGGTGTAGTGGTGCGCGGGCTCGTCGTAGAGCGAGTCCGACGGAGCCACTTCGCAGATCTTGCCGAGGTACATCACCTGGATGCGGTCGCTGATGTTCTTGACGACTGCGAGGTCGTGCGCAATGAACACCAAGGTCAGCCCGTACTTCGCCTTGAGGTCCTCGAGCAGGTTCAACACCTGTGCCTGCACGCTGACGTCGAGGGCGCTGACCGGCTCGTCGCAGATGATGAGCGTCGGGTCGAGGACCAGCGAACGCGCGATGGAGATGCGTTGGCACTGCCCGCCGGAGAACTGGTGGGCTTGACTCTCGGCGGCACGTTGGGGGTCGATGCCGACCTCCTCCAGCAACGCGTCGACCTTGGCGAGCTGGTCGGCAGTCGAGCCACGCTTCCAAATTGCCAATGGCTCACGCACGATGTCGCGAACCTTGCGGCGCGGGTTGAGCGACGAAATGGGGTCCTGAAAGATCATCTGCATCCGCGTGCGTGCCGCGCGCATTTCAGAATGTGGCAGCCCAGTGAGCTCCTCACCCTCGAAGACGACCGAACCACTGGTGGGCTTGGGCAACATCATCAGCGCCTTGCCGGTCGTGCTCTTGCCACAGCCGCTCTCACCCACGATGCCGAGTGTCTCTCCGCGGAGAACGTCGAAGCTGATACCGCTGACCGCATGCACGACCAGGCCGGTGCGCCCGACGGGGAACTCCATGACCAAGTCCTCGACTCGCAGCAACACGTCGCCCTCGGTGCGCAGATGTGCCTTGCCGCTGCCTGCCATCAGTGTGCCCCTACCTTCTCGGCCTGCAATTGAGCGGTGCGTTCACGATGAACCGGTGAACCAACCGGGTACCAACAGGCGTAGACGTGCTCAGGGTGCTCGGCTGTCATTAGCGGCGGCTCTTCCTCACGGCAGCGATCCTGTACGAACGAGCAGCGCGGCGAGAAGCGACACCCGCGCGGTGGGTTGACGAGATCCGGCGGACGACCTGGGATCACGTGCAACCGTGTGTGACTGGGGTTCTCGATCTTGGGGATGCTTTCCAGCAACGCCTCGGTGTAGGGCATCTTCATGTTGGCGAAGAGCACACGCGTGGGCGCCTTCTCGACCAGCTTGCCGCCGTACATCACCGCAATCTCATCAGTGTGGCCGGCAACGACACCCAGGTCGTGGGTGACCAGAATGACCGACATGTTGCGGTCGCGGCGCTGCTCGCCGATCAGCTCCAGGATCTGCGCCTGCACGGTCACATCGAGCGCCGTCGTGGGCTCGTCAGCGAACAACAGTGTGGGGCCGCAGCTCATTGCCAGTGCGATCATGACGCGTTGGCGCATGCCGCCACTGAGCTCGAAGGCGTACTGGTCGAGCCGCTTCTCCGGCTCCGGAATTCCAACGTCCTGCAGGAGCTTGAGTGACGTGGCGCGAGCGTCGGCGGTGCTCATACCGAGGTGAATCTTGAGGCCCTCCGACAACTGCTTACCGACCCGCATCACCGGGTTCAGGGACGTCATCGGGTCTTGGAAGATCATCGACATCTCGCGCCCCCACACCTTGCGGCGGGCTTTCAGTGGCAGATCGATGATCTCCTGGCCCTCGAAGAGCACAGAACCGGTGCGCTCCGTGTTGCGCTTGGGGAGGAGACCCATGATCGAGCGCGAGAGCACCGTCTTGCCCGAACCGGATTCGCCGACGATTCCCAGCGACTTCCCGCGGTCGAGTGTGAAGCTGACGCCGTCGACCGACTTGACCAGACCGCGGTCTGTGCGGAACGCAGTACGCAGATCCGTGACCGTCAGGAGGGGTCCATCGAGCTGACGAGGTAGTGCCTGTGGTTGCCGACTCATCCGAGTGCCTCACGTGTGTTGAACCGCTGGGCGACGACGTCGCCGAGCAGGTTGACGGAGAGAACCGTCAGGAACATCATCGACGCAGGCATCAGCGCGACCCACCAGGCGCCGTTGCGCAGCGGTTCGGAGCCGGCGGCGA
>DAORTY010000153.1:0-8310 GCA_035432905.1 Ilumatobacteraceae bacterium | reverse complement strand
CCCGGACTCGAAGTCGAGATTGTCGATATCACTGGCACCGTGCGCGTCGGCTGGCGCGGCGATGGACAGCTCACCATTTCAGGTTATGAAGGTGAGCCGTACCTTCGGTTGAGCCCGTCGGGCGTCGAGCGCAACACGCGCTCCCCAGCGACATTCCTGAATCAGGATCGGTACGCGAACGTTGCGGTTCCTGCGTCCGCCGACGCCGACGCGGCACCCGAGTGGGAGTTCCTCGGGTCTGACCCGGTTGTCGAGTGGCACGACCATCGCAACCACTGGATGAGCACGATCGCGCCGACCCAGGTAACGAACGACCCCGACAGCGTTCACGTGATTTACGAGCGATGGGAGATCGCGTTTTCGATCGACGGGCGGGACGCAACGATCGCCGGAGAGCTCACCTGGGTCCCGCCGCCGCGAACGATGCGATGGCTCGTCGCATCAGCGTTCATCACACTTGTTGCGTGCTGGGGGCTCTTCGGATCGTCGTGGAGAACCGTTGCGGCGCTTGTTGCTTCGATCGGGTCGATTGCATTCGTGACCGACACACTCGGCTACTACCTTTCCTCAACCGACACTCTGTCGAACCGGCTCTTCACGATGGCCTGGCCGCTGGTCGCCGTGTTTGCCTCAGTCCGGCTGTGGATCCACGCCCGACACGCGACTCCTCAACCGACCCTCGCGATGATGCTGGTCGGGCTGGTGCTGCTGCTGATCGGCGGAACCGATCGGCTCGACGTGTTGACGAACAGTCAGGTGTTTGCCACGGGACCGGGATGGCTACCGCCTGTCGCCGTCACCGTCTGTCTCAGCGCCGGCTTCGCGCTGCTCACGCGCTTCCTTGCGTTTCTCATTCCGCTTCTTCGACGACCACTGGCTGGGCCGTACGACCATCTCACACCCACACTCACCACTGCAGAACAGGCTCCAGCATGACCCGCACTCCAACTCACCGGCTCCGAATCGCACTCGCAGCCGGATGTCTTCTCATTGTCGCAACCGCATGCGGCAACGATTCCGACACCGCCGAAACCACCGCTTCGACAGCAGCCGTCGCACCAGCGACGACCTTTACTATCGAAGGTGTCGTCCACGTCGACGGACCCGTCGTCTACGCCCAAACACCGCCCGCTGGAGGCGACCACAACCCTGCCTGGCAGAACTGTGGGGCCTACACCGAACCGGTGCCCAACGAAACAGCGGTGCACTCAATGGAGCACGGGGCGGTGTGGATCACATTCCAACCATCACTCGACAGCGCCCAGATCGACACCGTGGCCGGCTACGCCACCAACCAGACCCATGTACTGGTCTCACCATTAGAAGGCCTTCCTGCCCCAGTCGTGGCCAGTGCTTGGGGAGCCCAGGCACAGTTCGAATCCGCCGATGACGCTGGCATTGCAGCCTTCATCCAGCAATATCAACTCAGCGCTCAATCTCCGGAGCCGGGAGCGCCGTGCTCGAGAGGCGTCGGCGAACCTGCATGACCAGACGCATGGCGACTATCGCTGCCATCGCCGCCGTAGCGGGCATCTGCGCAGCGACAATTTGGGTCTACGTCAAAGCCCCAACCCACGACACGGCTCGACCCGCGCCACCCGGCGAGACATCCGCAGAAGCAGGTTTCGCACGCGACATGGCGGTGCACCACTCCCAAGCGGTAGAGATGGCGGACCTGATGCGTACCCGCACCACCGACGCGGAACTGATCGTGCTATGCACCGACATCGTTCTCACGCAGCAGAACCAGATCGGCCGGTTCTACGGGTGGCTCGACCAATGGGACCTGCCTGCAACGAACCCGTCCCCGATGGCCTGGATGAACGACGGCCATGACGGAATGGCGATGAGCATGCCTGGCATGGCTACGAGCGCCGAAGTCGCTGAACTGTCCACGCTGCCAATCGCTGACGCCGAGATCGCGTTTCTCCGTCTACTGATCCGCCACCACCGCGGTGGCGTCGAGATGGCCGAAGCCGTCGAGCAACTCACGGACCGACCCGAGGTACTGCGCGCCGCCAGCGCAGTGCAGAGCAGCCAGACCAACGAGATCGACGTGATGAACACGATGCTCGCGGCAAGAGGCGAAGCACCCGAATGATGGAAGCTAGTCGTCTACGATTCAGAACGTGTCACGGCCACCGCGTGTAATCCGAACCGCACTGACCGACCAACTCGCCGCATCGCAGGCCGCGTTCGACCAGGGCGACGCCGAGAGCGGCTGGCGCTACCTCGAACGCGCCCATGTGCTGTCCCAACCATGGGCGATGCCTCACATCAGAGTCCACGGTGTGATGCTTCGCCGAGGATTCAAGTTCCACGACCGCAAAGAAGTCGTCGGCCAGTTGGTCCGCATCATCGTCGCTGGACCGGGCTCCCTTCTCGGGCGCTACCCAGTGGGGAACTCGGGTCGGGCCCGTGTGTCGGCGATGAAACCAATGCCGCTAGAGGAAGACCTTGCAGCGCTGCTGGAGACCGTCACACCAAGAGCCAGCCGATAGCGCCGGTATCACAGCACGAGCGCGTCGAGTTGTTCGGCGAGTTCGGTTGCATCGAAAATCACGTCGAGGCGATCCACCACCACCCCGTCAGCACCAACGAGGTAGAGCACCGGCTCGAAGCTGAGTCCCAACGCCTCGACAGCGGGGGCCACCTTGGTCGCGGCGTTGTCCGCGAACACCTCCGCGTGTAAGAACGCAATCGTTGGGTACTGGTCGCGCACCGACAGCATTACGTCCAGCATCGGACCGCACACGCCTGTTTGGCAGTGCGCTGGTGTGCCGACCAGATAGGCAATCAGTGCGCCCTCTTCAAGCAACTCGGCGAGGGTCCGGTCATGGAAACTGCACACCGGATCTCGAGTGCAGACCGGGTCGACACCGCGGGGGTCTGCCATTGTTGGTGTGTCGAACGGTTCGATTGCGTCGCCTGGTGACGGAAACGCCAGTGCCCCGGGCGCTACGACCGTGAAGGACGAGTCGGCGGTCTCGCCGGCGGGGGTCACCCGAAGCGTGTAGATCCCCTCTGCGGGCACGTCAACACGGAACTGGTAGTACTGCCGCGACAGGTCCTTCGCGCGGCGGGTACCCACGACAGCGCCCAATGGGACCCCTGTCGGGTCGATCAACTCGCCGTTCACTGTGTCGGGGCCTTCTTCGCGGAGTGTTCCATCGGCCTGGGCGAGACCGAACACCAATCGGCGGCTGTTGCCGATGATCGTGCTCGGGTCGTCGAAGAACCGGACCAACGCCAAACCCTTACCGTCGTCGGGTCCGGCGTCGCCATCGGATTTCGACGACGGCGCCGATGCAACGCCACCGTCATCGTCGGCGTCGCCGCACGCGGCGAGCGCCAGGCCAGCGACCGCGCCTGCGAGAAGGGTTCTACGGGACACCGGCGATGAAACAGAAACATCCATTCCGACAGTCTGGTCACGTCGTCGGACGTTTCACACGTTGCCTTTGCCGTCCGAACCAGCTCGAAACAACGGAATTCACCCCGTCCGCCTTCGGCATCCAGAATGGAGCAACGCCAAGCCTCCCGCCCTCAGATGGAGGTGGTCGGGTGTTCGAACCCTTGCGGCTCAACCTGGATCGTTGCGTGCACGACGTTGTAGCGCTCAGCCAGGACCGTGTGCACGCCGGTCAGCACCGACCCGAGATCGGCGCCTTGGTCGATGATGACATGAGCAGCGGCAGAGTCGAGACCGGACGTCAGGGTCCACACGTGCATGTCGTGCACCGTCGCGACACCGTCGATTGCGGCAACCGCTGCGCGAACCTCGTCGATCTCCATCCCAGGCGGTGCGGCTTCCATCAACACACGGACCGCTTGCGCAGTCAGGCGCCAAGTCCGCGGGAGGATGAACAGCCCGATCGCTGCGCCAATCAACGGATCGGCGTAAGTCCAGCCTGTGAGCGCGACGATGATCGCGGCGATGATGACCCCGATGGATCCGAGCAGATCCGAGAGAACTTCGAAGAACGCACCTTTGACGTTGATGCTCTCCTTCGCGCCAGCTGTGAGCAGCTTGAAGCTGATGAGATTGACGATGAGCCCGACGACCGCCACGATCAACATCGCGCCGCTGGTCACACCTTCGGGGTTTCGGATACGTTGCCAGGCTTCGTACAGGATGTAGATAGCAACGGCGAACAACAGCACACCGTTCGCCAGTGCTGCAAGGATCTCGAGGCGATAGGTCCCGAAGGTGCGGTGCGCCGGCGCTTGGCGCTTGGCAAGCTTGACGGCGGCGAGCGCCATGCCGAGACCGAGCACGTCGGTGCCCATGTGCAGCGCGTCGGACAGCAACGCCACCGAGCCCGAAGCAAGGCCAGCGATGACCTCGACGATCATGAACGTGGCCGTCAGCCCGAACGCGATCAGGAGTGGCCGTTGATGTCGACCTGCCGCCGACAAAGCAATAGCACTGTCACTGCTCATCGGTCAGTCCAATCTCGTGATCAGGCATTCATGGCCTCAGGTAACACGTCGAGTTGATTTCTACGCGCGGTCGTCCCGTGGGCTGGGCGGCGTAGCAGGCGGAGGCCGTTGGCGATCACGATCAGGCTTGCGCCCATATCTGCAAGCACGGCGATCCACAGCGATGCCGTTCCGGTGAGGGTCAGCGCAAAGAACACGGCCTTGACGCCGAGCGCGAAGCTGATGTTCTGCCACAGGACATGGGCGGTGTGTTGCGAGATCCGGATGGTTTCGGCGAGCTTGCGTGGGTCGTCGTCCATCAGCGCGATATCGGCTGTTTCGATCGCAGTGTCGGTGCCAGCAGCGCCCATCGCGATGCCGAGATCGGCCTTGGCGAGCGCCGGGGCGTCGTTGACGCCGTCACCGATCATCCCCACCGGCCCTCGTGTGGCGACCAATTCGGTGACAATTCGCAGCTTGTCGTCCGGCAACAGGTCTCCGCGAGCGTCGTCGATACCGGCCTGGATCGCGACCGCCGACGCCGTACGTTGGTTGTCGCCTGTCAGCATGATCGTGGTCACACCGAGCGCCTTCAGGTCAGCAATAGCTTCGCGGCTAGAGGGGCGCAACGTGTCCGCAACAGCGAGCACCGCAACCGGGCCGGACTCGTTCATCAGAACGATTGCGGTCTTCGCCTCGTTCTCGAGCCGTTCCAGGGTCGCTTCGAGATCCGGGTTGCACAGGCCGTTCTCCTCCGCAAGACGGTGGTTGCCCAGGGTGTACTCAACTCCAGCGACGTTGGCGCGCACACCACGCCCGGTGATCGCTTCGAAAGCCTCGACCGGATCCAGCGCCCCTGTGTAGGCCGTGACGACAGCGTGCGCCACAGGATGTTCCGACACCGCCTCGATCGAAGCCGCGATCCGAAGCACGTCATCGTCTGACATCGTTCCAAGGTTGATCAGATCGGTGAGTACCGGCTTGCCGTGCGTCAGCGTGCCGGTCTTGTCGAGCGCAACCGTGCGCAACTTGCGGGCGTTTTCGAGATGCACCCCACCCTTGATCAAGATGCCGCGTCGCGCAGCGCCGCCGAGCCCGGACACGACCGTCACTGGTGTCGAGATCACAAGAGCACACGGGCAGGCAAGCACCAGCAGCACCAGTGCCTTGTAGAACCAATCCGCAAAGCTGCCGTGCCCGGAGAGCGGCGGCACCACGGCGACGACGATCGCCATCACGAACACGAGCGGTGTGTAGATCGATGCGAACTTGTCGACGAAGCGTTGCGCCGGGGCCTTGTCGGCCTGGGCTTCCTGGATCGAGCGGGCGATCCGGTCCAACGTGCCCTCACCCTTCGCGGCGGTGACGGTGACCTCCAAGGTGCCGCGCTCGTTGATCGTGCCGGCGAACACCGGGTCACCGATCGCTTTGCTCACGGGAATCGACTCGCCCGTGATCGGCGCCTGGTTCACCGAACTGGAACCGGACGACACCCGGCCGTCAAGCGCGATCCGTGAACCGGGCTTGACCAGAATCACCGCATCCAGCGCGACGTCGGCGGTCGCTACCTCGACCCACACGCCGTCACGGCGGACGCTCGCAACCTCCGGCGCAAGATCGACGAGCGAGCGGATCGCGTTGCGGGCACGTTCCAAGCTGAGTGCCTCGATCAATTCGGCGACGCCGAACAACCAGATCACCACGGCAGCCTCAGGCCACTGCCCGATCGCGATGGCACCCACGACGGCGACGCTCATCAGCAGGCTCATCGTCATCCGCAACGACCGCAGCGCCTGCCACCCCTTTCGAAGCGTGTCACGGCCACCGAGCACGATCGCCGCGAGCGCCATAACACCGACGAGAACCGACTGCTCATCGACTCCGGCGATCACGGCGACTTCAGAGCCGACCGCCAACACCCCAGCGGCGACGGTGACCGCGATCGTCCGGTTCGACAGGCTTCGAGCTGGTTCCTCACCCTCGACTTCCACAACAACACTGGGGCGCATCCCCAACTTGCGGATCGCGGCCTCGATTGGTGCCGGGTCGTCGAGGTCGTGACGGACACGGACCCGGCGGGCGACGAGATCAAACTCCAACGAACGAACCCCGGGCAGCGGCTTCAACACGCCGCGAAGATCGTTCTCCTCCGTCGCACAATCCAACTCCTCCACCCGATACGTGGTCACCCCGGCCGCCGACATCGGCCCCGACAAAGGCTTGACCAACATTGGCGCAGCACAGCAGTCGTCCGCTTCGACGGGCGGAGAATGTTGCTTCAGATCAGCCGACTCGGAGGACGGCGCCGCGGCGGTCTGAGTCGCCGAAGTCTTGGCGAGGTCTTGCGAGTCAGCCGACACGGCGGCCCCCCTTAAGGCCCGGGGCTGTCGCCGTCGTCGCCGCCTGCTGATGACGCACGTGATCCACGGAGACGTCGAGCAACATCCGGACGTGAGCGTCCGCCAGTCGATAGTAAATCCGGCGGCCATCACGGCGCGTTCGCACGACATCAGCCGCACGCAGCAAACGCAACCCTTGACTCACCACGTTCTCCGCCGCTCCCGCAACGAGCGCCAGATCGCAAACGCATAGCTCCCCGCCTTCCAACAGTGCGTGCAAAATAGACAGCCGCGTCGGGTCGCCCAGCAGCCGAAACAACTCCGCAGCCTCGATCTGCGCCTCACGGCCCGTGACACGGTTCCGGATCGAATCAACCGGCTCATCGGCCACATCACAATGCACTGGACACACACCTAGATCGACCACGTTCGGTTCCCTTGACGAATCCATTCCCATACCATATATGTTCAGCTGTGCGGATATTGCACCATTTCCGTCTGACATGATCCCCACCAACAAGCGGCGTCGACGCCGACGAGCGAACCGCGCTCGTCACCAACGGCGCGTTCGCGATCGTCCGCAACCCGATCTTCTCCGCAATGCTCGTCACCGCCACCGGGCTGACAATGACAATCCCAAACGTCATCAGCATCATCGGACTCGTCGCGCTGATCGCTGCCCTTGAAGTACAAGTCAGACTCGTCGAAGAGCTATACCTGCTCACCGCCCAAGGCGACAGCTACCGAACCTACGCCCACCACGTCGGACGCTTCGCACCCGGCATCGGCCGCATCCGCTGACACGCAGACGACATCTCCCATCGAACCAACGCTCGAGCCCCAGAACGAGCTGACCATTCGGGATGAGGATGGCGACACGTAGGGTGTGATCGATGCCGCTGACACCACACCGACTCGAGTTGCTCTACTTTCCCGACTGCCCGCATTGGGCACTGGCCGAGGAACGTCTCAGAGAAGTTGCTGCCCGTTTCGGCCTCCCCATCGAGCACACGTTGGTGACGACCGAGGAGCAAGCCGAGCGCGTCTCGTTCCGCGGTTCGCCGACCATCTTGGTCGATGGCGTCGACCCCTTCGCTCAGGGTGACGAACCGATTGGTCTGTCGTGCCGCATCTATCGCACCCCCGACGGCTACGCCGGATCACCCACGTTGGAGCAGATCGCAGCAGCGCTCGGTAGCGAGTGACATTCGGGGATCTCGCTTGATCAGGTGCCCGTGACACGTTCCTACTCCACCGTGGTGACCACGGGTGACCGCAACCGTGTGATGGTTCCCGTGCCGTTCGATCCGGACACGGTATGGGGCACCAACTCAGACCACCGGGTGAGCGGCACCGTCAACGGAATGAGCATCCGAGCCTCGGTCGAACCCCTTGGCAACGGATTCGGGATCGTGCTGGGTCCTGCCTGGCGGCGAGATTGCGGTCTGGCGCCCGGCGACGCTGTCGAGGTCGTGCTCTCGCCGGAAGGACCGCAACGTGCAGATCTCACCGACGACATCCGGACCGCGCTCGATGCCGAACCCGTGGC
>DAORTY010000152.1:0-8460 GCA_035432905.1 Ilumatobacteraceae bacterium | reverse complement strand
TGACGCGTTCGAGATGTTCTCGCACTCGACCGAGTTCCCGAAGGTGACCATCTTCGGGTGCGCGCGCACCCAGAGCACCGACCCGCTCTACATCGCCGCCCGCGACGTGGCACATCACCTTGCCGAGCAGGGATGGATGGTCATCACGGGAGCAGGCCCGGGCATCATGCAGGCGGGAATGGAAGGGGCCGGGCGCGAGCACTCGATCGGTGTGTCCATCCGGCTGCCATTCGAGCAGGCGGCAAATCCCATCATCGCCGGCGACGACAAGTACGTGAGCATGAAGTACTTCTTCACGCGCAAGCTGATGCTGATCAAGGAGAGCAAGGGATTCGTCTGTCTCCCGGGCGGCTTCGGCACCCTCGACGAGACGTTCGAACTCCTGACGCTGACGCAGACGGGCAAGGGCAACCCCGTCCCGATCGTCTTTCTCGATACGCCCGGCGACCCGTATTGGGAGACCGTGCACGACTTCATCGACAGCCAACTGGTCGCACGCGGGTTGGTCGCCGCTGCCGACACCGGCCTCTACCTGATCACCGACGACTGCGAGCAAGCAGTGCAGGAGGTGATCGGGTTCTACCGCAACTACGACTCGCTGCGGTATGTCCGAGACACACTGATCATCCGCCTGCGGCAGGCGCCGTCCGACGCACAGTTGGCGGAGATCAACACGAAATTCGGCTACCTCGCTGGTTCAGGTGTCATTCACTCGGCGGTGGCCACGGAGCCCGAACGCCGCGAGCAGGATCGGCTCGACCTACACCGCATCGCAGTTCCGGATGCCAAACACGCCTATGCCGCCATCCGCGAACTGATCGACCTGTGCAACACCTTCGTGGAGGCTTGACATGCACGTCACGTCCATCTACCAATACCCGGTGAAGTCGATGATGGGTGGCGCGGTTCCCACCGCGACGCTGACAATCGAGGGAATGGTGGGCGACCGTGCCTGGGCCATCCGTGACGAAGTACTCGGCTGCGTGCGCGGGGCGAAGAAGATCGGTGCGCTCATGCTGCTGGCTGCGGCTCATGCGGCCGCTGGTGGTGTCACCATCACGCTCCCCGATGGACGAGTGGTGCACAGCAGCGATGCGGACGTGAACGATGTACTCAGCAGTGCACTGGGGCAGCGTGTGTCGTTGTGGCCGCTGCAGCCGGCCACCGACCTCGATCACTACCGGCGCGGTCCCGGGGTGAGCGACGACATCATGGTCGAGTTGCGCGACATGTTCGGGCGCGAGGATGACGAGCCGCTGCCCGACCTCAGCAAGTTTCCGCCGGAGCTCGGCGAGTTCGAGTCGCCACCTGGGACGTATGTCGACGCCTACCCGCTGATGCTGATGACGACCTCGGCGATGCGGACGCTGGCTGGCGCACTTCCCGATTCCGTGATCGACGTACGCCGCTTCCGGCCGAACCTGATCATCGATACCGGCGATCTGCCGGGACACCCTGAGCTGGACTGGGTCGGACGGACGTTCTCGCTGGGTGGTGCAGTCATTGAAATGGTCACCGGCTGCCCCCGCTGTGTGATGGTGACGCGTAACATCGACCCACAGATCCCGGCGGATCGGTCGATCCTGCGACACATCGTCAGGGACCTCGACCAGGACCTCGGTATCTATGCCAACGTCATTCAGCCGGGCGAGATCCGTACCGGCGACAAGTTCATCCAGCTCTGATCGTCACGAGTCGCCGAGTCATCGCTGTTCGTCAGTCGTCGGTATTGCCGCGCAGGAGGCGGCTGGCCTTCTCGATCGCTCGGCGAGCTTGGGTGAGCCGCTTGTCGTCGACTGGTCGACCACCGCGGGCAGCTGACGCCTCGCGCAGCTGATCGAACATCACCTCGTCGAGTTCCTCCGCGATGGTGTCCAAGCGGTCGGCCAACTGGTCGTAGGCACCGCTCACAATGCTTCGGCCAGGAGGTCGATGGGATGGCGAACCGTGAGACCCGCTGCGGCCAGGTGCATCGCACAGCCTGGGTTCGCGCTCGCGACGACGCCCGTGCTGGCGTTGGCTCCAGCACGCTCGAGCGACGCCAGCTTGCGCTCACGAATTTCCGCCGCCAGCTCGGGCTGGAGTGCCGAGTATGCGCCGCCTGCACCACAGCACAGCCCGTCATCGTCGAGCTCGACGAGATCGGCCACCGCTGCGAGCACGGTACGCACCGACTGGTGGGCGCGCTGAACATGGCGAAGGTGGCACGGATCCTGGATGATCACAGTGCCGATGTGTCGTGCCGGGTGAAGCTGGTCGATGTGTTCGGCCACCAACTCGTGGACATCACGCACGCGTGCGGCGAATGTCGCAGCCTCGGGCGTACCGAGCAGGTGCCCGTACTCCTTGAGTGCGGCACCGCAGCCCGCAGAGTTCACGACGATGAGGGCATCACCGGGCATCGAGGCCATGACATCGCGTGCAAGCTCGCGCGCATTCTCGGTGAGGCCGGCGTGTGTGTGCAAAGCGCCGCAGCAGCCACCACCGCTACCCGGCAATGCGTAGGAGATTCCCAGGTGGGTCAGTACTTTCGCCGTGTTGTGGTGCGTATCGCGCAGCCACGCGTCCATCACGCAGCCGGTGAAGAGCCACACGTCGGTGCCGGTGGCCGCCAGCGGCCGCGAGCGGCGCAGTGGCAGCCTGGGTAGGCCCGCTCGCCGGGGCACGAGATGGAGCCGTTGGGCGACGGCCAGTAGCGAAGAGCCGGCCAGCAAGAGGCGGTGCTTGGGCAGAACCGCGAAGCCCACACGCTGCCATCGCGGGGTGATGCGGTGCTGCTCGGCGAGGGTCTCGCGAACTCCTTCCTGTAGCCGGCCGTAGGGCACGCCGGAAGGGCACGCCGGCTCACAACCGCGGCACTGCACACAGGTCTCCATGAACGACACGAACTCGGGTGTGACGGGCGCGTCGTCGATGTGCACAGCGCGAATCGCGGCAATGCGCCCCCGCGGGGAGAGCGCCTCTTCGCCCGTCACGCGAAAGGTTGGGCAGTGTGGAAGGCACAGCCCGCAGCTGACGCATGTGGCCAGATCGGTGTCATCGATGTGAAACTTCACTGCACCCACCGTAGCGTCATGACCCATGCCCGAAGGCCACACGATTCACCGAATTGCGAAGGACCACTCCCCGATCCTGACCGGTGGACCAGTACGGGTCTCGTCGCCCCAGGGCCGCTTCGAGAGCGACGCAGCACTCGTCGATGGTGCCGTGCTGGACCGTATCGAGCCATACGGCAAGCACCTACACATGAATTAAACGGTTAGCCGTGCTAGCTTGACGCCATGCCCGCAACCGCCACTCGCGCCGTCACCTACTGCCGCATCTCGCACGACCCCACCGGCCTAGAAGCTGGCGTCGACCGCCAGCAGGTCGATACCGATCGCCTCGCCGCAGAGCGCGGCTGGCTGGTCGTGGAGCGCGTCGTCGACAACGACCGCTCCGCCAGCCGATACGCCAAGCGCGGTCGCGAAGGCTGGGCGGCAGTGATGGCGCTCGTGGAAGGCGGCGAAGTGGAGGCCGTGGTCGCGTACGACCTCGACCGCCTCACACGGCAACCCAAAGAACTCGAGCGCCTCATCGACGCAGCCGAAAAGGGGCTCGCCGTTGTCACGGCTGGCGGCATGATCGACCTGGCGAGCGCCGGTGGCCGCATGGTGGCGAGAACCCTCTGTGCCGTGGCTGCTCACGAGGCGGATCGAATCCGCGACCGAATCAAGACCAAGCTCCGCCATGACGCCGAGAACGGACGGCCGCACTGGGTGCGCCGTCCGTTCGGCTACAACCTCGACGGCACCGTGGTGCCCGACGAGGCCGACTGGCTGCGCCAGATCCACCGCTGGATCATCGACGACGGGATCTCGGCAATGGAAACGGCGCGCCGCCTCAACGCTGCCAACGTCGGTCAGGCAACCGGAGCAGCGTGGCAGTCCGCTGGCGTGAAGATGCTCGTCAGCTCGCCACGTAACCACGGGATGCGCACCTATCACGGCAAGATCGTCGGCCCCGGCACCTGGCCTGGGATCGTGACCGAAGCGGACTGGAAGGCAGCGAGCAGCGCACTTGCGGTCCGCTCACAAGGCACCCGGTCGGGCCGTAGGTCGATGCTGACAGGCATGGTCCGATGCGGCGTGTGCGGCCAGACGATGACACGGACCAACACCGGACCTCGGGCAGAGTGGCGCTGCACGAAGCGCGCCGACGTCGGCACTGGCTGCGGCCAGTCGATCATGGCCCTGGCCCTCGAGGCCCACGTCGTTGAAATGGTGCTGGAAGTCGTTGGCGAGGTACGAGGCGCCACCGCGGCTCCCGCAATCAGTCACGGTGCCGATGGTGTCCGCGCCGAGCTGCAGGAGCTGGCCGACATGGTTGCCCGTGGTGATTTGTCAATGCCGGAGTGGAAGGTCATGCGCGCGCCGCTCACAGCCCGTCTACAGGCCGCCGAGGCGGCCGCGGTGCGCCACGATGCCGACGCGGCGCTCGCACGCCTGGTGGGCAGTTCAGCAACGCTCGCGGAGCGCTGGGACGACATCACCGACGTAGACCTCAAGCGTCGAGTGATTGGACTGGTGCTTGACCACGTGACGGTCGCTGCAGCCCGACGTCGCGGGCGGGTGGATCTCGACCGCATCGCGCCGACGTGGAAGTGAAGGTCCCCTACCGAGTAGATGGCTTCACGAGGCCCAGCTCACGGGCCTCCGCCAGCACTCGCATCAGCGTGCGACGACCAGTGCCCGGGAAGGCCGCCTCCAGCGACTTGACGAGCTTGCGTGGCGGCGCGGCATTGGCAACCTTGGCAACATCATCAACCGTCTGAACACGTTCTCCCCGCTTGCCTCGTCGGCCCACGGCCGCCCTCAACGCCTCACCTGCAGCGGGGTGCCCTGGACCTAGGAAGCCGCCTCCTCCTGAGTGCTCGACTATCGGAGAGCGCGTGCAGGCAAAGTCCACCAACTCGCCGATCGCCAGGCCGTGGAGCGCAGCCGCCCCGACAGACGACCGAGTGCCGCGAGTGACCTCCACTCGCTCAGTCACAACTCGGTCGCCGTCGATATCCAACTCGACAGTGACCACCATGCCGTCACGCGACGTGGTGACGAGAGTTGCGGGCAAGTGAAAGTCGACCTCGGCGAAGTCGCCGGCCGGACTCACCCGCAGAAGGGACCCGCTCGTTGACGCAGAGATCGTGCGTGTAGCTGGATGGCGAAGACGGAACTGGGACAGGCGTCGACGGTATTCCGCTCCCCCAAGACCGTTGATCTCCGCCAGCTCGGCCCGGTCCCGACCGGCGGCCAGGAGCGCCCAGCCCACGACTCGGCGCTGCGCCATCTTGTCGAAGTGCTGACTAACGATCGCCCAGCGATCTTCGGTGCCCTCTTGGCCGTGCATCTCGGTGTGGCACTTAGTCGCGTTGTGTGCATCATTCATGGTGCACACACTAGGGCACATGAACACACCAACTGACAACATGCTCTCTCTGGTGCCGATCAACGAGGCGGCCAATCGGCTCGGCGGAATCTCCCGAGAGAAGCTGTACGGGCTTATCCGAGCTGGTGAACTGGCGACCTGCCACATCGGCCGACGGCGCTTCATCGCCTCCGACGAACTCGATCGCTTCATCCGCGCGGCACAGGTGGCAGCTTGATCGCAACTTCCCCGCTCCCTTGCGACCACGATCGCATCACCTACACGCGTTTGAAGGTCGCCGCGACACGCGCAGCCCAGGGTTTGCCTGCCAAGCCAGACGATGCCGTGCTCGATGTCGTGGCCGCCATGATTGCTGCGCGCCCCAATGGGCTAGTGCAAAGCGAGGCCGCATGATGCCCCGCACGCGACGATGCCCGGCCGACGGACCGGGCATCGCACAGGTTCTGCTGACCGGCGAGAACACCCCCCAGGGTATCACGGTCGTACCGACGCCGTGCGTGCTCGCCTGCAGCCCGTCGTGCTGTTCGTGCCCGCGACTCCTCGCCGACACCATGCTCGAGCTCGTCGCTGAACTGGTCGTGCGATCATGACGGCCGAGTTGTGGCCGTGCTGGCGCTGTAGTGGCACCGGCTCACGCAACGTCGGGACGCGCGGCTACTGCGGCGACCACCTGGCCGAGTTGCTCAGCACGTTCGACCCCGGCGTGTTCGCCCTCGGTGGCCTTGGTCTGCCGTGTGGTGTCCAGCGCCCAGAGTTCGGGCCCGCTGTGCAGGATCTGCGCTGCTGCTCGTGTGGTGCCACCTGGGCTGGGCTGGCAGGCGAATCGTGCGCGTGGTGCGCACGGTCGCGACAGGTACTGACCGCACACGAGCACGACATGCTGCTTCGGCCGCCCGAGCTGGACGACGAACGAGTCGTGCTCGCCTGGGGTGAACGCCTCCGCCGCGGTGTCGACGTTGGAATCCTCACCAAGCAAGAAGCAGAGCGCGCATGGCGTCGGGCGGTGCGACATGCTGCATGACCTACCGGACCTGTTCCCCACCAACGAAGACCACGGCGCCGCCGAACACGCCGCATCACTCGATCACCTCATGGTGCAGGACGCTCCTCCCCCAAACCACCTGGTTGCCGGCGGAGCGTTCGTACTGGATACGCCGACCGACATCGCCCCGAGATGGGGAACACCGTCCCAAGTCGTATGGCAGCGGGGAGAGTCGCTGATGATCGTCGCTCCGCCAGGCGTGGGAAAGACCACGATGGCCGTGCAGCTGGTAGAAGCTCTGATCGGCGTCGGCGACGGCAACGTCCTCGGCCTCCCAGTCGAGCGTGCGCAACGAGTGCTGTATCTCGCCATGGACCGCCCGCGGCAGATCGCACGTGCGATGACGCGCCGGTTCGGACCCGAGCACCGCGCAGAGCTCGACCAGCACCTGGTGGTGCACAGAGGGCCGCTACCGACCGATCTGGCCAAGGTGCCCGACCAACTCGTCACGCTGGCCCAACGTGCTGGCGCCGACGTCGTGGTGGTCGACTCGCTGAAAGATGCGTGCGCCAAGCTCACCGACGACGAGTCGGGCTCCATGGTCAACCGCGCCATCCAGTACGCCAACGCCGCCGACATCGACGTGTTGGTACTCCACCACCAACGCAAAGGTCAGGCCGGTGCGAAGCCGACATCGCTGGCCGACGTCTACGGCAGCACCTGGCTCACCGCCGGCGCTGGCAGTGTCGTGCTGCTCTGGGGCGAAGCCGGCAGCGAACAAGTCGAGCTGTCACACCTCAAGCAGCCCGCGGACCCCGTCGGCCCATGGACCGTCGAGCACGACCACCACACCGGCCGGTCGGTGGTCACGCGTGGCTTCGACGCCCTGGCCTTCCTCGCCCGCCATCCCGGCTGCACCATCGCCGACGCTGCACAGGCGGAACACGGGGCACCCCAGAAAGCTGGTAGCGCTCCGTTCAAGCGCACCGAACGAAGGTTCCGCAAACTCGTCATCGACGGGCTCGCGAAGGTCACCGGAGGCGGCGTCGGGACCTTCACCGCGGCCCACTACTACCCCACCCCCACCATGGACACCCCCCATAGACACGAGGAAGTTACCCCGTGACTGAGCGCCACCATCACCGCCACATGGACGCGAATCAAATCACCGCAGGTCACACCATGGACACCCCCCATAGACACACCATGGACACGCAAGTTACCGGCCACCATGGACACGGGCGGGTGGGTTTAGTTACCCACCCCGAGCCCGTGGCTCGACGATTTCCAAACCGCAGCGCCGACTGCGGAAGCTCGCCGACTGGGGAGCTGGCGCCTCCGGTCGCGATGGCTGGCAGCGGTGACGGGCTTGAAAGTGACCGTCACCGCGCCGCCGGCACACCCTCCCCCCAACGAAAGGAACATTGCATGACCCCCCATGAACACGCGGCTCTCACCGCACAGATCGCCGAAGCCGAAGCCGCAGGCAACTGGAAACTGAGCGGCCGACTCAAGATGGCGCTACCCCTCAGCGCCACAGCCATCGAACCGGAGCCGGAACCTCCCACACCTGGCGTATCAACCGTCGAAGCAGCACTCGCCGCCGGCGACTTCTTCGAAGCCCAACGCGTCGCTGGCCTATTCGGGCTGGAGGAGATGTTGCCGTCGCCGGCCTCGATCGACCAGGGCAGCCACGGCGGGCCGACACCAGGCCGCACCCTCGAAGACCGCGAGCGCGAGGCATACAGCACCCACGACCGGGCGGCACAACGAGCGATCGGACGCGAGAAGACCGCCTCCATGCTCAACCGCAACCGTCGATAACCACCAACCAGAAAGGCAAGCGCAAATGACCGTTGTACGAACCGCCCGACCCAAGACCACCGCCACCGAAGAAGCCATCGAAGCCCCCACACCGAAGGAACCCACCATGACCGCCACGCGCACACACATATGCAGCGTCACCGACGACGGCGAACTCAAGCGACTCGCCGCCGAAGCCGACAGCACCGAAGTCGAGCACCACGCCCTGCAGACCCGAATCGACAAGCTGC
>DAORTY010000151.1:0-8499 GCA_035432905.1 Ilumatobacteraceae bacterium | reverse complement strand
GTACGTGGGCCGCATGCCGGCCAGATCCGGGTTTCGCGACCGGAAGCTACCGCCGATGTACTGCGGGCTCGTCGGTGCCGGTGCGGTCGACGAGACTCGATAGATGCCGATGGCCCCGGAGCCCGGGTAGCAGTGCATCACCACCGACGTCTGGTCCCTCGTCCACACCGGCGAGTAGCAGCCGGCGGGGTCCGCAGCGTTGAACGCCGTCGTCAGTTGGTGATGGTTCGAGCCATCGACGTCGATCACGGAGATCACGTTCTTGCCCGCGACCAGCTCGGTGTAGGCGATGCGATCTCCCTGCGGCGAGAGCGACCAGTAGGAGCCGCCGTACGCGTTGGTGGCGATCGGCTCGGCCAGCGACCCGTCGACTCGGCCCCGATAGATGGTGCTGTACCCACTGACGAAGTAGAACCACTGGCCGGCAGGGTCCCACACCACGCCACCGCTTCCCGTCGGGTACGTGGTGTACGCGACAGGCGTGCCGGTGCCGTCGGAGCTCACCGAGTGGAACCTGCACTGTGCCGGGCTCGGCCGCTGGCACGAGTCGCGGAAGATGATCGACGAACCGTCCGGGCTGTACGCCGGCGAGTTCTCGCCATAGGTCATGTCGGGGATCAGCAGCTGCGGGTTCGGCGCACCCTGCGCACTGGCCACCGTGGCCTTCCACCGACCGCCGGTGAGCACCGAGAAGACGATCTTGGAACTGTCCGGCGACCACGAGACCCTGGGCACCGTGGATTGGCCCACGTCGGCCACGAAACGCTCGTTGCTGCCGTCGAGGCCGACCATCCAGATCTCGCTTTCATAGGTTGGTGCGGGTCCCTGGCGCCAGAACGCAACCGTTCGCTTGTCGGGAGAGATCACCGCGTCGCTCTTCCCTCCGGTCGTCGTGGACAGCGCCACCGGGCTCTGCGATGGCTGCATCGCGAACACCGTGCCGGTCTGGTCGTCGGTGTACACGATGGGCGACTCCATGAAGTCGGTCGCCAGTTGGCTCGTGTTGTCGCCCGGGTTCGCATCGAAGGCGGTCGTGGTGATGTCGACGGTGATCGATCCCCCGCCACCGTTGTTCGGCACCACCACGATGGTCACGCCGGCAGTGCCCGCGAGGGCCACCGCGCCCAACGCACAGGTGACGACAGCTGCCACCTCGACGCACGAAGCGCCCTGGGTCGGCACCGCCGACACGAACGTGGAACCCGATGGCAGAGATGCGGTGAACCCGACGTCGGTGGCAACACCCGGGCCGGCGTTCGAGACGGTGAACTCGTACGTCAGGTCCTCTCCGGCGAAGGCCGGGTCGAACGATTCCGTGCCGGCGACAGCGATGTCGGCAACCGGCTCCGTGGGCGACACCACCCGGACGACCACCGGTGTGGCGACGGCCGTCGTCGCACCGGGCCTGAGCGCCGACAAGTTGAACGTGTAGTACCGGCTGCTGGCTGTTGCATTGGCCGGCAGCGTCACGTTCGCGAGCGCGGACCCGGCAGTGCAGGGCACCGTGAGCGGCAGCCCGGCGATCGCCGGGGTCACCGAGAAGCGGCAGGTGGCGGCATCGGTCGCCACTGCTGCCAACTCGATCGTGCCGCCGCCGGCACCGAGCACCGTGGCAGATGCGACGAAGCTCTGCACCGCAGGAGGCGGCAGGGTGACGTTGAAGTTGCGGTTCACCGCCGTGGCCGCCCGCCAGTAGGCGTCGCCCGGCTGCTCGGCGCGCACGGTGCACGTGCCCACGGTGATGAGGGTGATGCTGCTGCCGTTCACGCCACCGGCAGTGCACACCGCCGGTGTGGTCGTGGAGAAGACGACCGAGAGGCCACTCGACGCACTCGCGCTCACCGTGATGGGCGACTGCGAGGTGTTCCTGGTGCCGATGGCCGCAAACGTGATCGCCTGAGCGACCTTCGACACCGCAAAGTTGCGGGTGACCGGGTTCGCCGCCGCGTACACGCCGTCACCAGCCTGGTCTGCTCGCACCGAGCAGGTGCCGGCCGCGACGAGATCGACGGTGCCACCGCTCACCGTGCACACTGCCGGCGTCGACGTCGTGAACGTGACGGGCAGGCCACTCGACGAAGTGGCAGCAGCGATCACCGGCGTCTGCGCCAGCGTCTTGCCGCTGATCCCCGGGAACGTGATCGTGTTGGCCAGCTTCGACACGGTGAAGTTGCGGCTCACCGACGGCGCGGCGTTGTACGCAGCGGTGCCGGGCTGATCTGCCTGCACCCTGCAGGTGCCGGCGTCGAGCAGCACGATCGACGAGCCGTCGGGGCCCGTCGCCGCGCACACCGCCGGTGTGGTGGTGGTGAACGTGACGGGCAGGCCCGAAGAGGCCGTCGCCGTCAACGCTACCGGCGACTGCGTGATCGACTTGGCGGACTGCGCTGCGAACGTGATGGCCTGGGTCGCCTTCGAGACAGCGAAGCTGCGGCTCACCGGCACTGCCGGCGCCCAGGTCGCGGTGCCGGCCTGGTCGGCGATCACCGTGCAGGTGCCAGGCCCCAGCAACGTGATCGACGAACCGTTCACGCCGGCCGACGTGCACACCGCTGGAGTGCTGGTCGTGAAGGAGACCTGCAGACCCGACGAGGCCGATGCACCCACCGACACCGGCGACTGCAACATGGTCTTGGCCGAGATCGTCGGGAACGAGATCGTCTGGCGCGCTCGCACGTCGAGCGTTGCTGTTGCGGTCAGCGACCCCACCGTGGCCGTGACCACCTTGATGCCGGTCGCGGTGGCGCGACACGAGTTGAGCGTGCACGCTCCGTTGGGACTGATGGAGAACGCGGCGTTCGCCGTCTGGTCGACGACTGGGTTGCCGAACGCATCGAAGCCGGCCACCGTGAACAGCTGTGGCGTGTTGGTGCCGATGACGGCACTCGCAGGGTTGAGCGAGATGCTGGCCAGCGGACCGGGCTCGACCACCTGGGAGACCGGCGCCGCAGCGCTGTCGCTGGCGATGAACGCCTGATCGGCCGGCGCATACGCGGCCGTCACCACGTGGCTGCCGACAGCCAGGGTGGAGACTGTGAGCGTGGCGGCACCACTGACCAGCGACACCGGGGACTGCGCAATGCCACCGATGGAGAACGTCACCGCGCCGGTGGGCACCGCAGGCCCGCTCACCGCCGCGACCGTCGCCGTGAACTCAACAGCTGCGCCGAACGCCGCCGGGTTGAGCGAGGAACTCACCGAGGTGGTGGTGCCGACTGCATCGGCCTCACCGAACCCGGCGGGATCGACGATCGTGCCGTTGGCCACACCGTCACCATCGAACGCATCGCCGTCCTGGAGGGCGAGCGTGACGACGTTGCCCACGACGGTGGCCCCCGGGGCCGGCAGGTAGGCGCCACCGACCAGCTTGACGACCGACTCCGGGCTGGAGCCGGCCGGCAGGATCACGTCGATCTGGATGGTGGCCCCCACCGAGAGGCCGTTCACCTCGAACGCGAGCAGCCCCGCAGGGAACTGGAACCCGGCGGGAGGTACCGGGTTCGCAGGAACGATCTGAGAGGCGACCGCGGCCAGCGACGTGCCGACCGGCGACACGAGCGTGACGTAGCCGGCTCCGGTGGCCGAGGGCAGGGAGGCAACGTGCGGCTGCGCAGAGTCGAGCGTGCCGTCGCTGTTGCCGTCGCCGCCGTTGGGAGCGTTGTCCTCGACGGCCGTGTCGACGCCGTCGCCATCGCCCGGCGGCGGCCCCACGACACGGCCGAGCGTGAGGTCGTCGACGATGAACAGATCGCCTGGCGAGTCGACCTCGATGCGTGTGATGTCGTTGCCGGCGGTGCCGAAACCGTAGAAGGTCGACAGCCCGCCACCGGCAGCGACCGGTCGCGGCACCCCCAGCGCTGCTTCGTCACTGTTCGCCAGGTACACGCGCACCTTGGTGTTCGCCTCGTTGTCGTTGAAGTAGAGACCGACGCTTGCCACCGGATCGACGAAGTCGATGGTGAAGTCACCGGTGAAGCCCGGCGTGTTGTACCCCGACTGCTGAGCGCCGAACGGCGGGCTGTGCGTGAAGCTGTTCGTCTGCCGAGCCGACAGCCCGGTGAACGTGACCCCCAGCGCCGAGTACTGCGTGGAGATCGTCTGACCGTCGGACAGACCGACACCGTCGAAGTTGATCGTGGAGAGCTGTTGCCCGCTGGTGAGCGACTGGAAGGTGGCGAGGCCGGCGGAACCGAGCAGTTGCGTGACCGGGGGCAGCACGTCGTCGACGACCAGCACGTTGCCGCCCGAGTAGGTGGGCACGAAGACCCGGCTCGCCGACTCGTCGACCGCCAGCTGGTACGGCGCCCCGGCCGGAACGACGACTTCGTCGACGACCATGTTGGTGAGGGTGTCGATGACCGCGACCCGGGCCGAGCCCTGCAGCGACACGTAGGCGCGGTGGATGACGTCGTTGACCGCGATCTTGCTCGGCTGCGACCCGACGTAGATCGAGTTCACGAGCGTGAGGGTGTTCGCGTCGAACACGGAGATCGTTCCGTCGTTCGTGTTCGACACGTACACCGCGTTGAGCCCCTCGTCCACCGCAACCCAGGCCGGGTAGTTGCCGGTGGTCAGCGTGTTGCTGACGGTGTTGGTGGCACCATCGATCACGTACAGCTCGTTGCTGTACCGATCGGCCGCGTAGATGCGGTTGCGGCCCTCGTCGGTCGCGACACCAAGGGTCGACGTGCCGGCGAGGTTGATGGTTGTCAGCACGGCGTTGGTCGCGCCATCCACCACCCACACATCGCCGCCGTAGGTGTTGGCGACGTAGACACGGTTGGTCACGGTGTTGACGGCCGGGCCCCATGGGTTGGTCAACGCCAACTCGGTGAGGCTGGTGAGGGTGCTGTCGAGCACGCTCACCCGGTCGCCGACACCCTGGTGGGCCACGTAGACGTTGCCGGTGACGTCGTTCACCTCGACCGTGGTGGGAGACGAGGCGATGGAACGCGAGCCCACCAGCGCGCCGGTGTCGGTATCGAAGGCGAGGATCTGTGGTGGCGTGATGTTGGTCACGTACAGGCGGTGGCGCACTTCGTCGACGGCTGTGCCGAACGACTGCGTGACAGGAATGCTGGCGCCGACGACCGGCGCCGCCGAGGCGGAGGGAACGCCGATCGGCCCCGGTGTCACGATGCCCGCCAGCAGCACGGTTGCGAGTGCCCACCCGAACCGACGACCTGCGTGAGCGCGTTGCCGGTGCATGGAGATGCCGTTCATGTCGCTGTCCCTCCACGGTCTGCCGCATGCGACCGTGACTCGACCGTACGCAGCACGAGCAAACCCCGAGCAAAGTCACCTGAGGTGGTCGAGTGGCCTCTCCAGGAGGTCGCCGGCGGCCTCCGCCACCGTGCATCGCCGGCCGGCCGCGAGGTCGCGATCGACGGCGCTGCCCAGCTCGCGCCGAACCCGCTCGAGGGTTCCGGCCCCCCGCACCTGGTCGGCAGGCGCCGGCAACGGCATCTCGCGAGGTTCGGTCTGCTGCTGCGCAACGCCGATCAACCGTGCGGCGCGTCGAGGCTCGTGGAGGCGGACCGCAAGATCTGCAAGTTCGAGCGCAAGTCGCGCCGTGTCACCCCCCGGTGCGAAGGCGAGCGTGGCGATGGCTCGCTGCCCGCAGCCGAGCGCACGTTCGAGATCGCCGGCCGCGAGTGCCGCGCGCATAGCGACGGTCCATGCCCACGGTTCGTAGGTGCGCAGACGCGAGCGGGCGATCAGCTCCATCGCTGCGGCCGCATGACGTTGCGCAGTGTCGTTGTCGCCACGATCTGCAGCGATGTCGCCGAGGCCGAGGTGCACATGGATCGCAGTGGCGCGATTTCCCAACCGCCGACACACGTCGAGGGCATCCCGAAGATCGACCTCGGCCGCGTGGTCGTCGCCGAGGTGGCGGTAGCTGTGACCCAGCAACGCCCGGCTGTGGGCCACATGGAACGCGATGCCGAGCTGCTCGAACCCTGCGAGCGTCTCGTGCTGCTCGCGCAGGCCTTCGTCGACCTCACCGGATTGCAGCAGGGCCAGACCGACGAACTTGCGTGCCTCGAGCACCTCGATGGGTCGGTCGGCCGCGCTGAACCGCTCGACCGCGAAGCGACTTGCCACCAGCGATGCGTGGTGCTCGCCGCGCCACCACAACCCGATCCCGCGCAGATGCGCTGCGTAGGCGGCGATGATCTCCTCGCCCAGGCCCTGCGCCATCAGCTCCGCCTCGGCGAGACGGCCGAGATCGAACTTGCTCAACACGCCGTCGCGCCCGCGCAACGCAAGGGCGCGAGCCCGCCGGGCGGAAGGCGGGCCGGGAATCGCCAACGCCTGATCGAGCAGCTGGTTCTTCTCGGTCCACCAGCCCAACGTGTACAGCGCGGCGTCGAGACGGCCGGCCAGCTCGAGGGCACGTTCGGCATCGCCGGTCACGGCGAGATGCGCCATTGCGGTGCCCGCCACCGCAACGATGTTCACCGTTCGCGACTCGTACTCCTCCACCGGTTCACCGCGGCGGAGATCTCGTCCGAGCGCCCATGCAATGGCGATGCCATGATCGGCCAGCCGATCCAAGGCATCGAGTCGTGAGCCGTCGTCGGCCAGCTCGCCGGTAGCGACATCGCGCAGCGGCGGAAGGATGCGGTACCGGGCGGGAGGGCCGGCCACCATGTCGACCAGTCCGGAGTCGACCAGGTCGACGACGGCACCGATGAACTCCGCCTCCGGCACGCCGGCGACGGCGGCACCGCTCTCGGCATCGAACTCTCCGACCAGCACGCTCAACGACGCGAAGACCGCGTGCCGCGAGGGCGGCTGCACCGCCAACGTGGCCCTGACCATCGGCCCCAGCCGTGACGACACCGCGAGACCGGCGAGATGCACCCGTGATCTCGTGCCGAGCGCCCGGAGCTCGCCGGCGGCCAAGCGCAGCGCGAGCGGCAGCCCGCCACACAGGTCACAGATCTGCAGCAGCTCGTCACGCGTCAGTCGAGCCGTCGGCGCCAGGTCGGCGAGCGCATCACGGAGCAGCTGAACCGAGGCGTTCTGTTCGATCACGTGGTCGGGATCGTCGTGTTCGGGCACTCGCAGCGGCTTCAGGTCGATGAACGCAGCGGCCATCGACAGGCGAATGCGACTGGTGATCAGGATCCGCAGGTCGGGCAGCGCCCGTTGCAGGTCGAACGTCAGTCGCTCGACCGCACGGGTCACGTGCTCGGCGTTGTCCAACACCAGCAACGACGGCCAGCCGACCAGGAGTTGACACACGTGGTCCAACCCGCTGTCGGGAGGACCCCCGAGGGCCAACGCCACCGCGCGCAACGGATCCGTGTACGCCTGCAGGTCGACCCAGACCATCGAGCCGTCGAAGTCGCCGGACTGGCAGACCTCTTGCGCGAGTCGGGTCTTGCCCACCCCAGGCGGGCCGTGCATCACCACCACTCGGCGCCGAAGCAACGCCTCGCTGCAGCTCGCCAGCTCTGCGTCGCGACCGATGATCGGGCCTGCGGGCGGCGGAAACGGCCCGGGGGCCGACGCTCGCCGGCGGCCCGACGGTGCTTCCACCAGATCGTGCATCAGCACCGAACGTTCGAGGCCCTGCAACAGCGGGCCGGGCTCGATGCCCAGCTCATCGAGCAACAGCGTTCGTACCGAGCGATACGTGGCCAGCGCCTCACGAGGCCGATTGTCGAGGTAGCGCGCCCGCATCAGCTGTGCCCAGCGCACCTCTCGGTACGGGCTCTGCGCCACCAGGCGGGTGGCCTCGGCCTCCGCAGCCTGGAACGCACCGACCGCGAGCAACGACTCGACGAGATCTTCCTCGCCGGCGAGGCGGCTCGCATCGAGTCGTTGCGACGCGGCGGCCAGCACGTTCGACCTGCCAACGGCACCGCTGAGGTGCCCGCGCCGCAGCGACAGGGCGACGCGAAGGATCTCGATCGCTTCGTCCGGTGCGGAGTCGAGCAGGTCGTGGGCCTGCTCCACGAGCTCGACCATCAACGTACAGTCGAGCTCGAGGGTTCCCAGGTGGATGCGGTAACCCGCCGCAGAGCGCTCGATCGTCGCGCCGGTTTCGGCCTGCGCCAGCCAGCGACGCACCGACCCGAGGTGCACGTGCAACGCCGGGCGCGCCGAGTCGGGCGGGACGCCAGCCCACAGAGCATCGATCAGGTCGTCCACCGACACCCAGCGGTCGACAGAACAGGTGAGCAGCGTGACGAGGCGCGCAGCCATGCCCGCGATCGGGTGCTCTCGCCCGCTCACCACCACCGTCACCGGCCCCATGACGCACAGACGGTCGGCATCGCACCTCGCCCGCCACGCTGCACGCCGCATGCCATCCACCATGGCAGGAGGGTAATGCAGCTGCCGCTGCGGCCACTGGCCGCACGCGCACACGCCATGTGTCATCGCCGGCACGGTCTCCACCCGCGCCGCGAACGACACGTCGTTCTCCTGTGGCCGGCGGGTACCGGGCTCGACAGCACCGACTTGGCATACTCCACCCGGAGTCCC
>DAORTY010000150.1:0-8542 GCA_035432905.1 Ilumatobacteraceae bacterium | reverse complement strand
GGCAGCGTGGCGGCATGACAGCTGCGCCAACCGTGTCCGGCTCGTTGGCTCGACTGCGCCCGATGATTGCGACCGACCTCGAGCGCGCCGCCGAGTTCCTGTTCACGCTGTCGATCACTGAGCCACTCACTGATCTGTCACGCCTTCAGGAAGTGTTCGAGACATCCGGTTTCTGGCTCGCGGAGTCCGGCGCGCTCGCCATCGAAGAACTCTCCAGCGGTCGCTTGCTCGGAACCACGCAGTTCTACCGATCGGGTGCATGCATCCACGGGTACGAGATTGGTTACGTGCTGCACGACGAGGCCGATTGGGGCAAGGGCTTCGGCTCCGATGCGCTGCGACTGATGTCGCAAGTCGTCCTCGACGCGCACCTCGAGTGCCACCGGCTGCAACTGATCATCGAGACCTGGAACGACGCCTCGTGGCACCTCGCGGAACGTTGTGGCTATCAGCGCGAGGGCGTCATGCGTATGGCCGGCTACAGCTCCACCGTCCCTGAGGACTGCTACCTCTATTCGCTTGTACGCGCCACGCGCGAGAACACGTGAACGTCTGCTCGTCGGGTTCGACGGTGCATCCCGCTATCCAACACTCCAGACTGCGTCGAGCGCGACGGGTTTGCGAAAGACGACGCCAGTGGTCGCGACCGGCCCTACCAACTCGAGGTCGGGTAGCAGGTCCAACACCGCGTTCAGGGCAGCGCGGGTCTCGAGCCGAGCGAGCTGCGCGCCGATGCACGCGTGCGGCCCTTGCGCGAACGTGACATGCCCGCGGGCATTCGGGTGTCGGACGTCGAACCGGTCTGGGTCAGGGAAAAGCAACGGGTCACGATTCGCGGCGGCCAGCGACACGATCACCAGATCGCGCTCACGAATGGAGGCCCCTTCCAGTTCCACGTCCGCTGCTGAATCACCTACGAGCCTGGTTGCTCGGCGCGGCAGGTGTTGCACAGGCCGTGCAGCGTGAGGTGTCGCGTCTCGATCTGGAAGTCGTGGTCGCGCAGCAGCGCTGTTCGCAGTGTCCGCAACGCGGCGTCGGGTAGTTCCAGCAGCGCGTCACAGGAGGTGCAATGAAGATGGTGGTGCTGTGCTGCTTCGGAAAGGTGGTAGCCGGCCGGTCCGTTGCCGATGCGTACCGGTCGGACGACGCCCAACCTTCCCAACTCGTCGAGAAACCGGTAGACGGTGGACTCGGCGACTTCGGGTTGTTGCATCTGCACGATCTTGGTGAGTTGTTCCGCAGTCGGATGTCCGTGGCTGTCGTCGAACAGCGCGGTGAGGATTGCTCGGCGTGCCGAGGTCGCGCGACCGCCGTGGGCTCGTACACGCTCGAGCACATCTTCGACGCTGTCTGGATGCACGCACGAACAGTATCGGCCACAGGTCGTCGCTCGTAATTGCGAAAGACTTGCAATAAGGAACTCAGCGCGATTAGTACATGCCTAGTGTCCATGCGCCGGGTCCGATGTTGTACCGCCCTAGCGACGTGTGTCCTCCTCACAGTGGGCTGCAGCGACGACCCATCGCCTGCTGCCGACAGGGAACGAATCACGATCGCCACGACCGTGGCCCCCATCACCAGCATCGTGTCGTCGATCGTGGGTGACCGAGCGGACGTGACCGGCATCGTCCCCGAGGGGACCAACTCGCACACCTTCGAGCCGAAGCCGAGCGTTGCCGAGCTGCTGTCGACGGTCGATGTGGTGTACCTCAACGGGTTGATGCTCGAAGAACCCACCAAGGAGCTGGCACGGGCGAATCTGCGTGATGGGGCCGAGATCGTCGAGCTGGGAACGCTGTCGATTCCCGAGAGCGACTACATCTATGACTTCTCGTTTCCGAAGGAGGGCGGAAAGCCGAATCCACATCTCTGGACCGATCCACCGTTGGCGCGCCGGTACGCCGAGATCGTGAAGGACGACATGTCGCGGCGCGACCCCGACAACGCCACGTACTACTCGGCCAACTATCAGAACTTCTCGACGATGATCGACGGCTTCGACGCGGCCATGCGGGCTTCGTTCGCCACCATCCCCGAGCGCGAGCTGCTCACCTACCATGACGCCTACGCCTACTTCGCCAGGACCTACGACTGGGTCGTCATCGGTGCAATCCAGGTATCCGACTTCGAGGATCCGACAGCGAAGGAAGTCGCAGCGCTCCTCGACCAGGTCCGCTCCGCAGGGGTGCCGGCCATCTTCGGCTCAGAGGTCTTTCCCAGTCCTGTCTTGGAACAGATCGGCAACGAGACTGGTGTCGAGTACGTGGACGTGTTGCGCGACGACGACCTCCCCGGTGCGCCAGGTGACGCCGAGCATTCATGGTTCGGTCTGATGAGCTTCGACTACATCACGATGACCGAAGCACTTGGCGGCGATGCGACTGCGTTACGGAACTTCCACCCGGCAGCCGCTGCTCCGGACGAGGCGGACTACCCCCAGTGAAACGCAGCGATCAACCGATGATCGTGCTGGAAGATGTCACGTGCGCCTACGGCGGTCCGGCGGTGTTGTCGAATGTCGATCTGCAGATCTGGGATGGCCAGTTCACGGGCATTGTCGGGCCGTCCGGCTCCGGGAAGACCACCCTGTTGCGGGCTCTGCTGGGAACGGTTCGCCCCATCTCCGGCAGCGTCACCCGCCGAGCGGGTCTGCGGGTGGGGTATGTGCCGCAGGTCGAGAGTGTCGATTGGTCGTTTCCGGTGACGGTCGGCGAGTGCGTGAGCATGGCCCGAGTCGGCCGGCGCGTTCCGTGGCGGAGCGAGGCCGAGCGCGCCGCCGCCGACGCGGTGCTGGAGCGTCTTGGGCTCGGCGGGCTGGGCGCCCGCCACATCCGTGACCTGTCGGGCGGCCAGCAGCAACGGGTGTTCATCGCCCGTGCTCTGCTGGGTGAGCCCGATCTGGTCCTGATGGACGAGCCGACCTCGGGTGTCGATGTTGCCACGCGGCACGAATTGCTCCACCTTCTCGATGATCTGCACGAGGCAGGAACGACGATCGTGCTGACCACCCACGACCTCAATGGCATCGCGTCGCATCTACCGCATCTCGTGTGCGTGAACACTCGAGTGATCGGCCAGGGCGCTCCCCGGGACGTGCTGACCCCCGACGTGCTCGAGCAGACCTATGGCGCACGCATGGAGGTGCTCATTCACGGTGGCATGCCGCTGGTGATCGACCACGTGCCGCACCGTCACGATCCGCCGGCCGCACCATGAGTGAGTTGCTACGACCGTACGAGTTCGAGTTCTTCCGTAACGGGCTGATCGTCGCCACCATCGCGGGAGCGCTGTGCGGCATGATCGGTGTGTTCATCGTGCTCAAGAAGATGAGCTACATCGGGCATGGACTCTCGCATGCCATCTTCGGAGGGTACGCGGCCAGCGCGCTCCTCGGCATCAACTTCGCGCTCGGCGCTGGCGCCTGGGGCATCGTGTCGGCGCTCACGATCGTCGCCATCACACGCCGCCGGCGTATCGGCGCCGACGCCGCGATCGGTGTTGTCACGTCCGCCTCGTTCGCGCTCGGCCTGGCGCTCTTCGCGATCTTTGGCCGGCGAGGGCGAAGCTTCGATGCAGCGCTGTTCGGAAGCGTTCTGGGCGTGTCCACCACCCGTGTGTGGGCCGTGGTACTCGTGGCTGTGGTGGTGACTGCGATCATTGCCGCCAGCTATCGAACACTGCTGTTCGTCACCTTTGACCCTGAGGTCGCGGAGGCCTCCGGTATCAATACCGCGGCCGTCGATTCGCTGCTGGTCGTACTGCTGGCCGTGTGCATCCTCGCGACCATGCAAGTGCTCGGCGTCACCCTGATCGCTGCCACGCTGATCATTCCTGCGAGCACCGCTCGGCTCGTGACCAACTCGTTCTCGCGCATGCTGTTGTTGGCCACTGGCCTTGGCCTGGTCACTGGGTTCGTCGGTATGAACCTGAGCTATCACCTCGATGTCCAGTCAGGGCCGACCATCGTGTTGGTCGGCGCGGCGGTTTTTGCTGCAACGTTCGCGGTCACGGGTGTCGCGCGGCAGGGTTACTCTGCTCGGCCATGAGCACTTGGAAGGCGATCGAGACCGCCGAGCCGGAGTTCGCCGGGCGGGTCCGGCAGCTGTTCGAATCGGGGCGACACAAGACAATTGCGACGTTGCGCGCCGATGGCTCACCGCGCATCTCGGGCATCGAGTGCGAGTTCGTGGACGGCGAGTTGCGGTTCGGGTCGATGCCCGACTCCAGGAAGGGCGCAGATCTGCGCCGCGACGGGCGCCTCGCGCTGCACGGCCCGACATCGCACCCCGGGGAGGGCCGTGACAACGAGTGGACGGGCGAGGCGAAGATCGCGGGCCTCGCACTCGCCGCCGGACGCGTCACATCCGAGGGTGAAGAAGGCCCTGACGGTGAGATGTTCATCGCTGACATCACCGAAATCGTCGTCACCGGCCTAGACGCCGAGGCGACGAAGCTGGTGATCGAGTCATGGACGCGCGAGGGCGGACTGCGAAGGGTTGAACGCTCCTGATCCGAGCCGGGCCGGGGAAGGCGGTGTCGGGGTTGCCAAATCGTAGTTCGGGGCTATGGTCCCCTGTTCACCTATTGGTCTTCTCGAACGGGGAGTTGGATGGGTTCACGTTGCAATCGCATCGATCGCGGAAAGGTCGCCCCGAGCGGCGGCCGCTGGCGGGCGTTGTTGAACGGAGCGCCGCCGTCCCTGCCGGTCCGATGATGACCATTCGGCCGATGGCCGACCGTACCCATACGAGGGAGGTGAACCCCATGGCGAAGCAGATCAAGAAGTCCGGCAAGGACATCCTCGAGAAGCGCCGCGACAAGAAGGCCAAACAGGCCGCCGAGTCGCCCAAGTTACGCAAGACCGCCCGTGCGATGAGCTGAGCATGAGCATGTGAACGCCGGTACACGTCGTTCTCCGGCAACGACGTGTACCGGCAGGTTACGAACGATCATCGGGGTGCTGCTGACCGGGCACGTCGGAGCAGGGCCGGCACGATCCATCGATGGAATGGCTTCACGACGCTGAAGTACGCCCTGCCGGTGGCGTTGTGCTGGTGCACGACCGTTGCGAACTGCAGGTCGTCGCCAACGACGCGGAGAACACCACGGAAGTCGAGATGCTTGTCGTCTACGCCGACAACGAGGGTGTCGCCGACCCGCGTGAGCAACGTGAACGGCGAGGTACCGCGTGGCCCTCCCGCTGTGTCCAAGCCCAAGCCTTTCGCGACGCTGTTGCGGGCGGCCACCAGGGCGGCCACCCACGCCGGGCTGCCGGCGGTGATGAGGGCGCGGCGCCACTTGTCGACGTCGCGGCTGGATCCCGGGGGCAGGTGAAGAGTGAAGGTGTCAGTGAAATCGACTCGGGGGAGCCCCGCTGCGCTGATGAGTTCTCCCGGTGTGTCCACCTCGCGAACGTCGCCCCGCTCAGGCGCCGCGGGCTGTGCCTTGCGCAGTAGCCACACCCACGAGGACCGCCGCGTCGGCACCCGGGGACCCACCTCGAGAGCGGCCTCGGCGAGATCAAGGGCTTCCTCGACCAGGGCGTCGTGCAACCAGCGCACCGCCAGCGGCCACAGCAGGATCGTCGCGCCGTGTGCCCGGCCCTCGAGCACGTGACGCATGAGACATGTGCCGTCGCCACGGTCGACAACGCTGAAAGTGTGAGTGCCATCGATGCCGGTCGACCGGTCGAACGTGAACGCCACCACGCGTCCCGGTTCGTGTGCTGTCACGGTGTACCGGATCCAGTAGTGCCCACCGCGCGATCCGGGCTCGAGGCTGCGGTCGAGCACCATCGGCGCCCAGGTAGCGCCGGGCCACAGCTGGTCGTGTTCGGTCGCGAGTGATTCTAGTAGCGCCCCTACTCGCTCGGCCGTGGCAGCGATATGCCGCTCGTGGATGTTACGCATTAACAAACCTACTTTCCGTACGCCACCGTATGGTCCATTCCATACGGTAGCGTACAGTCGCATGCCATCGAAACAACGCATGTCGCGCGAGGCGTGGGCAACAGCAGGGCTCCGGGCACTCACCGCCGGAGGAGTCGCCGCCGTCGCCGTCGAGCCGCTCGCCTCTGCGCTCGGCACCACCAAGGGCAGCTTCTACTGGCACTTCTCCGATCGGGAGGAGCTCGTTCGAGCTGCCCTCGAGCTGTGGGAGCACGAGCAGACGACGGCCGTGATCGACGCGCTCGCCCACCTCGATGATCCGCGCGAGCGGTTGCGCGTCTTGTTCGACCTTGTCCTGTCCCACGTGGGCGGCCCCGATCCGGTTGCCCAACTGTTTCGCGACATCGCCCACCCTGAGGTCGCCGCCGCCGTGCGCCGGGTCACGTCCCGGCGCATCGACTTCGTCGCCAGCGAGCTGCACAGCACCGGCATCCCGCGAGCAGAGGCCCGCCGTCGCGCCGCCGTCGCAGTCGCTGCGTATGTCGGCTGGTGGCAACTCAACGCCGTTCTTCCAGAGGACGCACCAGTCGGGCGCGCCGGCCGTCAGCACGCCGAAGTGCTCTGGCTCATCTGCGACGCCCCACTACCCTGATCCGTTACGAGCGTCGCCGGCCCGAATTTCATGTCTGGCACCCACAGACGCGAAAAGACCCCAGCTGAGCTGGGGTCTTGCGGTGGGCGAGGGGGGACTTGAACCCCGCTCTCCCCTGTTTTGGGGGTGCCTGTGGCGTCAGAAAGTGCCCTCTACCTGGGGTGACGTGAAATGGCGTGATATGCCGTCCTCCAGTGGAACCCCAGCACCCGCCCCTGTTTGCCCCCGCAATCCTGATCGGTTCGTCCAGGTGGCCTATCACTGGCATGGCACCTTCCAGCTACTCCTCAATCCGTCACTCCGCAGCAGCGTTCGGTGTCAGCGAACGCACGATGCTCCGCCGCTGCGCCGAGAAGGATGTGAAGTGCAAATTCGAGAACGGCAGATGGTGGGTCCTGTCCACCGAGCTGCCAAGCGAGGAGGTGCACGAAGCAATCGAAGGCGAACATCCGGCTACCGCGTTGCTTCGTCGCCTAGCGCCGATGCCTGACCTGATGACCATGGAGCAGGTGGCCGATGTCATGGAGATCTCGGTGCACTCCGTGCGGTCCGGGATAAAGCGTCGACACATCAAGGTCAGGAGGATCGGTGGAATCGTCCGGGTCTCCAAGATTCACGTCGCTGAGCTCATGGGACTCGCGATACCAAGGGCGGAGGCGTCGTGACCTTCCAACCTCGTCCCAAGAAGCGACTCAACCAATCCGAGTACGGCCTGGGTTCGATCGAGCAGAAGAACGGAAGGTGGTGGGTGCGTACTCGCGCCAAGGACGGGAGTCGACCTCGACAAGGCCCATTTGCGGACCGTGCTGCTGCCGTAGCCCACCGAGACACCGGCACGGTGCCCCTCACCGGCTCCGCTGCGCAGAGCGTCGAGACTTACCTCTACCAGTGGGCTGACAACAAGTTCGTCCAACTTCGGCGGGGCCGATCTCCGCACAAGTCGCAGGCGGCAAACGTCGTAAAGCACGTCAAGGTGCTGGGACCGCAACTCGATCACATTCGTCTCGGAGATCTCAATCCGGTGCATCTCGACCGCCTGTGGTCGGACTTGGCCCACAACCGGCGGTCCGACAACGACGACAGGCCATACAGCGAGAAGTACATCGACAACATGTACTCGACGCTCAGCCAGGCGCTCGACGACGCCTGGCGAGCGCGACTAATTGTGGCCAACCCGGTGCCGCTCTCGCGACGTCCGGAGCCACACAGGGGTGACGTGCCGGAGGCGAGGGTGAGCCCAGTCTTGGAACCGCACGACCTTCGCCGAATCCTCGACTGGTGTCGACAGGAACTGCTGACACACCGTTTCGCCTTGGCCGTGTGGCTGATGCTAGAGACCGGAATGCGCAGAGGCGAAGCACTGGGCGTTTGCTATCCGGATGTGAGCTTCGAGTTCAAGACCGTGAGCATCCGCCACCAAATTGTGAAGTTCGTGGGTGAGCCACCGGAGTTTGTTCCACCGAAAACCGGGGCCGGCGTTCGGGTCGTCGTTCTCTCCGACGAGCTGCTCGCTGCGATCCAGCGGCTACAAGCATCCCGCACCGTCATCGGCATCGACCAGCTGCTGTCTTGCGACCCCGACGGCTCCCCCATGAACCCGAACCGAATGACCAACTGGTTCGCCGGGAGGTTGCGAAAGTGGCTCGACCTTCCAGAGTTCGCAACACCCCACGCTCTCCGCCACACCCAAGCCACTCTCTTGCATCGCGCCGGCGTTCCCGACGCCGAGATCGCAGCCAGGATCGGCCATGAAATCGACGGCAACGCAGGGGAGACCAAGGCGCCGACTTCGAAAGCGTTGCGGACCTATCTGCACGGCACAGCCCGAGGCGGCGTGGACGCCGCTGCGACATGGCAACAGATCATGAGGGACGTCGGATGATCGACGGATTCCGCGTCCGGCTCGCTGAGCGGCGATTTCAACGACAACAACCCAAGGAGCACTAGCCCGGCTGTTTCAGTAGAGATTGGTGGTTGAGGGGGTCGCGTCCGCGAAGAAGCC
>DAORTY010000149.1:0-8569 GCA_035432905.1 Ilumatobacteraceae bacterium | reverse complement strand
GAACACTCGAGCAGAACCTCGCCGACCAACCACTCCCACGCAACTGGCCCGCCGAGCATCCGGCGTTCCACGGAGTCGACAACATCGGCGAGCTGATCAAGACGCTGCGCGACTTCACCCGCCAAGACCATGCGGACAGGATCGTCCTCGCCCTGCTCGACATGCCCGTCGGCCGGCGGCCCCACGCGGAACCCCGCACCGTTCTGCTCATCGCGCTGTCCAACCGACTGCGCGCCGCGCACCGGGGCATGCCCGCCGAGTCCAGCGACGATCTGCTGGCAGACCTCGCCGCCCTGCTGTGCGAGCCGGGTCTCGCGGTCAGTCTCGAAGGGCGCGGCCGTCTGTGCGAGGTGCTCACCCGACGCGCCGGCCGCCGCCACCAACGCCGCCACGCCACCCGCCAACGCCATGCCGACCACTTCACACCCACGGACGCCCACCACTTCGACTGGATGATCGGCACCAACCTCCACGGCGAACAGGAGGACACGATCGTCAACCGGCTGGCGCTCGCCGACTTCCGAACGGCCGTCAACGACGGCATCGACCGAGGCGAGATCAGCCCCACCCAGTGGACCCACTACATCAACGGCGTGCTGATCCCCGCCCTCGACCTGCCCGACCGACCGATGAAGACGAGCACCCGAATCAACATCCCACGCGCCCGGCGGAGCATTGCCAACCACGTCCACCAAGCACTCGCCGCGTGACCTCACGCACGGTGACCCCACCCCGGCGATCCAGGATGTGTGACCTGATGTGAGGAGAGGCGGCGTCTGCGCTGTGCCGGTTGCCGTCAAACGTATGGTGGTGGCGAGCTACCACGCAGCGAGCACACCGACCTGCCGCCCGGGGATGCTCGACACAGCTGCGAAGACATCGATCTTGACGTGGAGCGCAAGTCTGGGGCTCCAACCAGTCAAAGGGATCCGAACTCAGCCGTCGGTGCCGGTCACGTCGAGTTCGACTCTCGATGTTTGCAGGCACCATCGACAGGTGGCAGTCGGGACCGAAGACTTGGACCACTTGATGACGTCTTGCCCTGCTGCACTCGATTCGCCGCGCTGCTCCAGGAACTTTGCGGCTCGGACTACCGCGTCGGCCGAGTGCTGGCGAGCTAGGCCGCGTGCACCGGGGGCGCCGCAGCTCACTGCGGCCAGGGCCTGAGCCCATCGAAGGGCGTCCCCCACGGCAGCGACAGTTCTGCGTGTGCCGTGAGGCAAGGCGTGGACGAGACCGGCAGTTGTCCAGTCTCCCGCACCGCCGGTGTCGACGATGGGATACGAGAATGCTGGGGATGTGTGCCAGCTCCCGCGGCCGACTCGGAAGCGTGCACCCTGGGCTCCGCCCGTGACGATCCACACCTGGTTCGGAGATGGGGTCGTGTCGTCGACTCCGGCTTCTCGATTGTCGGCATGCTTGATGACGTGCGCAACTTTGAGCGCGCGTTCTGTGAGGTCGGCTCGGGCAGGCCGTGAGGGCTCGAACACAACGAGGCTGCCGGCTGTGGCGAAGTGCTCGGCCAGGAGGATCGTGCCGGCATTGAGTCGGTCGAAGAAGAAGACGTCCGGCGAGAGGTCCATGTCGATGAGTTCGCGGGCTCGGTCAGTTCTCAGCGGTCTGCTCATCGGAAATCCTCGGCGGCAGGATGGGCACCGCCAGTGGTAGCGATGTCCGGAGTCGGTGATCTCGTGCACGAGTCTGGGGGTGGGCAGACCATCGACGAGTCGTACGAGGTCGACAGAAACGTTGGCCTTCTTCAGGTCGCGACGTGCGTGGCGGCCGGCGAGGTCGTCGCCGAAGTCGACGGCGAGCGAGGCGCTCCATCCGAGGAATCCGAGGATGGATGCCACGTTGCCGGCGGTTCCGCCAGCGGCGTGCCACACGCGACCGCGGTAGGTCACGATGTCGAGGGGGGCGTAGCCGGCGGCAATGATCGACTGCTGCGTTGCGGCAGTCACAGCGCGTTGGTCCTGGCCGGGCACCCATGGACTTGGATGGAGTCGGTGGATGACATGTGGGTACGGTAGCCCACCCTGGCGCATCGAAATCGGGAGCATCGACACGGGTGAAGGGTCATTGATATGGCATTCCGGTGAGCCATGTGCAGGTGAGCTGGTTGCCGAGAGCGAGGGCTGAGAGGTCGACGTCGCTGATCTCGTAGTCGATTGCTGGTGCCGCAACGATCGGAAGTGTGTGCTCGTACGCGGCGAGCAGTGTGCCGAGGGACAGGAGTTTCGAGGAGTGGGCAGACAGCGCCAGCGTCGTCGGGGCGAGGACGGCGAGGGCTTGTCGGAAGTCTTCCTGGAGGCGAGACAGGGTGCGGTAGAGGTCGAATGGATTGCGTTCGTCCGCGTAAATCAGGTTTCCGGGCGTGACCCGGAAGGCATCGAGAAGGAGCACTTGGTGTTCGAGCAAAAGGTTGTCAGCTCGTCGGGGGTTTCGTGCCGGGAAGGGCAGGATTGGGCAGACGTCTCCAGGGCCGAGGAAGTCGTGAATGGCCTGAAGCGCCGGGCCGGCGTGTTCTCCGATCACTGGGGCCCATATGACAGTGCCGGTCGGGTTGCTTTCGTGTTCAAGAGCGCCCCGGAACCCACCGACGACGGCGGCCTCGTGGACACCGAGCTTGAGGATGGCCGCATCGACGTCAGGATTCTCGCACGCAACGACCTGGACTTGTTCGGGAAAGTTGGTCACGTTGCGATCTACCGACGTCAACGTTGCGGCGATCATCGGGAAGTACAGCCCTGCCGGTAGCGCCGAGATGTCGATGATCAGGTGTCCGATGTCTGCGACGAAGGTGGCGTCGGTGAGTGCGCGGGCAACGCGCGGGCCCGCGTTGCTGCGTGAGTAAACCTCCTTGTGCTCGATCGTGCGCACTTCGACGCCTTCGACGAGATCGGCGAAGGCGTTCTTGTTGTCAGTGGCTAGTGCGCGGGCCGAGAGGCCAGAACCGGCCGAGGGCGGCGGGAGTTCCACGAGACCAACAACTGGGGCGTTGGGGTGCTCGAGCGCCAGGAAACGCTGTAACCCGACGAGCGATCGTGGATCAAAGCCGACGCCGAGGACGTACATGCTCCGTTTGTCCCCCTTCGTAGCGGCAGCCGCAATCCAGAGTGGCTCGGGATCATCGTCGGGTCCTCCAAAGGCGATCACGTAGTCCGCCCAGCGGCCGGTCATAGCGCCAACCTGTCTGCTGGCGGTCCTGTTCGCCCGCGTGTGGCGTGGGCCGGGAGTTTCTGTATCCAACCGACCATGGCCTGCAGACGTCGCTCCTTGAAGCCTCCGAAGCCGAGTGGGAGGCCGAAGCGGGGACACAGGAGACGGTTTACGTAGAGCACCATGTACCGGTTGTTCTTGACCGAGTAGTCGAGGTCCGCGTTGAGGATGTTGTGAGCGACAGCCGACGCGAGGGCGCCGAACAGGCGTTCAGCGCCTGGAGTCTTCATGCGATAGTCCTCGTCGAGCAACAACTTGCGTTCCCCCATCAGCAGAGCAGTGCCGGTCACGCCCGGTGGGTAGGGCATCCGAGGTTTGGCGTTTTCTACGCGTGCAATTGCGACGATCTCTCGAACGAGTGCCTGGACGTCGCGGCCGTTCGGAACAGTACGCGGAATGGACTCCCAGAGTCGCTCGCTCGCCTGGTGGAGCACGCGGTGCTGACGGGCGACGTTCAGACGTGGCGGACGTCCGAGGCTGACGTCAACGAGCATCTCGGCAAACAGGTCACCGCAAACGTTGAGGAACTGGTGGGCGTTGTGCGATCCGAGCCGGACGACCATCGACGATCCTGCGTAGTACGGGAGATTGAACTCGTTGGCGACGGCAAGCGCGGCGGCCTCCCGGAGCGCAGAGCTCGACCTGGAGTTGATGTCATCGTCAGTGAGCGCCGTCTCGAACAAGTCTTGCTGTCGATCTTGATCGCGCAGGATGAGGACTTCGAGTTCGCGCCAACGAACGGCCGCTTCGAAACCTGAGAGTTGGCGGGCGTCGTCGATCCACCTGCCGTATCGCTCGTCGCCGCCGGCCACTTCGACTGCTCGGGCCGCCAGCGTTGGAAGGATTGTTGAGCCCGTTCCGGTGAACGAGGCATCACGATCGTCGTCGAGGAGGTCGAGGAATTCTTGATGCTCTTGTGCGTATGTGGCCAACTGGGGTGCGGCGCGTCGTCTCGCGATGTCGGTGAGGACACGGTCGTATCGGCCCCGGGAGAAACGTCTGCCATCGGTTGTGCTGCCCTCGCGTGCAATGGAGTCAAGCTCCACAAGAGCGACGTCTCGGCCTTCGCTGCCGAGACCGCCGAGGAGCTCTTGGTCCGACAGCGCCTCGAACCGCTCTGCGTACCAGCGGCCGACGTTCGTCCGGCGTAGTCGAAGTTCACCAAGAAGGTTGTCGCGTTGTGACCTCTCCAAGCTGTGACCGTCGTCGAACATAATCACAGGCTGGGCGGTAACGACCTCGCTGGCGACGACGATGCTTGCATCGGCAAGCACGCTGAGCGAGTAGAGCTCGTTGTGGCCTTCGGGGATCTCGTTGACGTCGACTGCCAGGAGGGCGTCGAGGAGACCGAGGATCGCTCGTTCCGTGGTGCGTGCGTACTCGAGAATTCCCGCGCCGGTTGGTCCACCCACCCGTTCCAGCAATGCCTCCACTCGGCTGTCTCCGCTTGGGACCGTGAAGGTGATCTCGTCGATTGCCTCGGGGAACGAGTGGTGGCTTTGCGTGAGAGCAGCTCGGAGGACACCGACGAGAACTCGCACATCAAGCAAGCGGAAGAACAGTCGGCGAGAGACCTCCGGGGGGATGGGAAGATCCAACAAGGATCGGTAGTCGCGGTCAAGGTCTATGAGCACGCCAAGTTTGAGCGGGCCGCTGTCGTCGATTGCACCAAGGTCCACGAGCTGGCGGTGCAGCGGTTCCGTCGGTTTCGTTCGGGATCGTGTCCACTCGAGATTCTCGACCGTGAAGAGCCGCATGAGGGAGGTCTTGCCGGCTCCGGGCGAGCTTCTCAGCAACACGAGGCGATCCCAGATTGCTTCCGGGAGCATGTCGAGAGCGCCAGCCCCGAAGGTGGTGACAAACTGATGCGTGTCACGGTGTTGCTCTGACGCTCGGGCGTAGAACGGGTTCAAGTAGATGCTCATGGCCGATCCACGTGGTGTCGTTCGTAGCGCGGAAACAGCGCATGGCGGGAGTTGCCGCCTTGTCGCTCGGTGCTGTCAGCCCACAACGGCGAGATCGAGTTGTTCGGAGTGTTGTGATGCATGACGAGTGGAAGTGCTGCTGACTTGTATCCGAGCGGGACCCGCTCCTTCTTGTGTTTGTCGATAAGGACGTCATCGAAGAACCAATCGCTGAGCGCGCACAACTCGGGATCGGCGACGGGCAGGCTGGCGGGCAGTTGCTGGACGACATGTAGACGCCAGGTTGGCTCGAACACTTCGAGGGTGTCGCGGATGTGGCTCTCGGCCTGAGCGCTCGCAACGTAGATGACGACGGTGACGTCGGCGTCGGCTTCCAGGAGAGGGTTGTCGCCGGACCGAAGGACACTGTTGAGATGGTCGCGTGCCCGATACAACTTCCCTCCCCAGGTGCCATCCTCTTTTCGGGAGAGCAACGATGTGCCGCTGCCGTAGAAGTCGTCGACGAGCACAACATGACGGAACCGAGGCTCGCCGTCCAAGCTGTGCTCGGTGATCGCCTCCGAGAGCTTCTCGGCCATGGTTGACACTGCGTGGGGACCGAGTTCTGGTGACAGCCAGAACTGTTCGTGCGACAGCTCCGGGCTGGCTCGACGCAGTCGGTCCAGTCGAGCCCCGTCGCTCAGGCCTAGGTACAGCGTCTTCCTTCGCAGCGTACGAAAGGCATTGGTGTTGACCACAGCGCTCACACTGAAGGGCGACAGACCGACTTCCTCTGCGGCTCGAACGACCAGCGTCCGTTTGATGAAATCCGGGTAGACGCATGCGATTGCGTGGTTGAGTTCGTCCCGCGACACGAAGATCAGCTCGGAACGGACGAAGCCCACGAGGCGCCGACGGGCATCCGCCGACTCGAACTGGCCGAGCCAACGAGCAAAACTTTCGAAAAACCGCTCGCCAGCCGCGAATCCTTCGTAGTCGTCGTACTTGTAGGCGGCGAGGCGACGCAGGTCGGCCATCCACTGTGCCTGCTCCTCTGCCGACCACGTGAGCAGTTTGTCGAGGAGCTGTCCGGCGAGTTCGTCCCTCATCGGTCCTTCCAGACGAATCGGACACCGGACGAACGTGGCTGCAAGGCCTTCAAGTACCGCACCAAGAGTTCTGGACCGCGCTGGCCGCGACGATCGAGGTTCCAACATCTGGTCGGATCAGCGGAACACTGATCTACAGACAAACTGACCGATGTGGCCGCGAGAAGTTCGAAGTCGTTGCCGTCAAGTTGACCCTGATCGCCGATTGCCAACACCGCACCAGTCGTTGCGTTCGTCACTGACTCCAAAACTGCAGTCTTGCCTACGTCTGGTGCGATGACGTCGACCGAATGGCCCGACACCAGCGACTTGCACAGCAGGAACGGAGGTCGAGAGAGGACCGAACGAACCAGAGGCAGGAGCTGAGTTCCAGAGAGTCTGCCATCGGGGGTCGAGATCGAGACCTGGGTTCGTCGTCGTTCGACGACCAACTGGTCGCACATGCCGAGTCCCTCAAGACGATCCGCCGCTGCGGCAAGGATCCCATCGCAACCCGAGCTATCGGAAGGATCATCGGCGAGACGCAGTAGTTGAGTGCCGTTATAAAGTCCGACATGCACCTGTGCCCAATACTTCTCGGGCAGCCAGCTCCGGGTGCTGTCGTGCAACGAGCGGCCGCGACCCGTGGCAAACCCCACGGCGAGACCTGCCTCGAGCAATCTCACGATCTGATCTTGAACCGCCCCGGGTGGGGGGCGGTATCGGTCCCATGTGGGACAACAGGTCCCGTCGTAGTCCAGAACGACTCCACCGATCACCGTCCCGCGTGCAACCTCCATCCAGTCCTCTAGCGCCGACTCGAACACAACCCTCGCAGACGCGTTCGGCGCAGCGAGCTTTCGGACGACGGGATCCGGCGCCGGCCCGCTCAGCAACTTTGTGACCGGGAGGTGATACAGGCGCCGCCCAAAAGTCTGGACGCCTGGCCGACCAGGATCGACACCTCGTTCTTTGCCTGCAGTGGCAACGAGATACATCGACTGCACCAGTAGGTCGAGGACACTCGACGGCCAGGGCAACTCGCTTCGAAGTTGCACGAGGTCCACCGTCGGAGGAAGCAGCGCCAGCGTCCGGTCGGCGATCGCAGCTGACGATGGCTCGACGATCCCGATCAGCGTGGTCGAGTCGAGGTTCCGAACGAGACCGACGTGACGACCGTGTGCGAGGTTGCGATAATCCGTCAACTGCACCGTGGCCAGGCCGGTCTCCACGAGGCGCGCCTCAAGGTCTACTCCGACTGCTGCAGTGCCGGGTCCAGTCACCACAAGACACGAACGGCGAAGACTCGGCGACTCCAGCGGAAGGAAGGCTGGCAGCATCGCCGGCAACTCAACGTCGTGCGCGAGACACACAGCGGTCGCCATCGCCAGAAGACTGTTCGTCGCCAGGAATCCATCCGGCGACGCGGGCACGGTGGCCACGCGAACGTCGTCGGCCGCAAGACTCGGCGGCAATTCCGCCCGGGTTCTTGCGGACACAACACCTAGGTGCGCAGCGCCCCGCGCCCGGGAGCTATTGATTGCCATCGCGGCATCAGGGTGCCGGCCACGCGCAGAGAACAAGACAACACCCGTGGTCGGAGCGAGCGCGGACGTTGCAGCCTCGAGCGGCGTGGCAGCAACCGCCAGCTCCCCGGTCGAACGAGTGTGAAGCTCCGCCGCAAGGCGCGCTACCGCGAGCGCGCCCCCAGACCCGACATACAGCATCGGCCGCTGCACCCGAACAACGTTGGCGACCGACTCGCCAACATCGGCCTCGACCACCGTGCGGTAGGTCGCAGGCAGCTCTAGAAGCTCAGCCGCGTAGCTCCGCTTCATGAGCGATGTCCTCGTGCACAAGCGGACGGGCAGACTTCGTTCCTGGTGAAGTCAGACGAAGCATGCACGACGTCGATGGTACCGCGAGCAAGCGGAACGTTCTCCCTGCTAGTTGCTCTAGGACTGTCCCCCGTTGACCAGATTTATGGTCTTCTCTCCACCATCTCCCATCCGCGTTGCGACACAGGCAGTTCGTCAACCCGCCCTGCGTCGCGATGCAGATCAATGACACATGCGGTGGTGCCGCGAGTCGAAGCGGTTGCCGGTCGTGGGTGGTGAGCCTGTCCGCTGGTTCACCTTCATGTCACGGGATAAGCGACGCCGTGTCGTGGCGCAACGGTTTCGTCAGCTGACTGCCCCTAAGCCGTTCGCTCCACTTGCTGTCTCCGCGCGCCCAGCTTGATAGGTCGTGCCCATCCGGCGGTTCGAGCACGCCGGCGATGCATCCCTGCACCCGGAGGCCAGAACTGAGTTGTTGCCCGAGGTGTTTGCCAACTCCGTTGTCGTCGTTGTCGGTGAT
>DAORTY010000148.1:4415-8668 GCA_035432905.1 Ilumatobacteraceae bacterium | reverse complement strand
CGCACCAATTGCAGCCCAGCGTGATCTCCACACCCAGCGATCTTTCATGATTACCCCCTCCGTAGCGAGACTTTGATCCCGATGAATTTCACAGTAGACCTTTCTCGAAATCCCCCTCGCCCCACAGTCGCGGCTGTTCGGTGCGGTGGCCTCCGACTCGACGTTGAATCGAACGATGCGCGCGATCACCCCGAGCGTGCTCGCGGATCTGACGTGCAGGCGGCGGAGTGACCAGCGGTCAGGTGTGGCGGCGAATGTCAGCCACGGTCGGCACAGACGTGGTGGTGTTGGACATCGACGCGTCGCTGGTGTAGATCCAGTCGCAGAACAAGGCCGGGACCGGTCCGAACTACAAGGGCGGGTTCGAGTTCAATCCGTTGTTGTGTTTCGCGGACGCGACCGGCGAAGCACTCGCTGGCTTATTGCGTCCGGGCAGGGCCGGGGCGAACACGTTGGCCGAGTCTTGGACGGCACCACGTCCTGACTGGGCCCGCCAGTTGGTCGCAAACTCACCTCGGTCAGACACAGCCCGTCATGAAGCTGCTTCTCTGCGTTGGGTCGTTGAGGAGCGACTCGGGCATTGTCGGCGGCAGCCCGTCGGCCATCAGCGCGAACGCACCGCGCTGAATGACTTCGGCATAGTTGTTGGGGTCCGAGTAGAGGTGACCACACAGAATGCTGGTCGAGCCGGAGAAGTTGGCAACCACTGCCACGGTGAGGTCGTAACCGGTGAGCCCTGTCGTGTCGGGGGCAGCGTTGACCAACAGCAGCGACAGCCTGTCCGCGCTGGGCCACTGACTCTGCAGGTCGAACGTGTATGGCACGACCTGGCCATCCGGTAGCTGAAAGAAGAACGTTGGCTGCACGCCAGCCCAGTCATCGGCAGCCATCTTGTCGAAGACGCCCTGCGCGAACAGCAGATATGGCGACGCTTCGTCGGGGTTCATGCCACCGGCGAGTGGATTCGAGACGGCGTAGGCAAGACCCGGACCAGCGAAGACGGGCAGCTTGGGGACCGACGGTGCGAGCCACGCTGGGGGCGGCGGTTCGGTGACCGGCGGATCAGTCGATGGCACTGTCGTTGGTTCGACAGTCGTCTCGACCACCGTCGTCTCGACCACCGTCGTCTCGACCACCGTGGTCGCCACCGCAGTCGTCTCCACGACAGTTGTTGCCGCACCGGTGGTCTCACTGACGAGCGTCGTTTCGATTGGAACTGTGCTGCCTGGATTGGCGTTGCCGTCGTCGTTGTTCGTCAGCTTCCACACGAGCAACCCGCCACCCAGCAACACCACCGCCAACGCTGCCGGAAGCAGCCACTTCTTTCGTGCACCGCCATTCGGTGAGCCGCCGACATCCGCAGCCTGCTCAGATGCGAAAACGACCGGCGCGACCGCGGGCGGCGCAAACGGTGATGACCCGGCCAGCGGCGGCTGGAGCGGCGCAACTGTTGGCTGTGAGCCTGCTCCCGCAACCTCGGTCCCGCAGGAAGCGCACATCCACTGGCCTGGTGCCAACGGGGTATGACACTGCGGACATATCTTGCTGTTCATTGCGTGACCACCAGTTCACTCGGCCGAGGCTGCATTTCGCCTCCACCGTACTCGTCATCGAGCACCTCAACTACGCTCGATCGTGAACGAGCGGTCACCGAATCGAACGATGCTGCCAACGGGTACAACCACCATCTGGCCGGCGATGGCATCGAGACGACTGCCGTCACGGAACTCCACCGTGGTGCCGTTTGCGGATGAGCGATCCCGATAGGGCCTTGATTGTGGCGAGATCCGACCGCTACACGGTCCTGCCATCGTGCATATCGCTTGGCGGGGGTGGGAACGGTGTCATCTGTTGAACCTGTGACGCCTGCCTCCATTCGGGAGGGTCGACACCCACCACTCCGGCGTCCGACACGTTGGGAGTCCACTCCTTACCGTCGTGATACCGGAGCTGATGCCGCCTGAACGGGTCACTCACCCACTGGCCCGCTTGAGTCGGCAGCGGCGGGCGAAACGGCGCGACGAGGATCGCAGGCGGGAGGAATGCAGCAGGCGGCCCGGTCAGAGTTGGCTGACTCGCTTCGACGGGCGCCACGGGTGCAGAATTCGGGCGAGCGGCCGAGCCGGAGGCCGAGACAGATATACCTCCGTTGTTCACCACCGCACGTTCGAACGCGTTCAAACGCATGCGCAACGTGTGTGCCTTGTACGGAACACCTCCGAATTTCACCCACACTCGCGATGGCGCGATATGGCACCGAATTCCGTTGCTCTCGCGGGTCATGGTCAGGCTGATTTGTTGGCGGCGGCCGGAGAGAAGTGGACTCTGTGCCACCGTCGGATTGTCGTTGTCAATCACCTTCCATCCCAATGTCGCCACCTTCGAGGCAAAGATCGCCCGTAGCTGGTCGGCGGACAGGTTCGACACCAATACCCGCGCACGTATGCCCTTCTTGAGCATGCTCTGGTAAACCACGACCACGACGATGAACACGACCAGAATGGCGATCCCAATACCTGCACTACCGTCTGCGGCAATGAGCGCTGATGCGTTCATTTCAGTGGACTCCGATCAGCACGACGATGCGATGTTCCGTGCGCGCCCAACAGTGAGAGGCTCAGTGCCGGCGGTGGCGGGGGTTCCACGGGGGGTGCCCATTGCGGCCTCACGGACGCGGGCGCTGGAAGCGCGGCCCTGGGCTGGGCGAGGTTTGACAAGCCATCGTCCAACCTGTAGCCCATGTGTGCCAGAGACTGGCGAAGCTGCCGCTCGACGGCCACGAATCCCCTCCTCGAGGAGGCATCGGCCGCTAGCGAAGCTTTCGGTTGACCTTCGATCCGTACGTGCCAGCCGTCGGGGAGGTACCAGGACGTCACGCGCAACAACATGCCCATGCCATCGTCGAGGCGGCCGACGTTGGGACGAGAGTTGAGAAGCAACACATCCCCTGAGACCGAGGCCACCGACATACCGGCGACATGCTGCGCGGCCTGAGCCATCACTTCAGAACCATTGCGGATGCCGACTGGGTACAGGTGCTCAATCGGACCCAGCACAGGGCGAAACAACAGCGGGTCTGGACGGCGTCCGTGCGCCTGCGCCTGCTGCACCAACCACACGATGCCCAACACCACCAGAATGGTGAGATAGACGGACAACTTGATCATGCGGGGAAACTCCTTGGAGCTTTGTACGAGGTGAAATTGAGAGCATACGCACGTGCTGGCCGTCCGAACCAGCGTGCGCCCGCACGCCTGCGTTCGGGCGCTGGGCCAATGAGGCGATCGTGCCAACGTCAGACGCGGCACCCCAGCTCAGTTCCATGCCGTCACGATGAGATGAGCGCTGATCAGTTGTCACCACAGAGCAGTTCTAGCCGAAATGGGACACCAACGGGATGGGGACTACTCCCCATCCCGCGAATGCTCGCATTGGACGGAGTCCGCCCTGCTTGACTAACAAGATGTCGTCGGTACTGGTCGCCCTGTGAGCGGGCTCGGGGCGCGCCTCGCGCTTGTCGTCGGTTCGCTGGCGGCCGGCGGTCTTGGTTGGTTCGGCGCGCAGCAGTTGGGGAACGACCAGGACACCAGCGCGACAGCGCTGGTGGCCACCGACTTCTACGAGTGTCCTGTCACCGCCGACCCGACCTCGGTGGTGTCCGTCGGGCAGGTGCACGCCGGCGACATCGTGTGGCTCATCGGAACCACTGACGACCGCTGGGCAGTCATTCGCAACCCCGACCATCCGGAGCGGCCCGCCTGGCTGCCGATGGCCGTGATTCGCACTACTGCCTCGCCCGGGTCGCTACCGCGGCTGACATGCACCGAGGCCGCTGTCACCGCCACGACGCTCGCACCAGCCGACGACGGGCCGTCCACGACCATCGGGCAGGTTGTGGCCCCCACCGTGGTGTTGGAAAGCACAACGACCGAGAGCAGCACCAGCACCTCCACCAGCATCACACTTCCCAGCGACCGTGAACCACCGCTGGTGACCGTCACCACCGACAGGCCATACCTCTATGTGCTCACCGATCGGGCGCCTTGCAACCTCGAGACCACGCTGGAAGTAACCATCGTCGTGGCCGACCCCACATTGCCGGTCAGCATCCGCTCGATCGTCGCCACCTGGGACTCACCAACCGGCCCACAGACAGCGAATCTGGTTCCCGTCGCCGGCAACCGCTTCTCGCTGCAGGTTCCCGCCAATGGCCCCGCCGGCGGCGAGACCCCGCTGACCCTCACCGCCACCGC
>DAORTY010000148.1:0-4315 GCA_035432905.1 Ilumatobacteraceae bacterium | reverse complement strand
GCCACGGTTCCGCAGCCTCGGCTCGTGGCCACGCCAACCGCTCTCACCGCTCTCCCGTCGCTCGCCGCGCCCGACAGCACGTTGCCATCGCCTGAAGGCCCGACCGCCGCTCCTGCAACCACACTCGAGCAACCGTCGTTCAGTGATCCGTGCCTCTCCGCAACGACACCCTGCGCCGGCATGCCGGCCGTCGTAGCCGCCGAGCCGTCATCCACCGTCGCAGTGCTCGACCCGCTGCAGATCTCGCTGCCCATCAGCGGCGAGGGCTACGCCGCACAGTGCGACAAGATCCAGGAGACCGACACGGCGCTCTCGACCACGACGCAACCGACCGTCGTGGTCGTCGTCAACCAGCCGTCCTCGCTCGCACTCACCGGCCAATGGGCCGACGGCGCCACACTCGACAAGACCACGATGGTCACCTCGCCCGCCGACGACGCCGTGTGGAAACGCTCGTGGGAACAGGATCGCGTGCAACGCAACATCGTCGCCTGCCTCACCCTTTCGCCCGACGAGGTGCGCGCGCACGCCTCCGCAGGGGTCGCCGAGCTGCGCGCCGACATTCTTGCGATCAGCGCCACCGGCCAAGCCAACATCAGCGGGCGCGTGATCCTCAACAGTGCGACCGACGGTGACGATGCGTTGTTCGCCGAACGCCTGGTCGTCGCGGACCGCGGCGAACAGCGCCTCCCTGACGGCGTGCTCTACCCGACGGTTCATGTGCACTACGCGTTTCTCACCGAGGCGGTCACCGTCGGCAATCCCAGCCTCGACCAGGCAACCACCCACGTCTACGGCCAGCACGCGTTCATCGAGGGTGCCGACTGCAACGGCTGGGCGGCCAACCAACAGGGTCGCGACCGCACCAGCAGCGCGCTGCTGACCGTGACCAGCGAGGAACGCAGCGTTGCCGGACGCGACCGGAGTGTCACTGTCGTCGACGGTGACGTCTACCTGGACCCCACCATGCCCAGCGGTTGGGAAGGCCAGTTCTGCGTGCGGCTGATCGCCACCGATCAACCGCCTGGCACACCCGGTGCGGCCACTCCCAAGCCCATCACGCTCGCACTGAGCGGCACGACGCTGCGGGCCCCTCGCACTGCGGACTATGCACTCAGCGTGCTGGCGGCGACCGGCGAGGGCCTGCGCGCGAGCTGGACCACACCCGCTGGCCTCACACCGTGCACCGAGGCGGCGCTGTCGAACGACGAGCCGGGCGCAACGTGCGCCGTTCCCGCCCGCTTCGCATTCGACGGCGTGTGGGTCGTGGTCGCCAGCGGCGAGCGTCAGTTGGTGTCAGCACTGGTACCGATCAGCGTCGCGTACTGCAATCCCGACGACCCGTACGGCGCATTCGCCGACGGCTGCAGTCGCGGCTACACGCAGAAGTTGGAGATCCCCACCGACGACGGGGGGACCTTCAGCGTCACGCTCCAGGTCGATCGCCGCGCCGGCGCCGGAACGTTGTACGACGACCCGTCGCACGCCTGGCAGGTGGGCCCGGTCACCCCCTTCATCTCGTAGTGGTCGAGGCCGGTCCACACGGCTCGGGGGTACGGTGAGGATCATGAGCAAGGGACCTTCGATCGCTCGATTCACGCATGTGGCGCTTCCCTGTTGCGACATCGACGCCACGATTGCGTGGTACGAGATGTTCACGCCGCTACGGCTGCTCGACCGGCGCGAAGACGCCGACGGTCGCGGCGCCTGGCTGGGCCAGCCCGACATGGTGGACAAGCCGTTCATCATCGTGCTGGTCAGCTTCTTTCGCGACCAGCCCAACGGCCCGCACCCGACGCTTGCGCCGTTCGCTCACCTGGGTATCGAGCTGCCCACCCGCGCCGACGTCGACGAGATCGCGGCACGTGGCCGTGTGGCCGGCTGCCTGTCGTGGGAGCCGCAGGATCTACCCGCCCCGGTCGGTTACGTGTGCGCCCTGGCAGACCCCGACGGCAACGTCGTCGAGTTCAGTTTCGACCAGGGCGTGTTCGAAAAGGTGCGCGAAGTCTGGGGATGAGGGCTCGCGTGACGGCAGTCATCGCAGAACTCTTCGCGTGGCCGCAACTCTCGCGCACCCCCTTCGTACACTCGACTGAATGGCCGCTCGCACCCCACCACCCGGCCTGCAGCTCAGCTGGATAGACGGCGAGGCGGTTGCCTGGCAGCCCGGGCGTGGCGTCTACGGCGGCAACCTGCACCACGAGGTCGCCCGCGTGTCGCGTCGGCCCAGCATGGCCTACAACGGTTCCACCCGTGTGCTGCCGCTCGATCTGCCCGACGGCCGGGCCAATGTCATGTGCCAGCGGCTCGACTCGGCCACGCTTGCCTCCCTGGGGCAGCTCGATGCCTTGGGTAGCGAGCTCAGCGCGTCCGTCGCCTGGTTCGGCGCCATCTACCGCTACGCCGCAGAGCTGGTCCGCCGCGGTCGGGTGCTGCCCGTGGTCACCCACATCACCGACATCTGGTGGAACGCCGAGTGGCAGCCGCTCACCGGCGACGTCGAGCTGGCCGAGGCCGACCTGCTGCAGGCCATGCCACCGGTGGTCGCCGCCGGCGCCCCCGTCGACCCCGTCGACGTGTTGCGGTCGATGGTCGATCGTCTCACCCGGCTCACGTTGTCGGCACGCGGGTGGCGTGAGAACCTCCACGAAACCCGCTCCATCAACCCGCGTGCGGTGCGCCTCGTCAGCCGCGCGTTGATTGCCGAGACCGGGCAGTTCACGGTGGCGGCCGAGCTCGGGGAAGCCGTTGCTCACATTGCCACCGAGTTCTCGCTCATCACCCGCCGCGCCCAGGGCGAACCCATCGTGCGCGTGCGTCTGCGCCTGGGTCTTCCACGTGAGAAGACCGACGACGAGCTGTGGGACATGGTCGACATCAATGACGATGTACCGAGCCAGCCGACGGATGGTGAATGGCCACTGGGACTCGAGCTGGTCGACGGCGACGACCGCGGTCGCTGGTGCGCCGCCGACCAGGTGATGGCTGGTGGGCCGGGCGCGTTGGCCCTTGCCCACGACGCCCGCTTCATTCCGCTGCTGCAGCGCCGTTTGCGCGAGGCCGGCGAGGCCATCGCGACCGCTGTTCCCGAGCTGGCGGCGTGGCTCGACTCTGCCATGGTTGCCGCTCCACACGGCATCGATCTCGACACTGCGGCCGCCGCGCTGGAAGGCATCGACGCGCTGGCCACGGTCGGTATCGAGCTGCTGGCACCCGAGAAGCTCACCCGTCGACGCACATCAACCCGCGCCACCGCGCAACCCAAGGATGCTGCCGGTAGCGGTCGCTTCGCGGCCACCGCACTGGTCGACTGGCAGGTCGTCGTCGACAGCACACCCGTACCCGACGACGTGCTGCGCCGCGCCGCCGAGGACGGGGCCAACCTCATCCAGGTCGGCGGCCGGTGGGTGCAGATCGATCGCGCCGAGGCCCGCCGCGCGCTGGCCAACCTGCAGGAACACCGCACCGAACACGCCGAGATGAGTGCGCTGCAATTGCTCACACTCGCCGCTGAACTGCAGCGCGAGCTCGAGGCCGCCGGCATCGAGGCTGACGACAGCGGCACCGACCTTCTCCAGGCAACGGGCTGGGCGGGTGAGCTGCTCGACGGGTTGCCCGACGAGGCGCTGGCCGACGGTGACGTGCCCGACACGTTCACCGCCACGCTGCGCCCCTACCAACGCCGCGGGTTGGGATGGTTGCAGTTCCTGCACCGCCTCGGATTGGGTGGTTGCCTGGCTGACGACATGGGGTTGGGCAAGACGCCAACCACTCTCGCCCACCTCGCCGGCATCCCGGGCCCCCACCTGGTGGTCTGCCCGCTGTCGGTGGTGCGCAACTGGGAGTCCGAGGCGGCCCGCTTCACACCGTTCATGCGGGTGATGGTGCACCATGGCACGGGTCGGCTCACTGAGACAGCGTTCGTCAACGCGGTCGCGCAACACGACCTGGTGGTCACCACCTATCAGGTAGCTGCTCGCGATCTCGACACGTTCCAGCAGGTCCCGTGGGCGACGGCAGTTCTCGACGAGGCGCAGGCCGTGAAGAACCCCGAGACGCGTACAGCGCGCGCGATGCGCTCCCTGAAGGCAGGGCAGCGAATTGCGCTCACCGGCACGCCGGTGGAGAACCGGCTCTCCGAGCTGTGGTCCATCTTTCAGATCGTCGCCCCCGGCCTGCTGGGCAACGCCACCCAGTTCCGTCAGCACTTCGCCAACCCCATCGAACGCGAGCACGACCCCGTCGCCACCGCCGAGCTGCGGCGCCTCACCGGGCCGTTCCTGCTGCGGCGCACGAAGGCCGACAAGTCGCTGGT
>DAORTY010000147.1:0-8707 GCA_035432905.1 Ilumatobacteraceae bacterium | reverse complement strand
CGCACGAACTCGGACGCTTCGACCATCGAGTCGAACGTGCCGGTGTCGAGCCAGGCGAAACCGCGGTTGAGTTGTTCCACGTGCAGTTCACCGCGTTCGAGGTAGAAGTCGATCACCGAGGTGATCTCGAGTTCGCCCCGCGCCGACGGCTTGACCGCCTCGGCAGCCTCCACCACTCGCTCGTCGAAGTAGTACAGCCCGGTGACCGCCCAGTGGCTGGTGGGGTCGGTCGGCTTCTCCTCGATCTTGGTGGGACGGCCGTCGGCGTCGAGGTCGACGATGCCGTATCGCTGCGGGTCCTTCACGTGGTAACCGAACACGGTGGCGCCCGATGGGCGAGCGGCTGCGGTGGAGACCAGGTTCGAGAAGCCGGCGCCGTAGAACAGGTTGTCGCCGAGCACGAGCGAGGCCCCCTGCCCGTCGAGGAAGTCGGCACCGATCAGGAACGCCTGAGCGAGGCCATCAGGGGAGTCCTGTGTGGCGTAGGAGAGCTGCAGACCCCACTGCGACCCGTCGCCGAGCAACCGCTCGAATCCGGCGCGGTCCTCGGGGGTGGTGATCACCAGCACCCCGCGGATCCCCGCCAGCATGTGCACCGACAGCGGGTAGTAGATCATCGGCTTGTCGTACACCGGGAGCAATTGCTTCGACGCGCCGCGGGTGACCGGGTGGAGACGCGAGCCAGTACCGCCCGCGAGGATGATGCCCTTCATGACGCCAGAGGCTACGGGACAACAGTGGTAGCCCTGTTCTCGGTGTTCTGGGTGTTGAAACGATCCACGCTGAGGTGAGGGTGAGCTGACGCAGATCAGGTACTCCCGTTCCGGTGGTGCGGCGATGTTGCTCGCAGCACCACCGGGTGGCATCAGGAGGTTCCGACCTTGAAGACGCCGAACGGTTCGAAGTCGTAGGTGTCAGCGTTGATCCTCAGGCCGTCGACGGCACGCTGGAAGGCCTTGTCGCGACCTTTCGTCACCGCGACGCTGGTGATGAACGCGTCATTGCCGAGTACCGCCCTGGCGGCGTCGAAGGTGCAGAGCGTCGCCTTCAGACCGCAGGTACCGAGCTCGTACGAGCTCGTCAGTCCCCACTTGCCGGTTGCTGTTGCGTCGATGTAGCCGCTCCATGTGTTCGCGGTGACGCCGGTCATGTCCGGCACCCACACCAACGACGCGTACGTGTATCGGCTCGGTGCTGAATTCGGGACGAGCACCTCGAAGGCGATACCCGGCAGGTTCGTGCCCGCCGACGCCAACTTGACGTTCTCGCCCGTGGTGTACACGTAGTAGTCGACGTCGTCGAGCGAACTGACGAGGTCGCCGGTGTAGTCGAGTTCGTTGCCGAACGCCACCTTGGAGGCCCCGTCGCCGACGAGGAGCTCCAGGCTTCCGCCACCGAACGGCGGCTTGATCGGGTTGCTGGGATTCTGGAGGTTCGTGGAAATGGGTCCGCCACGAAGTGACGCGCTGGCCGAACCGCACCAGGTGTGCCGCCACCGGCGGCACCCGGGCTGAACACGGCGAGGACGTCGACGATCACGTTGGTGGTGCCCGAGAAGTTGAAGAGCTTGAACTGACCGGTCGGCGACAACGACACGATGGTCGAGTTCGAGATGACCTCGCCGGGCCGGGTGTTGAGGTGCGACACGTTCGGTGTCGTCGCCCGGCAGGGAACGCCGTCAGATAACTGGTGGTGGTGGCGTCGGTGGAGGTGAGTTGGACCTCGATCGCCTGGGCATCGGTGGCGATGGCCGAACACTGGCCGTTGTTGCCCGTGGCGGTGAACGTCACCGTCTCGCCCGCGCCGAGCGGTGTCGATCGTGGGCCGACCTGTCCCCCGGCGCGGGTGTCGACCAACCGGCATGGAGCGATGGCGCTCATGGCGTTGCCGCCGCCGCTGGATGCTTGGGCGAGACCGATTCCACCGATGCTGGCCGAGATTGCTGCGACCGCGGCCACCCCGATCCACTTTCTTTACTTCTGGGTGCCGACCGACACGACGGTCGCGTCTGCGACGTTGTCGGCGTGGTCGTCGGGTCGGAACCCGCCGCGTGCGCCGATGTCGGCGAGGTCGTTCTCGGTGGTGTTGTTGGCATCGGGATACTGCCCGTTCGACCACTGGGTGACGGCCCGGCTGTACGGGGTTCCCATGATCGGTCCCCAACTCCCGTGGCCGCTGTAGTAGCCGGCCGTCGAGGTGCCGTCGTGTTCGAGCGAGAATGTGTGACCGGCCTCGTGCGACGCGGCGTCGGCAACGTACTTGGCGTTGCCGGATCCGAGGTTCGACGAGAACACGAAGCTGGCATGGTCGGTGCCGGAGGTGAACACGTTGAGCAGGGCGATCCCGCCGATGCGGGTCCCGTTGTTGGCCGATGCGAACCAGTCCGACGAGGTGATCACGGTGCGGGTCCCGAACGTCGTGTCGTTCGTCGAGCTGCGAAGCAGGCCGTCGACGCCGGGGTCGTGGGTGGTGACGTCGACGTCGAACGGCGCGTAGTCGTCGGCGACGCGCTGCCAGATCTCGAAGATGCGGGCTCGCTCGGCGTCGGAGAACGTCGATGGACTGCCGTCGATGTCGTACGCCAGGTTGTCGAACGGGCCGACCTTGTACGTCGAGTTCCAGTACTCGTTCTGCATCAGGTGGCCGTCGAAGTCGAGGTAGACGACCTTGGTCGACGATGGCAACGAGTGCAGCGCGAAGACATCGGCCGGCACCGAGGCCAATGCCACCACTGGCGTCGACTCCTCGCCACCGGCGTTGGGCGTTTCGCCCGGTGTCGCCGCCTGAATGGTGTTGGTCTCGTCCGCCGGTGCGGGAAGTTCAGGCTCGATGTAGCCGGCCATGCCGTCGGTCGACAGGAATGCGGTGGGGTCGTCGAGGAACTGCTCGGTCAGTTCCTCGGGTGTGGTGTCGAGGTTGTCAGCGACGTCCTGGCGCACGCTCGGTGCGGCATGGTCGAGCCAGTCCGCGGCGTCGGGCCCGACGGCGATCTGTGTGTCGGTGCCGACCGGTGCGAGGTCGGTGTCGAGTTGCTCAGCGCCGTCCGGAATGCTGACTGCAACCGGGATCGCGACCTGCGCCGTGGCCGAGGTGGTCGTGACCGCCGGCGCGTCCGCTGGTGTGGCGGTGGCCGTCGGCGCATCGGTGCGACCGGGGTCGCTGAGCGCGACCCTGGAGGCCCAGGCGGTTCCGGATCAACGGATTTGGGAGGCCGCTGACATCAACAAGGCGACGTGGAAGGCATACGAGGATCTCCTGGCTCGAACCCATGTGACTGCGCCATCGGGAGCGTTTGACAGCAACCGGCTCAAGCGGCTGACGTCATATCCCAAGCGCTACCTTGCTGACGCGGCGCGGTCGCTTGCGCTGGCCGGTGTCGACGTCGCCCAGCTCGCGGGCGACCCGTCGTTGGCGCGCCGGTACCTCGAGTCGTATGTGATGCAGCAGTTGCGTCCCCAGGTCGACTCGATTGGTGGGGCGCTGAGGCACAGCGTACCGGCGCCGGCGAGCACGAGGTCGACGCGGTGATCGAGGACGGTCGCGACGTGTATGCCGTGGAGGTCAAGTTGGGGGTCCGGCCTGCAGTGGCCGACGCCCGCCACCTCGTGTGGTTGCGTGACCGGCTGGGTGGTCGCTTCGTGGCGGGTTTCGTCGCCCACACCGGCGCCGACTCCTACGCGTTGGACGACCGCGTCTGGGCGATCCCGATCATCGACCTGTGATCGACGTCGTGTCGCCACCCTGACACCCTGTTGCCAACCTGACACCCGAGAGGCGCAGGACGCTCAGCTCAGCCAGAGCTGTCGGACCACGACGACGATGGTCACCACCGCAACCGCGCCGGCCTCTTTCCATGCGAGCCGACGCTCGGTGCGATCGTGGCGTGCGAGGTCTTCGGCGCAGGTGTGCAGCTCGTCGTCATTTGCCGGGGTGATGTGCCAGTGGGCGCGTTGGTCAGACTTCATGGAACACCTTGCCGGTCTTCTCGGTTTTGTCCCAGGCCATCTCGGCGTGGCGCCACTCCTTGACGTATGACGTGAACAGCACTGCGCACAGCACCGACCCGTAGCCCCCGATGTACACCAGGGCCTTGCTGAGCACCCGCGACCCGCGGCGCACCTCGAGTTCGTGGGCGGCCGGGTGCCGGCGATCACCTCGGCGAACGCTCGCCCGGCAGCGTCGACGTCGTCGGGGTGCAGCATGGCGAAGATGCCACCGTCTGGGTCGTGGTTCGGTTCCCATCCGAGCACCCTGATGCCGGCCCCGCTCGACGAGATCCATTCGCCGTTCGCCCCCATCACGGTGACGATGTCGGAGATGTTCGTCAGTACCGCTTCCAGTCGCTCAGCGCTCCATGTCATCGCCCGACAGTGTCGCGCACCGTCCGAACCCCTGTCTGTCAGGCTGGTGTGAGACACCTGCGGTAACCCCAGATCCCCCTCAGGGCGAGAACCAGGAACCACCACACTGATGACTATGACCTCTTCCTCTCTGCTTGATCGCGCCCATGATGGTGCGGTGAGTGGACCCGACCAGACCGATCCAGCCCCCAAGCCGCAGCGTCGAACTTTCACCGTCGAGTTCAAGAATCGGATTGTTGACGAGTATGACGCCCTACCCAAAGGCGGCTCCGAGCGTGGTGCGTTGTTGCGCCGCGAGGGCCTGTATTCGTCGCACATTTCGGAGTGGCGCAACCAACGCAACCGTGCCGCTGACCGGCCGGGGAAGCGGGGCCGCCGCTCGACGGAGCAGGTCGAGTTGGACAAGCTCCGCAAACGCAACGAGCGGCTCGAGGGTGAGCTCGCTCGCACGAGATTGGCGTTGGAGATTACGGGAAAAGCACACGCGCTCTTGGAGCTGTTCTCCGAGAGCGCGGACACCGAGACACGGTCGACGAAGTGATCGACGCCCACTTCGAGCAGCTCCGAGCGGTCACCTCGACCAGGCAGGCGTGCCACCTGCTGGGACGCTCCCGTGCGAGTCATTATCGGGCGGTGTTGGGCCCGATGCACGGCCCGCGCAGACCGCGTCCGGCACCACCGAACACCCTGACCGAAGCCGAACGCCAGAAGATCCTCACGGTGCTTCGCTCGCCAGAGTATTGCGATCTGGCACCGGCACAGATCTGGGCTCGCCTGCTCGATGACGCCATCTATCTGTGTTCGATCTCCACGATGTACCGCCTGCTCAGAGCAGTCGGCGAGAACCGTGAACGTCGCCGGCAACGCACCCACCCGGCCAACAAGATCCCCGAGCTGATGGCCATGCAACCGAACCAGATTTGGAGTTGGGACATCAAATGCCGACATCGGCATTTGATGTCCTATGCCGACGTCGGAACTATGCCGATCTTGGCTTTGATGTGCTGTGGCAGCCGGGGCTCTGGCGTGGATTGGTCGGCATAGTCAGAGGGCTGTGAGCCAGGCGAGGATGTCGGGGTCGGGGCGGTAGACGCCGGCTTCCACGTCTCGTGGTCGTGTTCGATCGAGGGCTGCTTGTTTGATGGCCATGTCGGCGTGGAGGTAGGCGTCGGTGCTGTGGGTGTCGGCGTGGCCGAGCCACATTGCGATGACGGTGACGTCGACACCGGCGGCGAGCAGGTTCATGGCTGCGGTGTGTCGCAGAGTGTGCATCGTGACGTGTTTGTTGGTGAGGCTGGGACACGTGGTGGCTGCGGCGGCGAGGTGGGTGGTGAGGCGATGCTCAAGCGCGTCTCGGGACAAGCGCTGGCCGCGTGGACCGCAGAACAGAGCGGTTCCGGGGCGGGTGGTCCGCTCGGCGAGGTAGGCGGTCATCACGCTCACCGTCGCGCTGGTCAAGGGTGTGATGCGTTGTCGTCGTCCTTTGCCGGTGCAGGTGACGTGCGCGCCGGTGCCGAGGTGGACGTCGTTGATCGTGAGTGAGCAGACCTCGCTTATGCGAAGGCCGGTTTGCACGGTCATGGCCAGCAGGGCGTGATCGCGTCGTCCGGTGCGAGTCGTTGGATCGGGTGCGTCGAGGAGAGCGTCGACTTCGTCGGGCGTGAGGAACTCGATGACTGGTCTGGTCGTGCGTTTGGGTGGGATCGCGAGGACCTGGGTGATCGTCGCGGCGTGTTCGGGGTGGTCGGGCAGCGCTCGGTTGAGCACCGCGCGGATCGCGGTGAGGCGGACGTTGCGGGTCTTGGCGCTGTTGCCCCGTTGTTGTTCGAGGTAGTCGAGGAACCCGGTGACGTTGATCGCGGTGACGGCGTCGAAGTCGATCGCGTCGGTGCTGACTCCGAGTGTTGCGGTCAGGTGCTTCAGCAGCATCCGCCACGTGTCGCGGTAGGAGCCGATCGTGTTGGGCGAGAGGTCCCGCTGGTTGTGGGCGAAGGTGGTGAAGTAGGTCTGCAGGCTGACGGCGAGCGCGTTCATGAGGGTTCTCCATGGTTGGTTTCGGTGTTGGGTTCGAGGCGGCCGGCGGCCAGCGCCATGAGCTCGCCGGTCGCGCTCAGATACCAGTACGTGTGCGCGGCGTCGGAGTGCCCGAGCCAGGTCGCGAGTAGCGATAGCACCCGGTCAGGGTCACCGTCGTGGGCGTAGGCCGCGGTCATGTGCGCGGTGGCGAAGGTGTGTCTCAGGTCGTGCAGGCGCGGACGTGCTCTGCCGCGTGGTGTCAGCCCGGCGGCTTCGCGGACTCGTTGGAACATCTGCTGGAAGCTCACGTAGACGTAGCCGGTCCCGTTGGCGGTCACGAAGACCGGGCCTGTGGGATCGGGGTGGGTGGCTGCGCGAGCTGGCAGCGCGATGTAGTCGATCAGCGCGGCCGTGGTCGTGGGGTGGATCGGAACGAGGCGCTCCCCGGACTTCGCTGCTTTGATGACCAGCAGGTCGTTGACGTGGTCGATGTCGCCGACGCGCAGGTTCAGTGCTTCCCCGATCCGCAGGCCCGTGGCAGCGAGCAGACCGACAGCGGTGCGCATCGTCGCCGCGATCCGCTCGTCGCTGAACACTCGGCCGCAGGCGTCGAGCAACGCGTCGAGGTCGTCTTGGCTGTAGATGAACGGCACTGCTCGGGGTTTGCGGGCCGGCAGCAGTCCGGCCGGGATCACCGGGACGTCGACATCGTTGGCGTTCAGGTAACCGGCGAAGCGGCGCACCAACGACAGTCGTGTGGACCACCACGACGGGTGCGCGTCAGCGTTGAGCCGGGCCCACGTCACAGCCTCATCGACGGTGAAGGTCGTTGTGCGACCGCGGGCTTCGAGCCAGGTGCAGAACAGGCCGACTTGTCGTTCGACGTCGTTGAGTTGGAACCCCAACGCCCGGCGCATCGCCAGGTATTCATCGAGCCGATCACGCAACGTCGGCGTCTGCGCCACAGCGGTCATTGCGGCACCTGCCCGAACGGGACGACCAGCTCGCGTAGCGACTTGAGGTCGACTTTCGCGTAGGTCATCGTGGTGACGGTGTAGACGTGGCCCAGCAACTCTTTGGCTTCAGTCAGCGTGCCGCCCGCCGCCAGAACGTCCATCGCTGCGGTGTGACGGAGCCGGTGCGCGTAGATCGGGTCGATACCCGCCAAACCCGACAGGCGAGCGATCACCCCTGAAATTCCCGAGACCGTCATCATCTGCCGCGGCGCCCTGAGACGCACGAACACGGCCCGATCCAACGCGGGCGGTCGAAGCCGTAGCCAGGCTTCCAACGCCCGGCCCACGTCGGCGGGTAGCGGCAGCACGTGCTCGCGGCCTTTGCCTGTCACCGTCACTTGCCCGCTGGCCCAGTCGATGTCATCGAGCGTCAGGCGTGCCGCCTCGCCAGCTCGCAACCCGAGCCGGACCAGCAACAACACCAATGCCCGGTCTCGTGCCCCGATCGCCGTGGCCGGGTCGCACACGGCCAGTAGCGCCGCGACCTGTTCGGCGGCCACTCCTCGCGGAACCGACCGTTTCGTCCCGGCAGGCTTCAGGATCCCGGCGGTCAAGTCCCGGTCAAGGCGACCAGTGCTCAACGCCCACCGCAGCAAACAACGGACCGAGCCCACGATGTGAGCCCGGGCGACAACACCGTAACGACGTCCGCGTTCGATGACGTACGCGTTGACGACCGACGCGTCGAGCCGGTCCCAGCTCACCGCCCCGTCCGTCGCCGTCACCATGTCCAACAGACCTGCGCCGTAATAGCGGTAGGCCGCGATGGACTTCTCAGTCAGCCCGCGCTGGACCCGCATCCACGTGCACCACTCCATCACAGCGGCCTGCGCAGATGTCAGTTGCTCATCATCAACCTCGGCCGCCCGCAGATAGCCCGAAGCTGCCAGGAACCGGCGCAGCGCCCCCATCGACCGTGTCACCGAGCCGCACGGAAGATCACGGGAACCCTCCGCGGTTACGAACCGAACGAGTAACTCCCCGTCGATCTCACCGACCCCAGCGCCGACCTCCTGCATCCACGCGCTGAACCGCTTCGCCAAGTTCGCGACCGCGGCCGTCGAGCCCGGCGAATACCCCTTCGCCGCGAACCACCGCGAACACTCCTCCAGCACCATCGGTGCCAACGGACCCACCGACACCTTCGGAACCCGAACCGGATACGACCGAGCCGTTGCCGATCTCTTCGTCACGAGCCTCACCTCCAGACATTTCGTGTGTCTGAAGCGTGCTCACAACGCCAGGACTATGCCGACCTTTCGGATCTCAGCACCATCGACGACCTGCACATCCGTGCACAACCTCGGCATAGTC
>DAORTY010000146.1:0-8793 GCA_035432905.1 Ilumatobacteraceae bacterium | reverse complement strand
TGCCGAAGGTGGTGATGTCCGCACGCACGCCGAACTGCTCCTGCGCGCCACCGGTGCCGAGTCGGAAGCCGGTGATCACCTCGTCGAACACCAGCAGCGCGCCGACGCGATCGCACTCCGCCCGCAGCCCTTCGAGGAAACCCGGTGCCGGCGCAACGACACCCATGTTCGCGGCCAGCGGCTCGACGAACACGGCCGCCACCTGCTCGTCCAGCTCCGGCACGACGTTGTACGGCACCACCAGCGTGTTGGCCACCGCCGCCGCCGGCACACCGGCCGTGCCGGGCAGGCCGAGCGTTGCAACACCACTGCCACCGGCCGCCAGCAGTGCGTCGGTGGCACCGTGGAAGTTGCCGTGGAAGATCACGATGCGGTCGCGACCCGTGAAGCCACGCGCCAGACGCACGGCGGTGCTGGTGGCCTCGGTACCCGAGTTCATCAGGCGCACGCGCTCGCAACTGGGTACTCGCGAGACGATCTCCTCGGCCAGCAGCATCTCGCCCGGCGTTGGCGCTCCGTACGACGTGCCTCCCGCCGCCGCAGCCGTGATGGCCGCAGTGATGGCTGGGTGCGCGTGGCCCAAGATGATGGCGCCGTAGCTCTGCACCAGGTCGAGGTAACGGGTGCCCTCCACGTCGAACACGTACGGACCCTCGGCACGATCGACGATGTACGGCGTTCCGCCCACCGATTTGAACGCCCGGATGCTGCTGTTGACACCGCCGGGAATGACCGCACACGAGCGGGCGAAGAAGTCGGCGTTGGAACGAAGCTGGTCTGTCACGTGGTTGCTCCTCAGGCGAAGGCCTCGGCGTACCAGCGCGTGAGGTACGTGAGGATGACGTCGGCACCCGCACGGCGGATGGCGGTGAGCTGCTCGGTGGCGACGGCGTCGTGCTCGATCCACCCATTGGCGGCGGCGGCCTTGATCATCGCGTACTCGCCGCTGACGTGATAGGCCGCGACCGGGACGTTCACCGCGGCCTTGACCGCGGCGATGATGTCGAGGTAGCTGAGTGCGGGCTTCACCATCACCATGTCGGCGCCCTGCGCGAGATCGGCCTCCACTTCCACGATGGCCTCACGGGCGTTGCGCCAATCCTGCTGATACGCCTTGCGGTTGCCGCCACCGACGATGGCGCAGTCGACGGCGTCGCGGAATGGGCCGTACAGGCCGCTGGCGTACTTGGCCGAGTAGGCCAGGATCGACGTGTCGCCGTGCCCGGCACCGTCGAGCGCGGCACGGATGGCACCGACCTGGCCGTCCATCATCCCGCTGGGCGCCACCATGTGCGCACCGGCGTCGGCCTGCGCAACAGCGATGCGGCCGTAGACCTCCAGCGTCGCGTCGTTGTCGACCGATGTGTTCGGGTCACCCGCCGGCCCGTCGAGCACACCGCAGTGACCGTGCGATGTGTACTCGTCGACGCACAGATCGGCCATCAGGACCATCCGGTCGCCGACATCGCCGGCGAGGTCACGCAATGCCAACTGCACGATGCCGTTCGGGTCGAACGCACCCGAGCCGATCTCGTCCTTCACCGACGGCACGCCGAAGAGGATGACAGCCTTCACGCCCAGGTCGGCCAACTGGCGGACCTCCTCGCGCAGGCTGGCGCGGGTGTGTTGCATCACGCCCGGCAGCGAGGCAATCGGTTGCGGGGAATCGATGCCCTCACGCACGAAGAGCGGCGCCACCATGTGGCGAACGTCGAGCTGAGTTTCGGCGACGAGATCGCGCAGTGCGGACGAGCTGCGCAATCGCCGCGGCCGCGAGGCTGGAAAAGAACCGGGCACGTGTGCATCGTAACGATCTCCTCAGGTCAGCCCCCCAACGCGCCGATACCTTTCACCGATGGACGGTCCTACGGCACGGCGTGAACCCACTACGAAGGTGCTGGCCTCACTGGAGCAAATGGCGGTGGAGGCGCGCCAGGCCGGCGACTTCGACCACGCCGGCCGTCTGTTCGCTCTGGCTGCCGACGCTGCCGAGAACCAGCAGATCCAGCTCAACATGCAGATCCGTCAGGCGTGCTGCCTGCTCGCTGTCGAGCGCTACGAGGAAGCCGCCGCACTCACCCAAGTGGTCGCCCAGCAGGCGCGCTCGGAGGGCTACCTGCCCGAACTGGCCGACGCGTTGGGCGTGATGGTCGACCATCACAGCCGCTCCAACCGACTGGCGGAAGCGGCGCACATGTTGTCCGAGGCCGTCTACATCCTCGATCGATTGCCCAACGAGTCCACCAACTACCAGGTCATGCACAACATGGCGGTCACCTACGCGCAATCCGGTTTCGTCGAGGCCGCGTTGGAGCTGTTCGACCGTGCGCTGCGCGTGGCCGACAGCGACGATGACCGCCAGTTCGCGTACTCCAGCATGTCGACCGCGTATCACTACGCAGCGCAACGCGAGCCCGACCCCGACGAACGCAACCGGCTGATCCACGACGGGCTCTATGCCGCCACCGCTGCACTCGACCCCGAGGGTGGGCATGAGATGCTCGCCGCCTGTCAGGCGATGGCGCACCGCTCGATGATGCTCGCCGAGATCGGCCACTATCACTCAGCGCTCGACGATGCCCGCAACGCACTCGCGCTCGCCAGGGAACACGGCATGCGCGAGGAGCAGGTGATTGCGATGTGCGGCGAGGCGATGGCCCTGTGGGGTGCCAGCCAGAGCACAGATGTCGTGGATCTGATCGGCGACACGCTGGCACTCGCGGCTGAACTCAACTACACGGAATACCTGACACCGCTGTTGAAGGTGGAAGTCGAAGTCCTGTGGAAGCTGGGTCGGTTCGACGAGGCGCGCGCTGCGCTCGAACGAAACCTCGACGACGCCCGCCGCGGCCTGCACGACGAACGAACGGCACGTTGGGAGCATGTCCGTCTCGGCGTCGAGCATCTGCGCGTGGAAGCCATCAGCGAGAGCGACCCGCTGACCGGCCTGCCCAACCGCCGCCACCTCGCCCACCTCCTGCCCGAAGTGCTCGAGGAGCATGCGCCGGTGTGCGTCGGCGTGATCGACCTCGACGGTTTCAAGCAGGTCAACGACGACTACGGCTACCTCGAGGGTGACAGCGTCCTCCAAGAGGTCGCCGGCCTCCTCGAACGTGTCTGCCGGCGAGGCGACTCGGTCGTGCGACTCGGCGGTGACGAGTTCGTGATGATCCTGCGCGAGACCTCGCCGGGTGACGCTCGCTACGTGTTCGAACGGGTCCGCATGATGATCGCGACGCGTACGTGGCACGGCATTCCCAGCAGCGTCATCATCACCGCCTCGGTCGGAGCATCCGTCGGCAGCGGTGCGTTCGACTCGACGCGCGTGCTGGCGGACGCGACGGCAGCGCTGCAGCAGGCCAAGAAGTCCGGCCGCGACCGCGTCACCTTCCGCTAACGCGGCAACAAGGAGCGGTAGCGTCTCGGGCGATGGCAGCCCAGGCTTGGTTCTCTCGCGGCGACGTCGACGTCACCCCCGGCACGGTTGCGGTTCTGCAACTGACGGTGGTCAACCTCGGCGACACGACCGACACGTTCGTGCTCACCACCGCGGGCATGGCCGCCGGCTGGAGCACCATCAACCCCGCCACCCTCACGCTCTTCGGTGGCACCCAACAGAACGTCGACATCGAAGTCTTCGCGCCACTGCTGCCGAGCACCACGGCGGGTCCGACCTCGCTGTCCATCCGCATCATCCCGCAGAGCGACCCTGACGACGTACGCAGCGCCGAAACCACGCTCAACATCGCCAGCAGCTTCGACCGCCGCCTCGACGTGCTGCAGCCCGCGCTACGCGGTCGCCGCAGCGCCACCTACGAGATGATGCTGGAGAACCGGGGCAACACCCAGGCCAGCTGCCGGCTCCACCTCGTCGACCCGTCGGGTCGCGTCGAGGCCGAGTTCGACCCGCCGGCCGCAGGCGTCGAGCCCGGTGGCAGCACGCTGATCCGCATGAAGGTGCACACGAAGGGCTTCCAGTGGGAGCGCCGCGCCCGCACCATTCCCTTCCGAATCGACGCTGACCAACCAGGCAGCCCCACCGCCACCAGCGGCGCCACGTTCGTGCAGACGCCGATGGTTCCCGAACGTCTCGTCGGCCGCCTCATCGCATTGGCCACTGTCGCCGCGATGCTGCTGGCCGGCTGGTTCGGCCTCGTCAAGCCCGCCATTCGCGATGCGGCCGACACCGCCGTACGCGAGGCCGTGCCGGAGACCACCACCACGCTCGCACCCACCGTCGAGGCGCAGCCCGGGGTCACCGTGGCGACGTCGGTGCCGGAATCGGATGCGGACAAGGGCACCATCATCAACATTCCGCTCTCCGTCTCGGTCCCTGTCGGGCAATCGGATACTGCCGTCTACAAGGTGCCCGCCGGTCAACGCCTGCGAGTCACCGACCTCATCGTGCAGAACCCCAACCAAGACCAGGGCTCGCTGCTGATCCTGCGAGGTTCACTCCCGCTGTACACGTACAACATGGCCAACATGTTCGGTGACGTCAGTGCACAGGTCATCACCCCCATCGAGCTGCTCGCTGGAGAGGAACTGATCGTGCAGGTCACCTGCTTGGGCCTCGGCGACCAGACGTTGACGTCGTGCTTCCAGAACGTCTTCGCCAGCGGCCTGCTGCTGCCGGCGTAGCTCGAACCGAGAACGTCAGCGGCCGGGCCAGTTGGCCGAGCCGGGATTCATACTCGACGCACGACTGACCACCTGCACCTCGGCAACAGCGACCTGCCCGTCGGCGCTCTGTGCAACCAGGGTGCGGTTGCCTGCACGCTCGGTGGGGCGCACGACCAGCGTGACGTCCAAGGTGCCGTACAGCGACGTGACGGCGCTGACCTTGGCCCCACTGCCGTCACCCCATGAGATGGTGACCGGCACGTTGGGACCGAAACCGATACCGGTGAGCGTGACGCGAGAGCCGGGAACGATGGTGGTGTTGCTGGCAGCCATTCTCGGCTCGTAGCGACCGTCGCCGCTGACCAGCAACGTCGCGTACACGCCGCCGTCGGTGACGGCGAGCACGTTGGCCGTACGCCGTCCGGCGCTGGTCGGCGTGAAGATGACCTGCAGATCGCATGCCATTCCAGCGTCGATGGTCGTGTTGGTGCATTCGTCGAGGTTCACCGCGAAGTCTTCGGGATGCGACCCCAACACCTCTACCGACACGACACGTACCGGGTTGAAGGCAACGTTGGAGAGGGTGAACGACATCGGCTCGCCACGTGACCCGACAACCAACGAGCCCCCGTACGCACCGCCGGGGGTGGGAGCCAGCGCCGGATCGCCGCCAAGACCGGTGAGCTCAGCACTGACAGTCGCGGCATCGAAGCCGGACTCGCTGACCGTGAGCGTGCCCGTGAGCGGACCGGCGACGCTGGGCATCATCATCAGATTGACCGTGCAGGTACCACCGGGCGGAACAGGCGCAGACCCAACCGCATTGCACGTGCCGCCGCTGATCAAGAAGTCGGGGTTGGTGGACTCCACCGACGTGGGCACGAACGACGAGGGGCCACGGTTGTTGACCACCAAGAACCACTCGGGCCCCGGGTAGCCGACAGCAACGGTGCCGACATCGAGATCGGCCAGTTCGAGCACCGGCGAGTGATCGACGATGCCCACCTGGCGACTGGCCGCAACCGGGTTGCCGTACGCGGCACCCGCGAGCGTGTCGAAGACAACGACGCGACCGGTGGCAGACAGCTTGGGATGCGAGTTGGCGGCGGGCGCCGGCGTGACGCCATCGGCCAGCACCGACACACGTTCGACGGTGCCCGACGAAGGCACGAACAGCACGATGTCGCCATCGTTGGGCCCACCGGCAGCGCTGCTGCGGGTGTCGAACAGGTTGGACGCGCGCGACACGTAGAGCAGCTCGTCGCCGGTGTCGTTGAGCGCAGGTTGGGTGGCACCCGAGTCGGCGGCAATCGGCGCTGCGGCCGGTGTGCCCGGCGCAGCAGGTGCCGCCTGCACACGACTGGCCAGTTGCACCGAGCCATCGGTGCGGTCGAGGAGGTACACCTGCGGTGTGCACAGCGGATTGCAGACCGGCAGCACTGCGCCGGCCACCAGGCTGGTGCCCGTGGACACGAAGGCGATGTGCTCGCCGTTCCCGGAGACGGCGGGGCTGTACGAGTCGCCGAAGTCGCCGTTCAATGTCGCCGAGGCGCGGCGCACGTTGGTGTTGCGATCGAGGTTGAGGCGGTCCCACACGTAGACGTTGGAGGTTGCAAAGCCGCCGGGTGCAGCGCCCTCACCCCACTGCGCCATCATCAGCGACGCGTTGGCGTCGGAGGTGAAGGCGAGCACGGACCCATCGTTGCTCATCGACGGTTCGCGCAGACCCACGTACTTGTACGTGCTGTTGGGCGCCTCGACCGGAGTGCCGGCGACCGGCACGGACCGACCTGGCTCGCCGATGGCGATGGAGAGATCGACGACAGTGATACCCGTGAGCTGCGGGGCAGACGTGCTGAACTGATTGGTGTAGGCAACGAGGCCGCCCTCGCCCGACACGGCCGGTGGGAAGAGCGGACTGACGTTGTCGCCAGCGGTCGACTGCAGGCCGGCCCCGCGCGATGCGGAGACCAGTTCCCAGTCACCGAGCTCGCCACCGCATTCGGGTAGCAACACGCGATAGACGTCCCAGCGGGCACCGGTGTCGTCGTCGCGGAAGAGGTCATAGGCCAACTGGGTGATCACCGTGACCGAGCAACCGTCGGCGCTGATGACCGGCCACACCGACTCGCCGGGACGAATGTTCGCTGACTGTGTCGTCAGCTCGACGATCGAACCATCGGCACGGTCCTTGAGCCACGTCGTGCTCTCACGGGTGTCGCCTGCGTCGGTGGGGGCACCCGAGTAGACCACGAGGCGCCCATCAGCCGACACCGAGGGGGTCTGCGATTCGGTGCTCTCCACGGCGGCAACCGGCAGCTGCGGGCTGGCCTGCGGCGCGGGCCGACCAGCGGCGGCCTGGCTGACGCCCAGCGCCGTGAGAACCGCTGCTGCACCCCAAAAAAGGAGCCAGCGTCGATGTGTCGACGTGTTGTGCATGGTGTGTGAGATCGAAGTTCCGGCCGTTTCGGAGGCGACTGGGGGAATGCTACTCGGTTCGGGACAGGTGGCTCTTGAGAACAGCCACCAACCCCGCCAGTGAATGATCGGCGGCGACCAGCGAAACCTTGAGGCCCGCCTGCTCGACGGCATTGGCCGTCTGGGGACCGATTGCGACGACCAGCGGTGGGGTCGTCAGCCCGAACACGTCGACCCAGGCCCGCGCCGCGGAACCGCTGGCAAACAGGACCGCATCGGCAGACAGCGCAGCCAGCAGTCGACCCGCCGGTGGATGCGCGGGAGCGCTGCGATAAGGGCTCGACGCGGTGACCTGCCACCCTGCTTCCCGCAAGCCGCTGGCCAAGGTCGGCTCGGCATCAGCAGCGTGCACCAGCAGCACGCGACCGTGGCCGGACGGGAACACGTTCAGTAGCCCGACGGCTCGCTGGTCGATGGGCACGAGCGTCACCCGCAGCCCACCCGCGGTCAGCGCCGCCGCAGTTGCCGTCCCGACCGCAGCGACATCGCCCGGAGCCGTCGCATGAGCGTCGAGGTAGGCGCGGGCCGCGTTCGGCGACGTCACCACCAGCCAGTCGAACTCGTTCGGGTCCAGTGCTGCCAGGGCAGCCGCGGCGACAGGCTCGTCGACGAACTCGATCAGCGGCACCACGACCGCTTCTGCGCCCTCGGCGGACAACAATGACGCCAACTCATCGGCCTGTTCCGCCGCGCGAGTGACCACGACGCGTCGTCCGGTCAGTGCGCTCACGGATCTAACCGAGCTCTGCCCGCAACACGCGGGCAAGCCCCGCGGCCTGCTGCAACTGCTCGTCGCTGTCGCCGCGCACGGTCACCGATTTCGTCACGTGGAGATTCGACGAGGGTTCCGCAAGAAAACCGGTGAGGAGCCCCTCGGTCGCGTACGCACCCACCGGCAACGAGCAGCCGCTGCCCAACTCGGCCAGGAATGCACGCTCCAACTCGACCGCTGCACGCGTCGCCGGGTGGTCGATGGCGACCAGTAATTCGGCGACCTCGGCGTCATCGGTACGGCACTCGACTGCCACGCACCCCTGCCCCGGCGAGGGCACGAACGACTCCACCGGCAGGTGCTGTGCGATTCGATCGGTGAGCTCGAGGATCTGCAGCGCAGCGACCGCCATCACCAGCGCGCCACCCTCGGGCAGCTTCGACAAACGGGTGTGAATGTTGCCGCGCAGCTCCACGAAGTGCAGGTCGGGTCGTACAGCGGAGAGCAGCGCTCGTCGGCGTACCGAGCCCGTCGCCACCGTGGCCCCCTGGGGCAGGTCGGCCAGGGCGGCACCGACCAGTGCGTCGCGCGGGTCGCGCCGCTCACAGAACGCTGCCAACTGCAGGCCTTCGGCTGCCAACGACGGCAGGTCCTTCGCACTGTGCGCCGCGAGATCGGCGTGTCCGTCGAGCACGGCCCGCTGCACTTCCTTCACGAACACACCCTGACCACCAATGGTGTGCAGCGGCACGTCGGTGCGCTGGTCTCCCAGCGTCTCGACGAACACCAGCTCCACCGTCAGCCCAGGGTGGGCCGCCATCAGTGCCTCGGCGACGGCCGTTGCCTGCGCCGTTGCCTGCGCGCTGCCTCGCGTTGCCAGCCGGACCGTGGTCGCCGCGGTCACCATCAGCCGAGGTCGAAAAGGTCGCGCACGGCGGCGGCGTTGCGCTCGCCCTGCGGGCTGCCGGCGTCGTCCTTCA
>DAORTY010000145.1:0-8979 GCA_035432905.1 Ilumatobacteraceae bacterium | reverse complement strand
GGCGCCTCACCGGGCCGTTCCTGCTGCGGCGCACGAAGGCCGACAAGTCGCTGGTACCCGACCTGCCCGACAAGGTCGAGCAGGTCGCGTGGGCGCCGCTCACACGTGAGCAGGCACACATGTACCAGGCCGTCGTCGACCAGTTGCTGGCCGACGCGCAGGAGGCCACCGGCATGCGCCGGCGCGGCCTGGTGCTGGCTGCGCTCACCCGCCTGAAGCAGATCTGCAACCACCCGGCCCACGCGTTGGGCGACGGCTCGAAGCTGGCGGGCCGCTCGGGCAAGCTGGCTCGTTTCGACGAGTTGGTCACCGACCTGCTCGACACCGGCGAGCAGGCGTTGGTCTTCACGCAGTTCCGCGAGATGGGCCTGTTGTTGCAAACGCACCTTCACGAGCGTTTCAACCAGACGGTTCCGTTCCTCCACGGTGGCGTCACCAAGAACGGTCGCGACAAGATGGTGCAGCAGTTCCAGGCAGGTACCGCAACCTCGCCGCTGCTGCTGGTCTCACTGAAGGCCGGCGGCACCGGCCTCAACCTCACCGCCGCCAGCCAGGTCGTGCACTACGACCGCTGGTGGAACCCAGCCGTGGAAGACCAGGCCACCGACCGTGCCTGGCGCATCGGCCAGTCGCGCACCGTCTTCGTGCACAAGCTGGTCAGCGAGGGCACCGTCGAGGAAAAGATCGACGCGCTCATCAACGACAAGCGCAGCCTGGCCAACGCGGTCGTCGGCACCACCGGCGAGGCATGGCTCAGCGAGCTGAGCACCGACGCGCTGCGCGACCTGGTCGTGCTCGACCACTCCAAGATCAGGGGTGCGTCGTGAGCATCGTGCTGGTGCCCGGCCAGTTCCGCGGCGAACCGCACCCGGTCGGCAAGCTGGCCAGCACACTGCTCTCGGTCGCCGTCGCCGGCATGGCCGACCCGCAGCGTTTCCGTCGCGGCAAGTCACTGGTCACCGACGGTTCTGTCACCCGGCTCGAGGTCTCCACCGGTCGGCTCGTCGCCACCGTCCTCGGCAGCCGCAACGATCCGTATCAGGTGATCGTCGCCGTCCATCCGAGCGAGCGACCTGACCTCAGCACTCCGGAACTGCTCCGTGCTCAGATCAACCGGCTGACGCCCGAGGGCGCTGAGCTGATGACCAGTTGCACCTGCCCCGACGACGCCGACCCGTGCAAGCACGTCGTCGCTGCGCTGTTGGCCTTCGCTGCCGAACTGGTGTCGCGACCCGAGTTGGTCGTCGAGTTCAGATGCGTCGGCGCAGGTGCCGAACCGCCATCACGCGCGCAAGTCGGTTCGCGCGCTCGTGGCAGTGAACGACACCTGAAGCTGGCGCCGGCCTTCAAAGAACGGGTGCGCGCGCCCGAACCACCGACGCCGTGGGAAGACCCAGAGTGGCTGGAGTTTCTGGGCGCGCTGCCGCCGCCCATTCCAGACGTGCCGCGCGAGCCGGCGCAGATACGACGCGCGATGTTGGGCACCATCGACCTCGGTAGTTGGGTGCAGTCCGCCATCGACGAACTGATATCGCTGGACTGAGCGGGCGTGTCGCAAAGGCTGCTGTAATGAGCCCATGGACTACACCTCGATCTCACCGGAACAGTTCTCGGAGTTGGAAGGATTGGACGACTGGCGGTTCGTGCTCGGCGCCATCCACGCCAACTTCCACGCCGGGTCGTTCGGCGCGGCAGCGGCGCTGGCCACCAAGATTGCGGCAGTCGCAGACGTGTTGGTGCATCACCCTGACATCGACATCCGCTACCCGGATCGCGTGCACGTCATGCTCACCACCCACGCCACGGGCGGGTTGACCACGCTCGACCAGGATCTGGCCCGTGTCATCTCCGCGGCGGCCGCCGATGCCGGCGCAACGAGCGAGCCGGTGGCAGCACAGGCCGTCGAGATCGCCATCGACACGCTCGACGCAGACCGCATTCGTCCCTTCTGGGCAGCGGTTCTGGGCTATCCCGACAAGGGCGGCACCCTGGTCGACCCCCTGCGCCTCGGCCCGCCGGTGTGGTTCCAGACGATGGACGTGCCGCGCGAAGAACGCCAGAAATTCCACATCGACGTGTCGGTCGCGCACGACATCGCCGAGCAGCGCGTCGCTGCCGCGCTGGCCGCGGGCGGCACCTTGGTCACCGAAGCGTTCGCCAAGAGTTGGTGGGTACTCGCTGATGCCGACGGCAACGAAGCGTGCATCTGCACCTGGCAAGACCGCTGACCGGTTCCACAGGTTTGTGTCAACGTTCCCGACTCACAGCCCCAGGTCACGGGTCGACAGTGTTTACGTAAAACGGGGTGAATGGAAAGTATTGTCGGCGGCACGTCAACCTGACGGGAGGTGGTATGCGTCGACAACGTGTGCAAGCCGTCTCCGCCCCACCCAACGCCGCCGATGTGCGCGCGGCCGAGCTGGAACTCTTCGTCCAGCAGCACTCGCAGCGGCTGGTCGGCGCGCTCACGCTGATCACCGGTAACCGGGCCACGGCGGAGGACGCACTGCAGGAAGCGCTCGTCAAGGCGTGGCATCGCAAGGACCAACCGATCGACCAGTTGACCGCGTGGATCACTGTCGTCGCCACCAACCAGGCGCGCAGCGGGTGGCGCCGCAAGCAGGCCGAGCAGCGGGCGCTCGACAAGGTCGGCGGTCGCGCCACCAACGACGCCGCTCACACCGGCGAGCGCGACGACGCACTGCTGGAAGCGCTGCGTTCGCTGCCCGAGCGTGAACGGCAGGTCGCGGTGATGCACTACGTGCTGGACCAGTCGGTGGCGCAGGTCGCCGCGGCACTCGGGGTCGCCGAAGGCACCGTCAAGACACAACTGTTCCGGGCGCGCGAGCACCTCGCCGCCCGACTGAATCTCAACGAGCAAGGAGGTGCGGCATGAGCGTCGATGACGAACTCCGCCGACGCCTACAGGCCGCTGCCGACCAGGCGGGCAACGGGGCCAACGCGGGTGCGATGACCCAGGCCGTGGCAACCAAAGCCGCCGCCGGACCACGCCCATCACTGCGACTGCTCGGTGGCCTCGGCGTGGCCGGCGTGATCGTCGGCGGCGTGATCGGCTTCACGGCGCTGAAGCCTGCCGAGAGCGCTGGTGCGGCGGCGGTCATCGTCGACACCCAGCGCTACAGCCTGTTCGACTGCCCCGATGGCGCGCTGCGCGGCAGCGCCCTCCCCGGCGATCGCGTGTATGTCACCGGACGCAACCAGGCCGGCGATTGGTTGGAGCTGCGTGATCCGCGCAACTCCTCGAATCGCGCGTGGGTGCCCGCCACTGCCGTCGACCCGGACGCCGTGGCCGACGTGCCGGTCGTGCCCTGCAAGGAGTCCGTCGAACTGATCGCCGACACCGCCACGTCCACGTCGACGACCACCAGCACGACCATCCCGGAGACGACCACGACCACCACCGTGCCCGAGACAACGACCACCCTCGCCCCGACCACGGTGCCGGTGACCACCCCGATCACGACCAAGCCCACCGTGCCAGTGACAGCCCCACCCACCGTTCCCCCAACGGTCCCCCCGACGCTGCCGCCCGATACCCAGAAGCCCGTTCTTGGCCAGGCGACAACGAGCAAGTCGGAGATCTGGGACGTCAGCGGAGCCCCGTACTGCGACACAACTTCCATCATCACGATCAATGCCACCGACAACGTCGCCGTCACTTCGGTGCAAGCGACCTGGACCGGCCTCCCCGGCAGCCCGAAACAGTTCACAAAGGGCGCCGGCAACACGTGGACGATGACGTTCGGACCGTTCTCGGGACTCAACTACACCTTCAACCAGCCGATTCAGATTTCGATCGTTGCTCGGGATGCTGCCGGCAACCAAAGCACTCCCGCCACTGTCAGCGTCACGGTCCACGGGGAGTGCTTGATCTGATGAACACCGTCACTCGTTCTCTCCTTTGTGTTGGTGTGGCGGTTGCTTCGATCGGCGGCGGCGTCATCGTCTCTCGCGCTCTCCAGAGCGACGATGCGCCCGCCGCGGTGTCGACCACCGAGTTCGACTCGCCGGTCCTGCTGCAGGGTGACCCGAAGGCAGGCAAGGCACAAGCCATCCCGATGGTGGCCCCGGTGGCGGTCGGCGATGATCCGGCAATCATCGACCAGCTCCTCGAAGGTCCCCCGGACATCACCCCGGAAACACCTGGCCCGGAGGTCGGGCGGCCAGGCGGTGACACACCCGTCATCGGCGTGTCCACCGGCCCGACTCCCGTCATCCCCGATCTCGACACCGCCGTCCCCATCGACGGTGAAGTCCCCACCACCGATCCGGCCAGCACGGACCCAGCGGCAACGGAACCGGCGGATGGCGACCGCACACTGCTGGACTTCCCGTTCTACTTCGACCCCTCGATCGGCGGCGTCTTCTGGTTGCCCGCCATCGTGTTCGACACCTGCGCCGGCGCCACGCCCGGCGAGCCCACTCCGGCGGGCTGCCCGCCCGGCTACGCCGGAACGCTCGGGGCCAGCGGCAACCTGCCGCCGGAGCCGTTCATGTTCGGCTCACCGATGCACTACACCACGGTTCGCGACGGTGACTTCCCCACTGTCTGCCCGGCGGACACCCCCGCCGCCGGCGACGGCCAGACCGCCCTCACCGTCTTCTCAGAGACTCCGCTGGAGTCGCTGCTGGTGGAGTGGCGGCCGTACGGCACCGACCTGGTCCGCCAGTCGCTGGCCATCGCGCCCGCCACCCTGCCCGATCAGGCCAGCGCCTGGATCAGTCGCCTCGACGCCGAGCCGTACACCCGAGCCGCGTTCGGCATGATCCCACGGTGCTTCGTCATCGACCGCGACCCCAACCAGGCGTACGAGGTGCGGCTGACTGCCGTCGACATCTATGGCCGTGAGGTCACCGCCAACCGCGACTTCTCGCTGGTCGATGCCACACCCAGCGGCCGCCCACCGACAACTGCACAAGTGATCGGCGTGCAACCAATTGCCCAGGTCGAGGCATGGACGACCGATCGTGGCTCGGTGAGATACACCAGCAGTGTCGTGCCGGCGGGAACGGATCCCGCCGAGCTGACCTGCAGTTCGGCCTACGCGGTGGACACCACCCTCGTGCACAGCGTCGGCGGCGGCCGCCCGAACCCAGTCGGCATCTACGACCCGATCTACACCCGGCGCGTGGTCACCACGATCGATCTCCCGCCGGGTGGCCAGGTGTTGCTGTGCGCCACCATCTACGACAGCATCAACACATTGCGCCCGCTGGCCACCGACACGCTGCTACTGCAAGGCGGCACAGCCCAGCGGCCGGTCATCACGCTGGAGGGCCTGCGACTCAACGACGGCATCCGGGTGCCCGCCTATCAGCTGCGGGCAAACATCCAGATGCCTGGCGAGCTCGCCACGGTTGACGATGGATGCTCCGGCGGTTGGCAGAACTTCGATGACATCAGCGGCAGCGTCACCATCGACCAGCCGCTGTGGGAATGCACTCAAGCGGCGCTGCCCGTCGACCCCACCGGCTACGTGAAGGTGCCGGTGACCCTCACCCGTCGCATCGACGGGCCGGCCGAAGATGCCACCCAGTCATGGGGCATCCAGGTGCAGGTCGACCGCTGCGAACCGAGCTGCCCGCGCCGCCCGGCGGAATGGTTCGAGATCCCGATTCCGTCGGCCAGCCTGGTGCTGTGCGGTCGATCCTTCTGGGAGTCCGACGATGGCTGCCCTCAGCCCACCGATGGCGTCGCGATCGTCAAGATCGAGTACCCGATCATCGAGGGAGCCGCCGGTCGCGGCACGTCCACGATGATCGCCAGCACCGATCGACCAGTCACGGACCCGACTCCTGGCGAGCCGACCGTCTACCTGATCGACCACAGCGAGCCCGACGGAACGGACTGGCTGAACCTGACGAGCGCGCTCTCCATCATCAGCGACCGGCCCGTCACCATCTCCAACATCCGCTTGGACGACGGAATCGGCGGCGCCGGGGCGGGCTGCGCCGCCCGCGACTTCCCCGTGTCGCTGCCCGCAGCCACCGAGTTCGAGATCGACGTGCAGGTCTGCGCCGGCACCGGGATGCGCGCCACCGCCCGGGTCACCGACGCTGCTGGAGTGTCGTACGACAAGCACCTCGGCTTCCTGTTTGCCCCGCGCGCCACGATGCCAGCCCTCAGTACCACCATCGAGTTCCTCGGCGGCGACGACATCCCGAACTTCGGATGGATCTACCAGTTCGAGGTCTTCCTCGACGGCCAAACTCCGTCGGCATACGGCTGGTACAACTGGTCCGGGCCGGGGGCCATCCGCAGTTGCATGCCGCTCAACGGCACCACCGCCACCAACTATGGCGGAGCGCCCAGCATTCACGTCGACGGCGGCTCGCTGGAGGTCTACCTCCGCATGAACATCACCACCGGCGGAGACACCGGGTGCAGCGGGAGCGGCAGCGACGGGCTCGGCATCATCGAGTTCAGTGGCTCGTTCACGATGGCGCAGATCCAGTCGGGCGGGCCGATGGTGCTGACCACCCCACCCGACGCACGGATTCAGATGCGCATCACGTTGACGCCCAACGCCACGTGGCGCCTAGAGGGCTAGCTCGCTCATACACAGGTGAACTCCCAGTTGGCACCGAACCCGTAGTAGCCGTCCGGTGCGACAGTGAGGTCGTAGCCGACCGACGAGTTCCACAGGCCCGGTGCGTACTGAGACAGCGGCCGGATCTCGATGTGGACGAAGGTCGTGTCGGCTGGCACGTGGAACGAGCGCGACAGCAGCCTGCTCGTCAGGTCCGGCACCGCAACCGAGGTTCCCACGGGCACGGCACCATCCCACGTGGAGGGGTCACCGGACTTGTCGACCGGCTCGGCGGCGAAGGCCCACAGCTCGTACTCCACCAACAGCGTCGGCGCGGTGCAGGACGAACCCGTGTACACCTCTTCGAGGAAGGTCAGCTCAGTCGTGCCGAACTCGTGCTCGAAGGTCTCCACGACAGGCGCGTTGCCTGCAGGCAGTAGGTATGTCTGGATGTACCCGCGCTCCATGGCGAACGGACGCTGCTCGACCGAGACCACCGTGGTACCCACCGGTAGCTGCCCCGTCCACGTCCACGTTCCCAGCGAAGGGTCGACGGTGACCGTCTGAGTGACGGCGCCGAGGTCCGTCCACGGCACAAGCGTGTTGGCGTCGGCCACATCGAACGCGTACGGCGTGATCACCACGTCCATGTCGCCCACGTTCCACGGCGTGCCACCGTTCAACAGGGTGCCGTTGACGGTGAATGTTCGCGGGTCAGGTGTGCTGTCGATGTCGGTGACCCACGTGTCGCTGTACGAGCCGGGGGTGAGCCCGGTGAACACGTACATCGGCGCGGGGTCGGCAACGTCGTTGATGCTGACAGTCGCGTCGGTGATGTCACCGGGCACGATCAGGGAGTAGAAGAACGAGCCGGAGCCCGCTGTGTAGAACGTTTCGTACTCGGCAGACGACGTGTACGAGAAGGGCTGGCCACCGCGGGTCCCGGAGGTCGTGAAGGTCAGCTGTTCGTTGTCGACCACCAGCGGCACACCATCCGCCGTGAGCGTCCCGTCGAGCTCCAGCAAGATGGAGTCGAGGTCGATGGTCCGAGCATTCGCGCCCAGCACCAGACCGGCCAGGTCGAACGTCTGCGTCGACGTCACGTACAACCCGGCTCCCGCCGTCGCAATCACCGTTGCCTGTGTCGTGGCCGTGGGCACCGGCACGGTGACGGAGTACCCCCCGTCTGTACCGAGCGCGAGGTACACGGTCCGTTCGGACAGCTGCACTCCGTTGACGTCCTTCGCGCGCACGACGACGTTGCCCGACTGCGCCGGCTCGCCGAACATCTGCATCGTGCCCGACAGCGTCAGCGTCGACGGTGAGTCGTCGAAGTCGATGACGACGTTGCGGGTCTCGTTGGGCAGCAGGTTCGTCTGTACCGACGAGAACGTGTTGGCGCCGTCGAACGGCGTGACCTGCACGATGGCGGCGGTAGCCCCGTCCGGCAACACGAGGTTCGCGGAGTAGGCACCATTGGACGCCTGCGGGTAGAGCGTGACCACGAGCGGGTCGACCTGACCGGGCACGGTGGCAGTCGCCTTCACTTCGACGAACCCGCTGTTGAGCACACCGTCGACTCGAGCGGTGCCGCTGACGGCGAGCGTGGCCGGCGCGTGGACAACATCGAACGTCGCAGTGGCGAGCGCACCTGGAACGATGCCGTTCACCGTCAGCTTCTCCTGCTCGAAACCGAAGGCGTAGCTACCCACGAACGCGATGAGGTCGACGTGATCTGTGTGCATCGGCAAGGTCAGCGTGAAGGTGTACGCACCCGAACCTGCGGCGGGTACCACCGTCCGCTGCCGGTAGACGAGCTGCGTGCCAGTGGCGTCGAGGGCTGAGACGCCGACTTCCACAGGGCCGACCAGCTCCTGCCCGGGGGCCTTGGTCATCGTGCCGCTCACCTGCAACTGCACCGGCTCGTGCACGACGTCGAACAGCAGAGTTTGACTGCCGTCGACCACTGCTCTCACGCCGCTGGTCTGCCAGTCGCTGGCGAATTCGCTGGTCTCGACGATGGCCTCGGCACCGGCCGAACCCTGGGGCAGCGTGCGGGTGAAGGAATAGGTGCCGTCGGCCCCGATGCTGACCTGGAAGCGCGTGCTGGCGAGCTGAACGTCGTCCGCATCGACCGAGCGCAGCGTGACCCACGCACTGGATGCCAGCGCCGCGCCGCCGGTACGCAGCATCGTGCCGTTGAAGGTGACCACCGGCGCACTGAAGCCGGCGTTGAATGTCACTGCATTCGCGCCGGGCACCAGCACCGGTACCAACAGCAGAGCTGTCTCTCCGTTCTGGCCGAGGTATGCCGTCAGCCGAGCCTTGGTGGCAGTGTGCGGCCCCGCCATCGAGAACGAATACGAGCCGTCGACCGGCGACGGCGTGACGGTCGCGTAGGCGGTGTTGAAGCCGCTGAACGTGCCGT
>DAORTY010000144.1:0-8987 GCA_035432905.1 Ilumatobacteraceae bacterium | reverse complement strand
CCTAGCTGTCACGGAAGAACGCGATCGCGCTAACGACCACCAGCGACACGAGTGCAAGGGTGAACAGGGTGAGGAGGAATTTCCACATGTGCGGGCCCAGCACTGTTCCCAGCCAGCCCGCCGCGATCGCGAGCAGCACGGTTGCCACAAAGATCAGTTGTCGGCGCAGTCGAGTGATGAGCTCGGCAGGGATCTCCGTCCGCTTGCGCGGTGTCGTGACGCTCATCATTCACCCCCGTTCTGTGGCCGGTGATCCTCGATGCGCGTGTAGGGCGCGAGCATCTTCCCGTACGCGCCCACAGCTGTCACGCTCTTCGGATTGATGCGCACCACTTTGCCCCAGGTGTGAGAGAACAGGATGAGATCTCCCAGGTGGATCGTCTCGCGTGAGTGCTCGACAACTCGCCCGTCAGAAACCTGCTGCCGGCGGATGCCATTCCAGTACTCGATCTCATCGGTGACTCGATCGATCTCGCGGAGTACTCGTGCCGCGTAGTCGCCCTGCGCGGGTGGGGTGACGTCGAGCATCCCGTTGGAGAGCCGCCGAGAAGCCCCGTCCCGACGTCGACGCCAGGCGCCGAGCTCGGTTTCGAGGCGCTCGATCCGTCGCGCTACCTGGGTCGGCGCGTATCGGCGGTCCGTGGTGCGCTCGGCAGTCTCGGCACGTTCGCTGGCGTACTTCGCAGCCTGGTCGGCCTCGATGCTCTTTCGCATTGCGCTGTCCGACTTCGCGATCGCGGCACGGTGCCGCCCTTCACTGTGGTGGCCGATCTTGATCGGCTCACCCATCGGCGGCAGCGCAGCATGAGCCCGCGTCGCCGCAGCATCAGCTGCTTCCGCCTGCGCCGCTCTCTGATGTGACCTCTCGGCAAGCCGAGACACCCGGACAGATTGACGATCGCGCGCATCTGCCTCTACCTCGGCAGCGGATCGGTAGGTTTCGTCGACGGAGATCTCTACGTCAAAACCGTTCGCACGAAGCTGCGCTGCCGTCCGTTCGATGACTCGTCGTTGTGGGGCGCGATCGCGCGATCGAGGCAGGAACCACGTTGCGATGCTGCGACCCCAGCGCCATCCTTCGACCTTGAGGATCTCGGATGTTCCGTCGCCTCGGTGGGTGCCGTCGACGAGTGTGCCTTCCGCTGCGGTGTGAGAGATCGAGATCGTCATGATGCACGCCCCTCTCGCGTCTGACGCGCGCCGTCCACACTGAGCACGGCGCGGAACCCGATCTCTCGGGTCCACTCGTCGACGGCCCGACTCAGGCCGGCGTACTCGTAGACACCGGCATGCTCCGGGGAGGCTTCATGGGGATGGAAACACAGCCGAGCGCCGATCGCTTCGCGCAGCCGTTCAAGCTGCGCGTGGGCTTCGGAATCGTCCCAACCGGGGTGATGGCAGGAGACCTCGCTGAGGTAGAGGCGGCTGCGCTCGATCTGCAGAATCTGCTCGATGTCGATTCGCTCGCCGAGCAGCTCCGCGATGGGTTGCCACTCGTACCGCGGTGCGGGGATATGGCGGCTATTGGCCTCGCTCACGCTCGCGTAGTTCTCATCCCATAGCTGCTGACCGATGCGGTCAGCGCCAGCGAGAACAGCGGCGGGTGCGAGCCCGGGTGTGATGATCGGCTGCCGAGAGGCGGCTTGTGTGATGTCGGTGCTGCTGATGAGCATCGCCGTCACGAGTAGGTCGATGGTGTCCTTGTGGGCGGGGAGAGCACGCATAATGCAACCTCCAAATAGAGTTGTGTATCTGACATAGGTAACACTAGGAGAGGTTCATCGTGTTGTCAATAGCCGGGAACGTTCTGGCGGATAGCTTTGATTTGTGACGAAGTCGATATCGATGAATGAGATCCGTACGCGCGCAGCGCAGTTTGCTCGAGTGTGGCAAGACGAGCCCGGCGAGGAGCGGCAGCAGGCTCAGACGTTCGTGAGGGATCTCCTCGGGGTCTACGGGATCACCCAGAGCCGGGCTGCTTTCTATGAGAAGCGCGTGAAGCGTTCCTCGACGGGTGCCCGCGGATACATTGATGCCCTTATCCCGGGGCTAGCTCTGATCGAAATGAAGTCAGCAGGCAAGGATCTCGTCGCGGCTGAGCAGCAGGCACTCGACTACATCGACGACCTCCCCGATCCGGAGATCCCGCGCTGGGTACTCACCAGCGACTTCCACAACTTCCGACTCCTCGACCTCCGAGCAGACAACGAGACAGCACCGATTGAGTTCACCCTCAAGCAGCTGCGCGACAACGCTGACAAGCTCGCGTTCCTCGCTGGGTACGGCGAGCGAGAGTTTGGGTCGAAAGAACAGGAATCAGCCTCGATCAAAGCGGCGCGACTAATGGCCTCGTTGTACGAATCGCTTGAGGGCGCAGGCTACGACGACCACGAGGCGTCGGTGTTCTTGGTGCGGACTCTTTTCGCGCTGTACGCCGACGATGCTGGACTATGGGACCGAGATCTGTTCCTCGAGTTCTTAGAAACCCGCACGGCGGCAGATGGCTCAGATCTCGGGCCGCAGTTGTCATTGCTTTATCAGGTCATGGGTCGCGAACCGTCGCGCCGACAATCAAACCTCGACGAGCTGGTGGCACGATTCCCGTACGTGAATGGCGGCGTCTTCGAGGAGGCGGTGTCGATCCCGTCGTTTGACTCTGAGATGCGTGAACGCTTGATTGCTGCAGCGATGTTCAACTGGTCGTCGATCTCGCCAGCGATCTTCGGCAGTCTCTTCCAGGCAGTGAAGGATCGGGTCGCACGGCGCGAGCTCGGTGAGCACTACACGACTGAGGCCAACATCATGAAGGTCATCGGGCCGATGTTCCTGGATGAGTTGCGCCAGCGCTTCACGGATGGCTACCACGATTCGGGCAAGCTCAAGAAATTGCGTTCGTATATGGGTTCGATGAAATTTCTCGATCCGGCATGCGGATGTGGCAACTTTTTACTAGTTGGGTATCGGCATATGCGTGCCCTTGACCTCGAAGTTTTGCTGAGGATTCAAGAGCTATCGGGGGACACTGCCCGCACAATGTTCTTCACCGAGGAACACCTTTCGGTTCGGCTATCTAGCTTTCACGGCATCGAGCTTGAGGAATGGCCCGCACAGATCGCAGCTACTGCGCTGCACCTGGTGGAGCATCAGGCGAACCAAGCGATGGAGCTCGCGCTGGGGTCCGCTCCTGACACGCTGCCCCTTGACAAGATCAAGAGCATCGTAATTGGCAATGCCCTACGCACCGACTGGGCAAGCGTCGTGGAACCGACAGAACACCTATACGTGATGGGAAACCCTCCGTTCCTCGGCCACTACACACGATCATCAGAGCAAGCTCAGGATCTTCGAGCGGTGTGGGGCAAGGAAGACATCGGCCACCTGGACTACGTGACTGGTTGGTATGCGAAGGCGATGGAGTTGTTTGCTCAACAGGACTACGCAGGCAAGTTTGCGTTCGTCTCCACCAACTCCATCACGCAAGGCGAGCCGGTGCCGGACCTGTTCAGGCCGGTCTTCGACGCAGGGTGGCGCATCCAATTCGCTCACCGCACGTTCGCATGGACGAGCGAGGCTCCCGGTGCTGCCGCCGTGCATTGTGCGGTCGTCGGATTCGACCGGGAGAGTCGTGGCCAGGTTTCATTGTTCGACTACGGCAACAACCTTCGTGGCGAACCGGTTCGCATCCCCGTAACTCAACAGATCAACGGATATCTCATTGACGGTCCGATTGTCTTCGCCGACGCTCGTCGCAAGCCTCTCTCCCCAGAGATCCCTGCAGTCATGTTCGGCAGCATGGCCAACGATGGTGGCCACTTGTTCATCACAGATGAAGAGCACGCTCACTTGAAAGATGACGCGATCGTCTCGAAGTACTTGCGGTTGTTCGTCGGCGCTCGCGAACTCATCCACGGGACTGATAGATGGTGTCTATGGCTCGCCGACGCAGAACCATCGGATATCGCACAGTCAGAGTTCCTGAGGCAACGTATCAAGGCGGTTCGCACGCACCGCGAGTCCTCGAATCGAGCAGCGACTCGCGCGCTCGCGGATACTCCTCAGCTATTCGGTGAACGACGCCATCAAGACGTCACCCATCTCGCAATCCCGCGCCACGTCAGCGAAACCCGAAAGTACTGGACCGCTCAACTTGTCGCCCCTGAGATCATCGTGGGGGATGCCAATTTCATGATTGAAGATCCGGACGGGTTCGCATTTGCCGCGATCTCATCCTCAGCGTTCATTGCTTGGCAGCGTGCTGTCGGCGGGCGGATCAAGTCGGATCTACGGTTCTCAAGCACTCTGACCTGGAATACCTTCCCTCTCCCAGCGCTTACGGAAAAGCAGAGGATCGCGATCGTCGACGGGGGTAGGGCTGTTATCCAAGCTCGCGAGCTTCATCCACATAGATCCCTAGCTGACCATTACAACCCGCTCGCGATGTCACCTGATCTGTTGCGTGCGCATCGTGAGCTCGATACGGCGGTCGACAAAGCTCTTGGGCTGAGAGGAAGCGTCGGTGAGGCTGATCGGCTGCGTGCGTTGTTTGCGAGCTATGAGAAGCTCACGACGGCTGATGAGCTTGCGATGCCGGCGAAGTCTGCTCGCCGGCGTTCTCGTGCCGCTGGGTAGGTCTGGACGTGGTTGAGCGGTGGCCGTATGCCACGGTGTCGGTCGATGGGCAGGCGGTGATCGACGAAGACGGGGAGAACCAGGCCTGTGCGTGTGGGAACGATTCGTGGACGGAAGATTGGCGACATGCTGATCGGTTTGGCCGGCTGTCGTTTGACTCTTCGGGATCTGATGATCCGGAGGAGTACGCGGTCTGCCCGGTGTGTGGCCGGGTGTATTCCAATGCGCAGCTGTTCGTGAGCTTGGTCGTGCCGGCGGTGGCGCGGTATGACGTCACTGGTGCTGAGTTTGTTGCTGCGCTTGAGCGGTATGACCGTGTGGCGTATGGCCCGCCTCTGGACTGATCTCGTGGACATTTTCACCCGCGAAATGGACATTTCAAACTAGTCCCTAAGGCGTGAGAAAGGGCACCCGCTCGGAGCCAACTCTGTCGCGATTGTCAGATACACAACGGTGTTGGAGGGTCAGCCTCAACCAGAAGGATGAGAATGCTCAACGGGCGGGTGCCCAGGTCTCAATGCTAGCTGGCGTCGTCGATGTCGTCGATCATCGCGGGGTTGAGCAGCTGCGTGCTGATCTTTTCCAGGAGGGCTGCGAGCGCGTCGATCGAGTCGGAGATCTCTTGCGCGGTGGCGGTGCGGTCGGCGGTGAAGTAGTAGTGCCGGTAGCTGTGGCCGTGGGTGTCGGTGATGCCGGGGCCGTCTCCATCGGTGGCGGGCAGTGTGCGGGCGACGGTGGTGACGATGTGGGTTGGTTGGGTGCGGTTGCGGAGGAGAACCGTGTCGCCGGGGTGCAGCGTGGGCCAGCTGGTGGTGTTGTTGGGGTGGTGAGTGCTCATTGGCTGATCCGCTCTGGTTGGGGCATTGGTCGGCCTGCCTGGATGTCGGCGCGCTGTGCGGCGCCGCAGTCTTTGCAGTTGCTCTTGCTTGGGGTGTCGGTGGTGGTGTTGTTCTGGCGGCCGCAGTAGCCGTGTTGGAGGTCGGCTCCGGTGATGCAGATCCGGGATGCTGTTCCTTGGGGCATGGCTGCGCTTTCTAGGCTGTCTTCTCGAGTGCGGGCAGTGGCGGCAGGGCGAGGAGGCGCTGCGCTTTGGCGGATTCGATTTCGCGGGGGAGTTCGCCTTTGCGTGCGCCGGATCGGCCGTAGAGGAGGATCTTCACTCCGGTCTTGGAGACGTTGGCTGACTCGGCGATCTTGACGACGGTCATGCCGCTGGCCATCAGTGCTCGGGTGTGGATGCGGACGGGTTCAGCCGGGACGCGCGGTGGCTGTTCTGCGATGCCGGCTTCGCGGCGGCGGCGGCGTTCCTCGGCGAGGGAGGCGTCAGAGCAGGAGATCTTGCCGGGGCAGTGCTCTCGGTCTTTGCAGCCGAGTTGATAGCCGTATGCGGTGCCGTGGTACTCGGCAGGGATTTGCTGCAGCTTGCGCTGCTCCATCCATTCGCGGTGATAGATCCGGCCGGCCTCGATGCACTCAGGGCGTTCGCATCCGCGCGCTCTGCAGGCGTTGGTGCCGTGTGGTTGTAGCTGACGGGGCTGAGCGGGCTGGGGGCGTCGAGGCGCGCGCGGCTTGGGTGCTCGGTGTGCGCGCGGCTTGGGGGGAGAGGTTGGGCGGTTGTTGGTGTTCGCCTCGAGCTCATCGGTGACGGCCTGGTGGCGTTCGGTCGCATCCTGCAGCGCCCGTTCGATCGCTCCACCTACAGACAAGCCGGTGTGCGATGCAATGGTTGCGGTGGTGAGGCGCTCCTTGGTGGCAGCCAACTGCTGTCGAAGAGCCGCCCTGGTTGACCGCCAGTGGGTGAGCTCATCGACGTGTCGATCAAGTTCGGTCTCGTAGGCGTCGAGATCTCGCCGACGCTGCGCGAGCTCATCGCCCACGAGAGTACTGCTGCTGTTGCGAGCGCGGGTGAGCCAGTCGTAGTCGGCGTGTGTCCGTGCGGTGGTGACGGGCACTGGCACGGGTGCCGGCGTCAGTGTCGGTGCGGGTGCCGGCGGTGCTGCTGGTGTTCTCTTGGCGGCTGTGGTCTTCCGTTTCTTCGGTGGTGTTGGTGTGGCGGATGCAGTGCGGTCGCGGTGGCGATCGATGGTGCGGGCGGTGGCGTCTAGCTCGAGGATCTCGGCGAGTGACATGCCAGCGTCGAGGCGTCGGGCGAAGGTGAAGTCGCCGACGTAGCGGGTGTACACGGTGCGGCAGGGGATGACTGCTGGGCACGCGGCGGTGCGGCAGCCCTGACGGTATCCGGTGGGTGTTCCGTGGGGGAAGCTGTCATCGAGGAGATCGAGGGTGGACATGGGATCTTCCTCTCAGCGCGGGTCGAGCTCGAGGAGGAGACCGAGAGCGTCGGCGATCGCGCGGAGCCGGTAGCCGCGGCGCCCGTGCTCGACGTGACCGAAGATGTTGACGAACTCGAGCTCGTCACCTTCTTCCTCGAGGTAGGCGATGGTGTGGATGTCGGCGGCGTCGAGGTACTGCCAGCCGTAGCGGTCGGCGGGGGTGTCGACGCGCGATTGAATCCAGCGGACGATGACGGCGCCGAGGGGGCCGTCGGGGTTGGCGCGGGGGGAGTGTGGGTTGTTCGGGATCATCGCGTCGATGGTGCGGATGCCGTAGCTGTCGATGGTCTCGATGGTGTCGGTGTCGATGTCGGCGAACAGGTCGGAGTAGTTCGTTCCGTTCTCGTCGATCGCCCTGAGGATGCGGGGTGGGATGGTCATGATGCGGTTTCTTCCTGGTCGTGTCTGACGAGGTCAGGGGGTTGGTGTGCAGCTGGTCAGGGCGCTGCGCAGTGCGGTGATGTCATCGGGGGCGAGCCCGAGGTCATAGGTGTGGGCGATCTGTATGTAGCGGGTCGCGTAGTCGCAGGGGTTGTGCGGGGGCATCCAGCTGCTGGGTGTGCTGTCGCCTTTGACCTGGTTCGCAGTGGTGATCTGCAGGTTGAGGGGGTCGTTGGCGAACTGCAGTCGCGTGTCATCGCTCCACTGAGCGGCGCCGGTGTACCAGGCCGCTGCGAGGGGGATGATGTGGTCGACCTGGACGGGCTGGTAGCCCTCGCTGACGCGGGTGAAGGTGATCGTTTCGCCGGTGTATGGATCGTTGAGCGTGCCAGTGAGGATGACGCAGTCGTGGGTGCCGGCCTTGAAAGTGGGGTCGATGAGATCTCGGCGGAGCATGTCGTTGCGGGTATCGCAGCCATTGCGGTCGACGTCGGCCCATCGTTGGCCGAAGAGATCTCGGTCGTACTTGGTGTAGATCACGTCTGTGGCGACGGGGATCTCCTCGAGCAGCGCGAGTGCCGGCGCTGCATCACCTGCAGCATCGTCGGCCGGCGCTGGTGCTGCCGGTGCTGTGGTGGGTGCGCCCGGCGGCGCCTGTTCGGGGGCTACGGCATTGCTGTTGTCGTTGGCGGCAAAGGTGAATGCCAGCAGCAGGGCGGCGACGAGGGCGACGCCGGTTCCTGCTGCTTTTCCTACGGTGCGGTTGAGCTTCATGGTGGACCTCCGGTCTCACTGCATATAGGCCGCGATTTTGTGCCTTCGCGGACGAATCTGGGTGGACGGCCGCGAACCGGGGCACAAGGCCAGCCGGTTCGCGGCCGCGGCTCACTCGGGAAGCTGCTCGTCGTCGACGAGGGCTTCGGCGAGGATGTTGACGGCGCGCAGCACGTTGGTTGCGGTGCTGCGGATCAGGTCGACGTCGGCGCCAGTCCATCCGGCGACGTAGCCGATGGAGTAGTCGCTGGTGTCCAGTCCGAGCAGAGCGGCGACCACGTAGGCGGTCGATTCTGCTTCGGTTTCGCGGATGCCTCGGTGGCCGGATTCCCCTTCGACCTCGTCGACGTGGAGGATCGCGTGCGCGGCTTCGTGGATCATCGTCTTCGCGCGCTGTGCGGGAGACATCTTCTCGTCGACGCGGATCTGTCGGGTATCGGGGGTGGTGTACCCGTTGAGGCCTTCGCGGGCGATGTCCTCGAGCTCGACATCCCAGCCGCGGCCGCGCATGAAGGCGGCGGTGCGCTCGAAGATCTCTGTCTCATCCTCACCGACCAGGTGGTGGGCGATCTCCACCGGCTCGACGGCGTTCTCATCGGCATCCGTCTGGCTGATATCAAACACGGACAACACGGGGTAGTAAGCGCGACGGCTGGTGACCTCTTCGCCGCTCGCCTCGTCGACGTCGACGGTCTTCTTGGTGGAATAGCCGAAGATCTTGATCGACTTCTCGCCGCGGCGAACGTGCCGGCCGAGCTTCTCCCACTGGCGGTATCCGAGAACGCGGGTCGCGTCCGGGCGCTGGGCGAAGATCAGCCACGAGTTGTTCATGCTGAGGGTGCGGAAGTTCGCGGTGAACCGCAGCCATGC
>DAORTY010000143.1:0-9172 GCA_035432905.1 Ilumatobacteraceae bacterium | reverse complement strand
CGGTCGGGGTAGACCATCAGCACGGTCTCGATGCGACTGCCGTCGTGCAGTTCCCACAGGTACTTGACCGTGTCGCCGTTGTCGTTGATCTGCCGCGTCACCTCGGTGAGTGCGGTCGGAAGATCGGCGGCCAATCGTTCGCGCAGCGTCTTGGGCACGTTGCTGATCTCACCTGCGGCGGCCAACTGCGTGTACAAACCCGTCCACACCTGATCCAACCGATAGCGCGGCTCACCGGCGAGTAGCGCCGCGAACTCGTCGCGGTCGGGGGTGTAGAGCGTGGTGCTCACACAACCTCTGCGGCGAGCTCTTCGTAGCTGGCAATTCGCTGGCGGATTACGTCGAGGCTCGCCGTCCAGAATGCGCCATCGGTGACGTCGAAACCGAATACACCGCCGAGCTCCTCGGCGGTGTTCATGCCTGCCCGCGACAGCGCATCGTCGTAGTGCGCGCTGAACGCCTGCGGGTCCTGTCGGTACTGGGCGAACAGACCGAGACCGAACAGCAGGCCGTACGTGTACGGCCAGTTGTAGAAGTGCGAGCCGTAGTAGTGCGGCTTGACTGCCCACATGTACGGGTGGGCGGTGCTCTGCGTGAGGCCGTCACCGTACGCGTCGGCCTGCGCCTGCAGCATCAGCTCGTTGAGTTCGCTGACACCAAGGGTGCGTCGCTGACGACGAGCGAACACCTCCGTCTCGAACAGGAAACGACTGCGGATATCGACCACCACCTGAGTCGACCCCTGCAGGTCGACGTCGAGTAGCGCCAATCGGTCACGGCCCTGCAGCCGCTGCAGGCCTTCTTCCACCACCAGGGTCTCGCAGAAGATGCTGGCAGTTTCGGCGAGCGCCATCGGCAGTGCACGTTGCAACGGCGTGCGATCGGCCAGTTGTGTGTTGTGGTACGCGTGACCGAGTTCGTGGGCGGTGGTCTGTGCCGAGTCGACACTGCCGCTCCAATTCAGAAAAACCAGTGACCGGTCGCCGACGAACGGCATGCAGAACGCGCCGCCACGCTTACCGGGGCGCGGACCGGCGTCGATCCACCTCTCCTCCAGCGCCCGGTCGAGCAGGCCGGCCAAGCTGCCGCCGTACGACCCGAAGGCATTGCGAACGATCGCGGAGCCTTCGTCCCACGAGATTTCCGACGGTGCGAATGGCAGCGGGGCCATCATGTCGTGCCATGGCAGCGAGCCGTCGCCGGTGCTCGACGAGTGACCGTGTAGTCCTGCCTTGATGCGCATCCACCGGCGGAAGTCGGGCAACGAATCAGTGATGGCCTGCTGCATCGCGTCGAAGGTGGCGCGGCTGACGTTGTTGGCGAACAGCGAGGCATCGAGTGGTGATGGCCAGCCGCGACGACGGTTGAGGACGTTGGCCTCACCCTTCACGCTGTTCATCGCGGCGGCGCACACCGGCGCGACCGTCGGCCAGATGGCCTGTTCGGCGTCGTATGCGGCCTTTCGTACTGCGCTGTCAGCATGTGACGCCAAGCCGCGGATCGCCGCCATCGGCAGCTCCGTGACGGTGCCATCGGACATTGCAACAGGAGCAGTCATCTGTGATGTCACCGTGCTGTGCAGCTGCGACCACGCCGACGAGCCGGTGTTGACCAGCTCTCCGTAGAGGCCCTCTTCGGCTTCGCTCATCTGGCGCTGTGCGCGGGCAGCCAGCTTGGTGAGGGGGCCGACATGTTGGGCGACCTGCTCGCTGACCTGTGCCAGTTCGTCGACCCCAAGGGCGTGGAACCACTCGGCCAGGCGGGCCATCAGGGGTCGCATGCGTGAGCCGACCATCTCGTACTCGCCCATCAAACCCTGGGCCTTCTCGTCGTAGCTGTCGGTGCTGGTGGTGGCGTAGATGTAGGCGCCTGTCACGTCGGAGTGCTCCTCCAGCGCATTGATGGCCGTGATGACAGCGTCGGCCGCCTGCCCGTCTGCCTGTGTGACCGGCCGCGGCTCGGCGGCCCGAATGCTGTGCTCATCGAAGAGTGCTTCCAGCCGGGCGGCGTCAGCACCGCAGCGGTCCATTGCGTCGAGAAAGCTGCGCGCTGCGAACGACTCGTGGACGTCGGCGACGCTCCAACGGGGAAGCTGGTCCGCTGCTGGATCGGTGGTGGTCATGAAGGAGCTCCTAGCGCTGCGCGATGGTACGACTGATCGGTGTGTTCCACTTCGAATCCCAAGGCACGGTAGAGCCCGACGGCTGGTGCATTGACGGCATCGACGTAGAGCATGGCCGCGGTAGCGCCGACAGAGTGAAGGTGTTGTAGACCGGCGATGGTGAGGGCCTTACCCAGGCCGTGGCCGTGAAAGTCGGGATGCACCGCGATCACGTAGATCTCGCCGGTGAGCACGGCACCGGGGTGCAGCTTCGTCCAGCAGAAGGCGGCCAGCCGACCGTCGCGTTCGTGGAGCAGGAAGCCGCCGGCATCGAACCATGCCTCACGTTCGCGTTGCTGCAATGTGGCCAGGTCCCAGCCACCCTGCTCGCCGTGCGCGGCAAAGGCCGCGTTGTTGACGGCGAGCCACTCGAGCTCGTCGACGCCGACCCGGAACGGCCGCACGACCACGTCGGTGGTGTTGGCAATTGGTAGGGCGCAACCCATGCGGAACAGTCGCCTGCCGGGGAGCAGGCCCACCTCCGCTGCCGTCGATGACGACGCCTCGGTGCTCCACCAGGTGACCGCAGAGTCGGCGGGCACCATGCTCAGCAGCCCGTGCAACAGCGGGGCGACGTCGTCGGGGCTGATCGTGACCACGCCCACCACGACGCCGTCGTTGGCCGACGACGCCTGCGCATAGCCGACGATGGCGTCACCAACTGATGCGAGCGCGGCCCGGAAACCGTCGCGTTTGCCGTGCGCCAGGTCGCTGGTGAGATGGTCGTTGAGGCGCGGGCTACCTGCTGCGTACGCGGCCGCGAGGAACGCCATGACCTGCGCGTGCTCCGCGGGCGAAAGACTGCGTTGCACTCGCACCTGCACCATCGGTCCGAGGCTACTCGCGTCGCTAGCCTCGTTGCATGGGCACACCGCGCACTCCGAGGGGTCGGATCAAGGCCATTTCGGCGCAACTGGCGGTCGACTACCCCGATGCGCTGTGCGAACTGAATCATCGCAATGCGTTCGAACTACTGACCGCAACCATCCTGTCGGCGCAAACAACCGATGCACGGGTCAACCTGGTCACGCCGGCGTTGTTCGCCACGTACCCGAACGCGGAGGCGCTGGCGGGGGCGGTGCCCAGCGAGTTGGAGGACATCGTTCGCTCGACGGGCTTCTATCAGAGCAAGGCTCGCAACCTGATCGCGATGGCTCAGGCGCTTCTCGAGCACTTCGGCGGCGAGGTGCCCACAGAGCGCGAGGATCTCGTCACGCTGGCCGGCGTCGGGCGCAAGACCGCCAACGTGGTGCGCAGCGTGGCTTTCGGGCTGCCAGGTCTGCCCGTCGATACGCATGTCGGCAGGTTGACCCGCAAGTGGGCGTTGACGACGCAGGAGGACCCAGTGAAGGTGGAGGCAGACCTCTGTGCGCTGCTCACACCGGCTGAATGGGGCGACTTCAGCCTGCGCACAATTCTTCACGGCAGGCGGGTGTGCGACGCCAAGAAGCCGCGTTGTGAGGCGTGCACGATCGAACCCTTGTGTCCGTCCAGCTTGCTCCCGCGGGCCCGTCCTCAACGGCCCAAGAGAACCGCATAGAGTGATTGTGACCGAACCATCCGGGTGTATAGTGAGGCCACTAACCAGGTTCCCGCCACCTGGTTTGCGAGCGATGCTGGGATCCGCCGCCTGGCGTCGCTGAGCGACGGCCCCGTAAGGGGCCGTCGCCGCGTTTCGCCCAAATTTGCCGATGAGTCGGGCTCAGCGGGCGGGTGCCGCCAACTTTGCCGCCCGACGGAGCAGCCGCGCCGCTGTGCGTAGTGCCCGCTCGGCTTCCACCAGGGCGCCGGCCACGTCGTCGTGCTCGGTGAGCTGAAAGCCCGGTACGAAGTCGCCCACTTCTTGCTGGTACCGGTCGACGTGATCGGCCATGACGGACAGTGAGACGGAGGGGTTGCCAGACATGGCGCACAGTGTGCCGCGCCCGGCGAGAACTGCGACGGCTGGTTCGCCGGTGTGGGGAACGCTCAATCCACTCTGTGCGCGCCGCCCCCGCTCGGTAGCGTGGCCGAGTGACCCGTGTGCCCGTGCGAGACGACCTCAGTGCCCTCGAGGGCTATCACTCCCCACAGGTCCAGGTGGATGTACGCCTGAACACGAACGAGTCGCCTTTTTCCCCGCCGGCAGCGTGGCGTGATGCGTTCGCCGCCGAGCTGTCGAGAGTGGAATGGAACCGCTACCCGGACCGAGCGGCCACGGCCTTGCGCGCCGGTATCGCCGCTCTCCATGGGGTACTTCCGGAGCAGGTTTTCGTGGCCAACGGCAGCAATGAGGTCCTCCAGACGCTGCTGCTCACATATGCCGGGCCGGGACGCACGGTGGCGACCTTCGAGCCGACCTACCAGCTGCACGGTCACATCGCCCGCCTCACCGGGGCGTCTGTTGCCGAAGGTGAACGTGCTGCTGACTTCTCGCTCGACATGGCACAAGTTCGCGAGGTGCTCGCCGCTACCTCGCCTGTCATCACGTTCCTGTGCTCGCCCAACAACCCGACGGGCCTGGTCGAGCCGGAGGCGAACATCCGCGAGGTGCTGGCGTTGGCGCCCGGTCTGCTCGTGGTCGACGAGGCATACGGTCAGTTCGCCGAATGGTCGGCGATCGGGTTGATCGACGAGGGCACCCCGCTGGTGGTCACTCGCACGTTCTCCAAGACCTGGTCGATGGCTGGGTCGCGGCTGGGCTACCTGATCGGCCCGTCGTGGTTGGTTGCCGAGCTCGACAAGGTGGTGCTGCCGTACCATCTCGATGCCGCCAAGCAGATTGCCGGTCGGTTGGCGCTGACCTTCGTCGACGAGATGGAGGAGCGGGTGCAGTTCATCGTCAGCGAGCGCACTCGGCTGTCGGCGGCGATGTCGGCGCTGCCGCTCGACGTCTTCCCCAGCGGCGCAAACTTCATCCTGTTTCGCCCTCGCACCGTTCCTGGCAAGGTGGTTTGGCAGACGCTGCTGGACCACAGCGTGCTCATTCGTGATTGCTCCGGATGGCCTCGTCTCGGCGACTGCCTGCGGGTCACCATCGGCACTGCCGCCGAGAACGATCTGTTCCTCGCCGCCCTCGAGGCGGCCCTGCCCTCGAAGGTTGCCCCATGAGTCGTTCTGCCAGCCGTCAGCGCACCACCAAGGAAACGTCCATCGACCTGTCGATCGAACTCGATGGCACCGGCGTGGTGGAGATCAGCACCGGTATTCCGTTCTACGACCACATGCTCGAGCAGTTGGGCAAGCACGGAGGGTTCGATCTGCGCATTGCGGCCACCGGTGATCTGCACATCGACACGCACCACACTGTCGAAGATGTCGGTATCGCGCTGGGCGAGGCGTTCCGAGAGGCGCTGGGCGACAAGGCCGGTGTCCGGCGTTTCGCGAGCGGCCTCTACCCCTTGGATGAAGCGTTGGTGGAGGTGGCGCTGGATCTGTCAGGTCGCCCGTTCGTGGTGTGGGATGTGCCGATGCCCGAGGTGCTGGCCTTGGGTAACCCGGCCTTCGACCCGCAGCTGACCGAGCACGCTTTTCACTCGTTCGCGACTGCGGCGGGCATCACGCTGCACATGCGGTTGTGTCATGGCACGAACGTGCACCACATCATCGAAGCGTCGTTCAAGGGCCTTGCTCGAGCGCTGCGCGACGCGGTGCGGGTGGAAGGCACCAGCGTGCCCAGTACCAAGGGCGTGCTGTGACAGCAGCGAGTGCGCAGGGAGCAGTCGTGGGCCCCTTGGTGGCCGTGCTCGATTACGGCATCGGCAACCTACGGTCGGCGCAGAAGGCGCTGCAGCACTGCGGTGCCGATGCTCGGCTGACGGCCGACCCTGGCCTGGTGGCCGACGCCGCAGCGGTGGTGCTGCCCGGCGTGGGGGCGTTCGGTGCGTGCATGAATGCCTTGCGTGCGGTGGGTCTGGAGCCCATCGTGCATGACGCGGTGGCGTCCGGTCGGCCGTTCATGGGGATCTGTGTGGGCATGCAGATGCTGTTCGACGACAGCGCGGAAGACCCCACGGCAGTCGGCCTCGGCGTCATCGAAGGTTCGATCGAGTGGATCTCGGATCAGTTGCCGCGCCCACAGATGCAGTGGAATCAGCTCGATCTGCCCGTCGCCGATCCGATGTTCGATGGTCTGGGCGAGCATCCGTGGGCGTATTTCGTGCACTCGCTGCACGCCGTTCCCACGGACCCGACGGTAGTAGCGGCCACCTGTCAGTACGGAGGTACGGTGAACGCGGCCTTTCGCCACGACAACGTGTTCGCGACGCAGTTCCACCCGGAGAAATCCGGGCAGTCAGGGCTGGCGATGCTGCGAAACTTCGTCGGCTCGTTGCAGGCGGCGACGTCATGATCGATCTCTATCCGGCGATCGACCTGCGTGACGGCAAAGTGGTGCGGCTTCGTCAGGGTGACTACGACGATCAGACGACCTATGGCGACGATCCTGTGGCGGTGGCGTTGTCGTTCACCGACGCCGGCGCCACCTGGATCCACGTCGTCGATCTCGACGCCGCACGCTCAGGATCGCCGGTGAACCGACCGGTGGTGGCAGCCATAGCGAGCGCCGTTGCAGGCCGGGCGCAGGTGCAAACGGGTGGTGGGGTACGTACCGTCGCCGACGCGCAGGCACTTGCCGACGCAGGCGTGGCGCGCGTGGTGATGGGCAGCGCTGCCGTCGTCGAGCCGCAGTTGGTCGCGGATGCATCTGCCGTCGTCGCTGTCGGCGTCGGTCTCGACCATCGCGGCGGCGAACTGGCAGTGCACGGCTGGACGGAGGGTTCGGGTGTGCAGCTGATCGACGCGTTGCAGTGGTTCCCCACGGCCGCCGTGTTCATCATCACCGACATCGCGCGTGACGGCATGCTCACCGGACCCGACGTCGACGGCCTCGCTGTCGTAGGCAGGGCAACCAGCATTCCCATCATTGCCAGCGGGGGTGTCGCAACGCTCGCCGATGTTGCCGCCTTGAAGGTGGTGCCGGGTATCGCTGGCGTCATCTCCGGCAAGGCGCTCTACGAGGGCCGGTTCACGGTCGAGCAGGCGCTGGCGGAGCTGGCGCGATGAGGGTGGCCCGCATCATTCCGTGCCTCGACGTCACCAACGGTCGCGTGGTGAAGGGCATCAACTTTGTCGGACTGCGCGATGCTGGCGACCCCGTCGAACTGGCAGCCAAGTACGACGCCGACGGGGCCGACGAGCTGGTCTTCCTCGACATCACGGCGTCGTCCGACGGACGCGAGACCATGGTCGACGTCGTCTCGCGCACTGCCGAGCAGGTGTTCATACCGTTCACCGTCGGCGGCGGCATTCGCAGCGCGGATGACGCCCGCCTGATGCTGCGCGCCGGTGCCGACAAGGTCAGTGTCAACACCGCCGCCATGCAGCGACCGGAACTGATTCGCGACATCGCCGCCGAGTTCGGCGCGCAGTGTTGCGTGTGCGCGATCGACGCGAAACGCACACCCGAGGGCGGGTTCGAGGTCTACCTCCACGGCGGTCGTACTGCGACAGGTATTGACGCAATCGAGTGGGCCCAGCGAGCGGCTGCGTTCGGTGCGGGCGAGATTCTGTTGACATCGATGGACCGCGACGGCACCCGCGAGGGCTTCGACATCGAGCTGACCCGCCGTGTCGCCGATGCGGTCGGGGTGCCGGTCATCGCCAGCGGCGGCGTCGGTACGTTGCAGCACCTCGCGGAGGGCATCACCCATGGCCACGCCACCGGCGTGTTGGCGGCCAGCATCTTCCACTTCGCCGAGCACACCATCGCCGATGCGAAAGCGGCAATGACAGCGGCCGGTGTGCAGGTGCGGCCCGTATGACGGCCCTTGTGCGCGAGCCGTTCACCCTGATCGACGGTGGGCTGTCGACGGTACTGGAGGAGATGGGGGAGCATCCCGCTGGTCTGCTGTGGACTGCGGCCGCACTCATCGACCGGCCAGAGGTCATCACGGCCGCACACCGTCGATATGTGGACGCCGGTGCCGACGTGGTCATCACGTCGAGCTATCAGGCCAGTGAGCCGGGTTTCGTCGCTGCCGGTCTCAGCGCGCCGCACGCGCGTCGCCTGCTCGCCTCGACCACGGCTGTCGCCCGCGCTGCTCAGCCCAAGATCGTCGCCTGCTCGGTCGGGCCGTTCGGCGCGTACCTCGGTGACGGCAGCGAGTACAGCGGTCACTACTCGGCCGACTGGACAGAGGTACGTGCGCTTCATCGCGCGCGGCTGGAGGTGTTGGTGGAGACGGCTCCCGACGTGTTCGCCGTCGAGACCATGCCATCGCGCGCGGAGGCCGAGATCGTCATGGAGGAACTGCGGGCACTCACCGACGCACCGGCCTGGCTGACATTCACGTGCGCCGATGACGCACACACCTGCAGCGGCGACGTGTTCGCCGACGCCGTCGCGGCGGTGGCATCCACGTTGACGGCCGTCGGAGTGAACTGCACCGCGCCCGGTCTGGTCGAGCCGCTGTTGCGGACGGCCCCCACCGGGCTGCCATTCGTCGTCTATCCCAACCATGGGGCCGTCTGGGACGGCGACCACAAGTGCTGGTCAGGTGCCCCCGGTGGGGTCGAGTTGCCCGGGCTGGTGCCTGCATGGTTGGCGGCCGGTGCCCAGCTGATCGGCGGTTGTTGCGGGGTCGGCACCGCCGGCATCGCTGCGCTCGCCGAACTACGCAGAGCCGGCTGACACGACGGTAGGGTCGCCGTATGGCTTCAAAGATGGAATATCGCCGGCTCGGTCGCAGCGGCTTGCAAGTGTCGGTCCTCTCCTTCGGCAGTTGGGTCACGTTCGACAATCAGCTCGGCGACGCAATGGCGCTGGAGTGCATGTCCGCTGCGTACGACGCCGGCTGCAACTTCTTCGACAACGCCGAGGCCTACGCAGGTGGTGGCAGCGAGAGCCAGATGGGCCGCGCCATCAAGGAGCTCGGCTGGAAGCGCGAGTCGTACGTGGTGAGCACGAAGTTCTATTGGGGCATCAACGGCAACATGCGCAACATGCGCAACACGCTGAACCGCAAGTACCTG
>DAORTY010000142.1:3791-9245 GCA_035432905.1 Ilumatobacteraceae bacterium | reverse complement strand
CGAGGTCGTCGTACTCCATCTCCTCGAGCACGCTGACCATGCGCTCGATGTCGAGCCCCTCGATGATGCGCAACTGTTCGGCTTCGGGCAACTCCTCCAGGAGGTCGGCCAAGCGCTCGTCGTCCATTGCCTCGGCGAGTTGCTTGCGTTGCGCCAACGGCAACGCGCGCACGACCCCGGCCACGTCGCTGGGGTGCATGTCGCGAAGCCGGGCGGCCTCGGCTGCCATCTCGGAGCCGGCACCGATGTGGAACAGCGTGGGCACGTCGGCCACGTCGACGAGGCGGTAGCTGGGGCGGCGGCGCAGTGCGGAGCGGCGGGCCAGGCGCACCTTCGCCGGTTCCCACCACGTCTGCTTGCCGTCGCTGGCCTCGCGCAGTGCGACGTCACTGACCGTCTCGTCGCCGACCTTGAAATCGATGATGTCGCGACCGATGAGCAGCTCACCAGGGCGGGGCTTGAACGGGTTGAGGTCGACGTCCCAGCTGCGCAGGCGCGCGCCCTCACTGTCGAGTGTGGCAATGCGATTGGTGTTGACGAAGATGCGGCGGCGTTGGCTGGTGGCGACGAAGCCGAGTACTCGGGAGCTGCCCCCGCCGGCACTGGGAATGACGACGATGTCGTCGATGCGACCGATGGCTGCACCACCCGCGTCGAGCAGCGGCAGGCGCATGATGCGAAATGCGTAGATCAGCTCCCCTGCCATGTCGCCAGGCTACCCCTCACCCGCAGTGCAGGGGTGCCGAGTAACGCCCGTCAACCACGGTTTGTGTCAAGGCCCAGTACCTATTCGCCCAGGTCACAGACCGACAGTGTTTACGTAAAACCGGGTGAGGCGGGGGCTATGGCGACTCGTGTGTCGCTGAATGCGACGCCTCCGCCCCAGTCGGTGAGGGTGTCGTTGGTCAGCGAGTTGGCCACCTGCCCACCGGTGTTGCCGTCGGCGACGTGGTCGGCTGCCCACCAGCCGAAGGGGACCACGACCACGCCCGGCCGCAAGCGCTCGGTGACGCGTACCGGCGCCACCATCGAGCCACGGTCGTTCCACACCCGTGCCTGCGCGCCGTGCGACAGACCGAGGTTGGCCGCGTCCTTCTCGCACAGCTCCAGGAACGGGCCACCTTCCAGCGGGCCGTGCTTGGGGAGATGCGAATAGCCGCTGTTGAGGAATCTGGTGTGCTGCTTGGGAGTCATCAGCGCATAGGGGAAGCGTCCACGAAACGCCGCTTCTGCGGGCTCGGCGTAGGTGGGCAGCGCGGGCTGGCCCTGTGCCACCAGCCGATCGCAGCGCAGTTCGACCTTGCCGGACGGCGTGGGGAAGCCACCGTTCGCGAACGGTCGGCCGTCGTCGGGGTATGGCACGCGGACCACACCGTCGGTGCGGAGTTGATCGAGATCGACGGTGGGCAGTGCTGCGCGCAGGGCGGTGAGATCGTCGTCGAACAGTGCGGGCTCGCTGAAGCCCATGGCCCGTGCCAACAGGCGGTGCAGCTCGCTGTTGCTGACGGCTTCACCACGCGGCTCGATGGCCGCCTCGTTCCAACTCACGTAGAGATGACCCCACGGCGTGACGGCGTCGGTGGCCTCGATCTGGGTGGTGGCGGGCAGCACGATGTCGGCGTAGCGAGCGGTGTCGGTGAGGAACTGGTCGTGCACCACGGTGAACAGGTCGTCGCGCAAAAGACCCTTGCGGACCAGTTCGGTGTTGGGCACCGACACCATGGCGTTGACGCCGATCATCACGACGCCGTACAGCGGCTCGTCGGTGTCGGAGAGGGAGTGACCGAGGTGAGCCATCTGCAGGCTGCGCGGCTCGCGGCCGGCGAGCAGGTCCGGGCGGGCCAGCGCGGGGTAGTCGAAGGCATCGTTGGTCCACACGCCGACACTTCTCGCAAAGCCACCGCCCTGGTCGCGCCACGCTCCCACGAGCGCAGGCAGGCAGGTGAGCGTACGAAAGAACATCGCGCCGTGCTCGTGGTGCTCGGCGCCGATGAGCGTGCGGATGGCGGCCGGTCGGATGGTGCCGTAGAGCGTGGCGAGGCGCTCGATGTCGGCGACCTCGAGCCCGGTGATCTCCGCCGCGCGAGCAGGAGTCCATTCGGCAACGTGCTCGGCCAGATCGTCGAAGCCCACGGTGTGTGCGGCCACCCACTCGTCGTCGGTGAGGCCGTCGCGAATGAGCACGTGCATCATCGCCAACATCAGCGCGACGTCGGTGCCGGGCAGCGGCTGCAGGAACCAGTCGGCCGAGCCGGCCGTCATCGTGCGCAGCGGGTCGATGACGATGACCTGCGCACCTTCGGAGCGAGCCTGCTCGATCATCGGCCACAGGTGCCGGTTGGTGAGGCGGGTGTTGGTGCCCCACAGAATGATCAGCTTGCTGTGCACCAGGTCGCTGGGGTCGATGCCCTTGCCGGTGCCATTGGTGGTGGCCGCGCCGGCGCCGGCGGTGGAGCCACACAACGAACCGATGACACGGGAGGCCCCGACGTGATGCCAGAAGCGTTCGCCGAACATGAGCGCGAGCAGGCTCTGGTTGCCGGCGCTGACGTAGGGCATCAGCGCTTCGGGCCCGTGTGTGGCGATGATGCCCGTGAAGCGGGTGGCGATCTCGGTGAGCGCTTCGTCCCATGTGATCTGCTCGAAGCGGCCCTCGCCTTTGGCGCCCACGCGGCGCATGGGGTGCAGCACGCGATCCGGGCTGTAGACGCGATCGAGAAAGCGGTTCACCTTCGGGCACAGCTCGCCCTTGCTGTACGGGTGCGCGGGGTCACCGCGCAACTGCACTGCCTGCTCGCTGGGGCCACTGCCCTCGACCGTGACCTGCCAACCGCACGTGTCGGGGCAGTCGTGATGGCACGCGCCACGAACAACGCGTGAGGTCGTGACGTGATCGCTCATGGATCAAGGCTACGCGTCGGTGACTACAGTGCGGTGAAACGGGAGGAGGGCGCCATGTTCGGCAAGCCTCGACGAGGTGTTCGCAAGGAGCTGGAGAGCGAGGGAACTCGCGCTGTTGCTACCGTCACCGAGATTGCGAGCCGTGGGGTGTCGGTCACCTCGAGCGGCAACATCGCCGGTGCAGAGGTTGGTCTGAAGACGACGCTGCAGATCCAACCGCCGGGGGGCATGCCGTCGTTCGAGCTGAAGTGCACCCTGCGCTACTCGCAGTTCCACACTCCCAGCGTCGGCGACCGCATCAGCGTGCTGTATGACCCTGACGACCTCGACCACATCATGTTGGACCCCAACCCTGCGCCACCCTCGTCGACCGTGACGACGCGGACCGTCGACCTCGGCACGTTCGTGAACGGCGTGAAGGTGGAACCAGGGACGCTCGTTGGCGGCATCGACATCGGCGCCCTGATCGCCCAAGCGACCGCCGCCGGCAACGCCCAGGTCATCGATCTCAGCGGTGCGGGTGTGTCGGCGGACCCGCTCGACCGACTGGCAAAGGCAGCAGCGCTGCATCAGCAAGGTGTGCTCACCGATGCCGAGTTCGCCGAGCAGAAAGCCCGTATTCTCGGCACCGGCTGACACCTGCCCTCTACGCGAAGACGTTGGAGAGCACGCTGCCGGCCAGAGCGACAGCTTCCAGGTCATGTGCGTCGGGCATGTTGACGACGACGCCGTCGAGCCCGGCGTCGAGCAGCCCCTGCACCTTCGAGCCGACCTCGTCGGGATCACCGACGATGAACGTGGCTGCGACACGGACCTGGAGGTCGGCTGGGAGTTGGTCGAGCGAAGCGCCACCGAAACGCGCGCTGAGTTTCGTTTGGGCGGCGTCCATCGTCTCGCCCACGACGAGCGTGCCCAGACGGGTACGGCAGATCTCCGAGGGGTCGCGGCCGATGGTGGCGCAGTGCTCGTCGAGCACGCCCATCAGGTGGCGCACCTGTGTGGCATCACCGAACACGTTGCAGGCGTCGCCGTACTGGGCGACCATGCGCAGCGTCTTCTTCTCACCGCTGCCGCCGATGAGAATCGGCGGCCCGCCGGCCTGCACCGGCTTGGGGCTGTTGAAGGCATCGGTGACCTTGAACCACTTGCCATCGAAGGTGGTGGTGTCGTTGACGAACATGCTCTTCGCGATCTGCAGCCCCTCCTCCAGCTTCTCGAAGCGATCGGTGAAGGTGCCGAACTCGAAGTTGTAATCCTGGTGCTCCTTCTCGAACCAACCGGCGCCGATGCCCCAGATCGCGCGACCCTTGGAGATCACGTCGAGGCAGGTCACCGTCTTCACCAGGAATGCAGGGTTGCGGTAGGTCATGCCACCGACCATGCACCCCAGGCGCACCGTGTGCGTGCAGGCGGCGAGTGCGGACAGCAGCGTGTAGGCCTCGAACATGTTCTCCTGCGGGGCACCGAGGCCGGGCAGTTGGTAGAAGTGGTCCATCACGAACACGCTGTCGAACCCGCTGTCCTCGGCGGTGACCGCAATGTCCGAGACGCGTTCGAACAGGTCGTCGGTAGCGACACCGGGGTAGGTGAACAACGGGATCTGCAGGCCGAAGCGGATATTGGGGTTCGTCATGAAACTGACCTTATGCCAAGTGTCGCTGTAGCAGAAGGTCCGACTTCGCAATCATCCTCACCGGTCGCGCTGTCGGGCCCGGTGGCCTACGATCGTCGCCATGACCGTCGTTTTGCTGCATGGAAACCCCGAGACCCCTGTCATCTGGCAGCCGTTGGTGGCGCAACTCGGCCGGACCGACGTGGTGACACCGCAGCTGCCTGGCTTCGGCTGCCCCGTGCCCGAAGGGTTCGGTTCTACCAAGGAGGAGTACGTCGCGTGGTTCATCGGCGTGGTCGAGCCGATCGCCGCCGAACATGGCCCGGTCGATTTCGTCGGTCACGACTGGGGTGGCGGCATTGGTATGCGAGCGGTGTCGTTGCGGCCCGAACTGTTCCGAACATGGGCCTGCGACGTGCTCGGCCTCTTCCATCCTGACTACGTCTGGCACGACTTCGCCAAGATCTGGCAGACCCCCGGCGCGGGCGAGGAGTACTTCGCCCAGAACCAGGCGGCGTCGACCGAGGAGCGTATTGCGCTCTACGAGATGATCGGCATTCCGCGGGCGACGGGTGAACAGTTGGTGGCGGTCAGCGACGACGTGATGAGCGCCAGCATTCTTGCGCTGTATCGCTCGGCGCCCGAGTCCGAAATGAAATTGTGGGGCGAAGCGCTCGGTCCGGTTGGAACGTTGCCGGGTTTGGCGATCATCGCCCCCAACGACCCGTTCGTGCGGGGTGACGATCTCGGTGCCGAGGTCGCCGACCGACTGGGTGCCAGCCGCCATGTCATGGACGGTCAGGGTCACTGGTGGATGTTGGGCGACCCCGCTGCTGGGGCGGCAGCGCTGAGCACCTTCTGGGCCGAGGCCTACTGATGGACCTGATGACGGTGAGCTGTCCGCGTTGCAAGGTTGAAGTGGACGAGCGGTTCTACGGGCC